>JBDREB010000265.1:0-13285 GCA_043820325.1 Planctomycetota bacterium | reverse complement strand
GACAAGGCAATTGGCGCCTTGCTGCTCGAACTGAACGAATTATCTTTCCACCATCCCGAGACCGGAATGCGGATGATTTACACTCTTGCCTGATGTGAAAATGCGCCAACCCATTTTCCGCCCGGATCAGGAAATCTGAATCTCTGAAATCCGTGGCGGTTTTATACTTGTCCTAACCATACCCCCCTTTGTGTCCCCGTCCGGTCAAGCCGGAGGGCAGGCTTTTGTGAACTTTGTGGCGAATCACCTCCCTATCCCGATGACCTTGATGTTGAAATCGAGGAAGACATTGCCAATGACCTTGTCGGTGCCGATGTCATAGGGCGGGTCGTACTCGCGGAGGTAGACGCCGTCGGAGCGGAAGATCTCATCGTCTTTGTTGAGCTTGAGGGCTTCGGCGGTGATGGCGGCCACGGCCCCCAGGCCGGGCAGAAGCCTGGCCAGGCCTTCGCCTGCCAGCGTGCCGAGGGCCTTGATGCCGGCCTTGATCTTCTTGTTGGCCTGCAGGTCGCTGATGGTCTGGCCCAGGTCGCGGACGCCGGCGTCCTTTTCCATCCAGAAGACGGAGAGGGCGACAAACTCGCCGGGGTCGCGCGGGCCGTAGAAGAAGTGCCCCTGGCCCAGCATGGGCAGGGTGTCGCCCGCCAGGACATTCGGGAACGGCAGGGCGTTGAAGAAGGGCTCGATCATCTCGCCCCTGGCCGTATGGCTGTCGAAGGCCATGGAGATGACATAGGGCTCGCTGGCCCAGTGGGGGTCGGCCGACTTTTTCCACTTGAGCCAGTTGGTGAGGATGGCGATCTTGTGCCTGCCGCCGCCCTTGGTGACGAGGTGGGGGGCGGTCCGGGCAGGATCCTGCCAGAGGAGGAGGCCGGATTCGATGGCCAGGATGGCAGCCTCCGGGTCCTCCGTGAGTATCGGTATTTCGTCCCCTGGCGGCATTAGTATGGCTGCCACACGGCGGGCAGTGGGCGGCTCGTTTAGCGCGGACGCTGCGTCTTGCGTTGAGCGCTCGTTGACTAGCTGCGTTGAGCGGCCTTCGGCCTGCGTTGAAGGTACGAGGCCATCAGTCAGCGCTGAGGCCAACGCCATCGGGTCATCGGCCTCTTCTATCTGCAGAGGCACGGCCCCGAGCGGTGAGGCACCCTCGGGGTTTAAAGCAACATGCCGTGCCCTATCCTCCGGAAGTACGGGAGGAAAAACGCCGGCGGCAATGCCGGGGAGGGCGGCTCCTTGTCCCGATACAGTCTTGGCCGCGTCTTTTCGGCCGGTCGACGATGAGGGCACGGCATGCCGTGCCCCTACGGCGGAGAAGAGCGGAATGCGGAGGGTATCGGTGATATTCAGCACCGCCGTCGGGTTGGGGGCGACGATGAAGAGGTTGATGTCACTGGCAGCCGTATCCGCTCCCTCGGCGCACGGCCCATAGAGGACGATCCGGTGGGTCTGGGGCCGGAGGCGTTTGAGGAGCGGCTGGAGCGTCTGGAGCAGGGTGAAGATCTTGAAGTAGGTCACGGCCGGGTTTCCTGGAGCGGCGGAATAGAGCATGGCCCGGTCCCCCATTTCCCGGCGGATGAGACCTTGGGCGTACAGGGAGACCAGGGCCCGGCGGACGGTGTTGATGCCTGCGCCGGTGATTCCCGCCATTTCAGCCACGGAAAGTCCGGTTTCAGGTTCTTGGGATAGCAGGGCAAGAATTTGATAGCTCATGTAGGTGCTATTCCAACTTTGGATTTGCTTACCCATTTTTGGACGCCTCATGGCATATCTCCACGAATACAGCATTTAATGGCTTATTTGACGCATGTCATTATACAGAAACGGGGCTGGTGGTCAATATAAAACCAGGCAGGTCAGTGCCAGCCGTTAAAACAAAGACTCAAAGCGAACCGCTCCATCGCAGTTTTTCGCTGAGGACGCGGAACTCGGCGGTCGCGGCCGTTGACACGATGCGGAAGGGCCGGGGCGCCTTGGCGATGGTGACCGTGGCGGGGCCATCGAAAGTCTCGCGGACCTGGCCGTCAACGCGCAGGAAGGCGCCGTGGCCCGCGCCGCCGGCGCAGTGCAGGGTGATGGTGCGGCGGCCGTCGAGGACAATGGGCCGCACATTCAGGGTGTGGGCGCAGAGCGGGGTGATGACGAATGACTCCATGGTCCGTTCCAGTATCGGCCCGCCGGCCGAAAGGGAATAGGCCGTCGAACCGGTGGGGGTGGCCACGATCACGCCGTCGGCCTCGTAGGTGGTAAGGTGCTCGCCATCGACCGCGGCGTCGACCGTGATATAGGTGGCCCCTTCGCGGCCCGAGACGACCGCGTCGTTCAGTCCCAGGTGGCGGGTGGCGGCGCGGCCGGCGTGGGCCACGGCGACTTCCATCATCATCAGGTCGATCACGCGCGCGCCGCCTTCGAGCAGGCGGGGCAGTTCGGTCTCCAGCGCCTCCATGCCGGTCTGGGCCAGGAATCCCAGCCGGCCGAGGTTGACCCCGAAGACCGGGATGGGGTTGCCCGCGAGGCGCCGGGCCACGGCGAGCATGGTGCCGTCGCCGCCGAGGACCACGAGCAGGTCCCCGGCCGCGCGGGCCAGGTCGATATCCGTGCCGCGGTCCACGGTCACGCGGCCGGCGCGGCCGGCGAGGCGCTGGACCACGGCCAAGCATTCTTCGGCATTGGGTTTGGTGGGATTGACCACGACGATCAGGTGCTTCATAACCGGCTCCGTTCCTCTGTGATGACCCGCACGATCCCGGCCGCGTCGAGGCCCACCTCCGCGAGCTGTTCCTCGCGTGTGGCGTGAGCGATGTACCGGTCGGGCACGCCCATGACCCGGATCGAATCGAACCGGATCCCCTCCGCGTGGCAATGTTCGAGCACCGCCGATCCGAACCCGCCCGCGACCATGTGGTCTTCCACGGTGACGAGCACCCGGTGACCGGCGGCCAGTTCCCGGATAAGGTCCCCGTCGAGCGGCTTGGCGAACCGGGCGTTGGCCACGGTCACTTCCACGCCCGCCGCGGCAAAGCTTTCGGCGGCGGCCATCGCCCGTGTCACCATGGCGCCATAGGCCAGCACGGCCACATCCCGGCCGCGCCGCAGGATCTCCCCCCTGCCGGTGACGATGGGCGGGCAATCGCCCGCCGCCAGCCGTGCGGGAGCGGTCTCGCGCGGATAGCGGATGGCGAAGATGCCCTTGGTGGCCACGGCGTGCGCCAGCATGAGCTCGAATTCGGCCCGGTCCCTGGGCGCCATGAGGATGAGCCCCGGGAAGACGCGCATCATGCTGATGTCGACCAGGCCGTGGTGGGAATACCCGTCGGACCCCACCAGCCCGGCGCGGTCCATGGCGAAGACCACATGCATGTTGTCCTGCATGCTCACATCGTGGAAGACCTGATCGTAGCTCCGCTGGAGGAAGGTGGAATAGATGCCCACCACGGGCGTGAGCCCGGTGTCGGAGAGGCCGGCGGCGAAAGTCACGGCATGCTGTTCGCAGATGCCCACATCGAAGAACCGGCCGGGGTGGCGGTCCTGGAAGACATTGAGCCCCGTGCCCAGCGGCATGGCCGCGGTGATGGCCACGATCTTTGTGTCGTTCTCGGCCAGCCGGGTGAGGGTTTCGGCAAAGATCTCCGAATAGGTCACGCCGACCGGGGTCTTGAGGGCCGAACCGTCGGCCACATTGAAGGGCACCGCGCCGTGGTAGGACTCGGGATCCTCCTTGGCGGGCTCATACCCGTGCCCCTTGGTGGTGATGGCGTGAACCAGAATTGGACCGTCAAGGCGCAGGCAGTTCTTAAGCACCTCCTCCAGGCCGGTGAGGTCGTGACCGTCGACCGGGCCGAAGTAGCGCAGTCCCAGTTCGGCGAAGAAGTGGCCCGGCAGGACGCTTTTGACCAGGTTGGCGGCCAGGTGATCGGAAAGCGCATCCATCCGGGAGCCGTGGGGCAGCCGCCGCAGGAGCTGTTTGAACCGGGCCTTGTACTCGTTGTAGAAAGTCCCGGTCCGGATACGCGTGAGGTACTGGGCCAGGGCGCCGACCGTGGGCGAGATCGACATCTCGTTGTCGTTCAGGATGATGATCAGGTTGCGCTTGAGATGGCCGAGCTGGTTCAAGCCCTCGAAGGAGAGGCCGGTGGGGATGGAACCGTCGCCGATGAGGACCACCACGCGGCGGTCGGTGCCGGCGAGACCGTCGCCGCAGGCCAGTCCCAGCGCGGCCGAAATGGCCGTGCCGGCATGGCCCGCGTTGAATGTGTCGTAGGGGCTCTCCTGCCGGTTGGGATACCCGCTCAGTCCCTCTTTCGTGCGCAGGGTGGCGAACCGCTCCCGCCGGCCGGTGATGATCTTGTGCGTGTAGCACTGGTGACCGACATCGAAGACCAGGCGGTCGCGCTTGAAATCGAAGACCCGGTGGAGCGCCAGGGTGAGCTCGACGGCGCCGAGATTGGTGGCGAGATGACCGCCCGTCCGTGCCACGGTGTGCTTGATCAACTCCCGGATCTCCCCGGCCAGCGCGTTCAGCTCCGGCAGGGTCAGGCCGCGCAGGTCCTCGGATCCCCGGACGCGGTCGAGGAGTTTGCCGGGGGGCGGCGGTCCGGCGGGGCGGGTGGGGTCGGTCATGGCGGGGTTCCGGTCAGCGGTCCCGGCCGGCTATAAAGGCGGTGATGCCGAGCAGTTCATCGGCCCGGCGGCCGAACGGCGCGAGCGCGCGCCGGGCCCGGGCATGGACCCGGTCGCGCCAGGCGCGGGCGCCGTCCAGGCCGAGCAGAGCCGGAAAGGTCGACTTGCCCGCGGCCTTGTCCTTGCCCGCCGTCTTGCCGAGCGTGGCCAGGTCGCCGGTCTCGTCCAGGATGTCGTCGACGATCTGGAAGAGGAGCCCCAGTTCACGGCCGTACCGGTCCAGGGCCCGGCGCGCGGCCGCACCGGCGCCGCCGGCGATCACGCCCATGCGGACGGCTGCCAGGAACATGGCGCCCGTCTTGCGGGCGTGCAGGTCGAGGATGCGTTCAAGCGGCACGCGCCGGCCCTCGTAGGCCAGGTCCAGAAGCTGGCCGCCCACCATGCCGTCGGGCCCCGCGGCCCGGGCGAGTGCGGCGATCATGCGGCGGCTCCGTTCGGGGTCGGCCACGCGGGCGGCGATGAGATCGAAGGCCAGGGCCTGCAGTCCGTCGCCGGCCAGGAGGGCGATCGACTCGCCGAAGACCTTGTGGGAGGTCGGCTTGCCGCGCCGGAAATCGTCGTTGTCCATGCAGGGCAGATCGTCGTGGATCAGGGAGTAGGTATGGACGAGCTCGATGGCGCACCCGCCGGCCATGGCCTCGGCCGCGCGGCCGCCGAGCATGCGGCAGACGGCCAGCGCCAGAACGGGCCGGATGCGCTTGCCGCCGGCGAAGACCGAATACCGCATCGCCTCGTAGATGCGGCCGTGCGCGGCGCGCGAGGGCCGCACCCACCGCGCCAGGCTCCGCTCGACGCGGGCCTGGGCACGGGCCAGACGGGTCGTGACATCCATGGCCTTCCTCCGCACAAGCCCTTACTCGATTTCCGTATCCCCGACTTTGATGTCATCCAGGCTGCCGGAGAGTTCCTGGAGCTTTTTCTCGGCTTTGTTCAACGCCTCGTAGCAGGTCTTGATGAGCTTCAGCGCCTGCTCGTAGGACTTGATCGACTCCTCCAGGGGCATATCCCCCGACTCAAGCCGGGCCGCTATCTCCTGGATCTTCGCCAGGGCATCCTCGTATGACAGGGAGGCCATGCTATGCACCCTCCGAAAACAAGACCTGCGAACTCAGTCCACCTTCGGGCTGGACCGCCGCCATACAACGCAAGCACGAAGCACTAAATCCTAAACCCAAAACAAATTCAAATGTGAGACAATGTTCCAAATTCCAAACTCCTCCCTTGACCGCAGGCCGGTCGTCAGGCCGCGCTTTGAACATTGGTTACACTTTAGCGGAATGAAAGGACTGGTTCCCCCGGTTCCCCCGGTCAAGCCGGAGGACAGGCTCGCCGTGGGATGACGGATGAAGATGGATAATTTGCATCAGGCTTATTCTTGCGCTGTCATTGCCCGACTTGATCGGGCAATCCAGATCTCCTATGATCGTTTCACTCGGGTAAAGCGTTACGAACATTGATGTCTGCTCCATTTGTTTAGGATTTAGAGTTTAGAGTTTGGTTTTCGGACGGTATCGTGCCTTCAACCGCACTCACCACCACCCCCCGCGCCAGCCGGGTATGCAGGCGGTCGCCGGCCTTCAGCGCCGCCGCGTCGGTCACGCGCCGCCCCGCCTCGTCCGTGGTGAAACTGAAACCGCGCTTGAGCACGGCCAGCGGGTTCAGCGAGGCGATCCGGCCCTCCGCGCCCTCCACCCGGGCGCGGCGCACCTGCACCGCGCCGGCCAGAGCGGCGCGCAGCCGGCGCCCGTAATCGGTCATCGTCCGCTGGTGCGCCCGCAGGGTCTCCCCCGGTGCGGCAAAGATGCGGTGGTGGCGGTAATAGGCCAGGTCCGACCGCCGGCCGTCAAGGTATTGCCGCACGGCCAGGCGCGCCCGTTCGGCCAGATCGTCGAGCCGCTGGTTCTCCTCCGCCGCGTCGGGCACGGCCATCTCAGCCGCGGCCGTGGGCGTGGGCGCGCGCAGGTCGGCCACGAGGTCGGCGATGGTGACATCGATCTCGTGACCCACGGCGGAGATCACCGGAATGCGCGAGCGGTGGATGGCCCGCGCCACGCTTTCCTCGTTAAAGGCCCACAGGTCCTCAAGGCTGCCGCCGCCGCGGCCCACGATGAGCACGGCGGCGCCGCCCCAGGCGTTGAAAAGATCGAGCATGCGGCTGATGGCCGGCGCCGCCTCGGTGCCCTGCACGGGCACATCGCCGAGCACCACATGGGCGCCCGGCAGGCGGTCCCAGATGACCCGCAGGATGTCGCGCACCGCCGCGCCCGTGCGGGATGTGATCACCCCGACCACCCGCGGCAGGCGCGGGATGGGCCGCTTGCGCGCCGGGTCGAAGAGACCCTCGGCCCGGAGCCGATTGGTGAGTTTTTCGAGCTGTTCGCGCAGGTCGCCCTTGCCTTTGGCCGCGACCGACTCCACCATGATCTGGTAGGTGCCGCGCGCGGCATAGAGGGTCACGCCGCCCCGGGCGATGATCTCCCGGCCGTCCTCGAGCGGCACGCGGCAGTGGAGCCGGCGCTGGCGGAAAAAGACGGCCTGAAGCTCGGCCCCGGCGTCCTTGAGGGTGAAATAGGCGTGGCCGGAGGATGGAATGCGCAGGTTGGCGATCTCGCCGCGCACGGCCACGGCCGGGAATTCCCCTTCCAGGGAACCTTTGACCAGTTCGTTCAGGCGGCTTACGGTCAGCGCTTCCCCGTCCCCGTCGCCGGTGACCGGCGGCGGATGCGGCGGCTCACGGTCAAACAGGCCGGTCATAGGACTCGTCGACGCGGGTGATGCGCCGCGCCTTGCCGTCGCGCGTGCCGATCTCCACGATCACGCCCTGCATGCGCAGGTCGCCCGTCGCCGGCACGAATTTGCGTTTGGTATGGAAGCGGTAATTGCGGATCACATCGCGGGACTCGAGGCCGATGATCGAATCGCACGGCCCGGTCATGCCCACATCCGTGATGTAGGCCGTGCCGCCGGGCAGGATGCGTTCGTCCGCGGTGGGGATGTGGGTGTGCGTGCCGATCACGGCCGAGACTTTGCCGTCCAGGAAGCGCGCCATGGCGATCTTCTCCGAGGTGGCCTCGGCGTGGATCTCCACGATCGTCACCGGGTAGGCGGTGCCGTGGCGCTCCAGGGCCTTTTCCACGGCCACGAACGGGTTGTCGGCCGGCTTCATGAAGACCCGGCCCACCAGCCCGATCACGCACACCTTGGTGTAGTCGGCGGTCTCCACCACGGCCACGCCCCGGCCGGGCGAATCTTCGGGGAAGTTGAGCGGCCGGATGATGCGCGGGCAGGTGTAGAGGTACTCCTCCAGCTCCATCCGGTCCCAGACATGGTCCCCGGCCGTGACCAGGTCCACCCCGCTTTTCAAAAGGGCGTCGGCGATCGGGGGCGTGATCCCGTTGCCATGGGCCGCGTTCTCGGCGTCGGCGATGCAGAAATCGATCTGGTGCGCCTGCCGGTACGCGGGCAGGTTCCGGAGCAGGATGTCCCGCCCCGGGTGCCCGAAGACATCCCCGATGAAGAGGACCCGCAGGACCTCAGCGGGCATATTCGATCGCCCGCATCTCCCGGATGAGCGTCACCTTGATCTCGCCGGGATAGGTCAGCTCGGCCTCGATCTTCTTGGCGATATCGCGGCACAGCATCTGGCCGGCCTTGTCGTTGATCTCGTTGGCGTTGACCATCACGCGCACTTCGCGGCCGGCCTGCAGGGCGAAGGCCTGCGTGACGCCGGGGAAGGTGTAGGCGACCTCCTCGATCTTGGCCATGCGCTGGATATAGCGCTCGAGCGTGTCGCGGCGGGCGCCGGGCCGGGCGGCCGACACGGCGTCGGCGGCCTTGATGATAACCGTGTATATGGAGGTGGCTTCGACGGCGCCCTCGTGGTGGGCCTCGATCGCGTTGACAATGATGTCCTTTTCGTTGAACCTGCGCGCGATCTTGCCGCCGATCTCCAGGTGGGTGCCGTCCTTCTCCTGGTCCACGGCCTTGCCGATGTCATGCAGCAGTCCGGCGCGGCGGGCGGTCATCTCGTCCAGCCCCAGCTCGGCCGCGATGGATCCGGCCAGGAAGGCCACTTCGACCGAGTGCTGGAGCACATTCTGCCCGTAGCTGGTGCGGAACTTCAGGGCGCCGATGAACTCGACGATCTTGGGGTGCACCTTGGGGATGCCCACCTCCTCCATGGTGCGCTCGCCGGTCTCGCGAATATCGTTGGCGACCTCCTTGCGGACCTTGTTGACGACCTCCTCGATGCGCCCGGGATGGATGCGGCCATCGGCGATGAGCCGCTCCATGGCGATGCGCGCGGTCTCGCGGCGCACGCCGTTGAAACAGGAGACCACCACCAGTTCGGGGGTGTCGTCCACGATCAAGTCGACGCCCGCGGCCTTTTCAAAGGCCCGGATATTGCGCCCTTCGCGGCCGATCACCCGGCCCTTCATTTCATCGCTGGGCAGGGGCACGGAGGAGATCACATTGTTGGCGACGAACTCGGAAGCGCACTTCTCCATGGCGATGGCGATGATCTTCTGGGCTTCCTTTTCCGCGGTGGCCCGGGCCTTTTCGATCCGATTCTTGATGATATCCGCGGCCTCGCCCTCCACTTCCTTCTCGATCTTGTCGAGCAGGATGCGCCGGGCCTCTTCCAGGGAAAGGTTGGAAATGCGGTGCAGTTCGGTCTTCTGAGCCTCAATGGTCTCGTCGATGCTCAGGATCTTCTTGTTAAGCTCGTCTTCCTTGCCGTCGATCCGCTGTTCCTTGGTGCGGATATCGGCCGCCTTGCGGTCCAGAAGTTCGGTCTTGGCGTCGAGATTGTCCTCTTTTTTGTTCAGGCGGCGCTCGATCTCGCGCAGCTCCTCCCGTTTTTCCTTGGCCTCGTTCTCGACCTCTTCGCGCTTCTTGAAAATGACATCCTTGGACTTGACCTCGGCTTCCTTGACGATCCCGTCCGCCTTGGCACGGGCTTCATCGAGGGCCTTCTGCCCTTTGTGCTCAAGGGTGTTTTTTACCAGAAGGGCGACGATCACACGAATCCCATAACCGGCGGCGATCCCCGCCACAACAATGATTAACCACATCCACAAGGGCATCTTAAGACCCTCCAAAATGGGCACTATACGATCGGCCCCGGAAGGCAGAATGTTTACAAGCGGTTGATTGGTGGACGGTGCCCTTTGTTATTCCGGCAGACCGGTACGGTGATGCAACACAATGTAAATGCTGCCTTTACCGCACCCGCTTATTGCAGTTAAAAGGGTCATACCGACTATAAAAGCCTTCTCTAAGAAGGGTCACAACACCAAAAAAACCTCTATACAAACAAAAGCTACCCGCCCTGTAGGCCGGAACAAACTTCTGACGCGATCATTATACCATATATACTGCTTGCGTCAAGCATAATTTGACAAAAAAAGCGCCCCGCGACCTTTACGGCAATGCTTGTTTTGCTTATAACTCAATTAATATTAAATCATTATGACCAATTTATAATTCGCCGCTATGATAACATCGTGAAAACGGGATCGACCGGCCGACCGCTTCTCAAGGTTGTGAACGGACCGCAACCACCCTGGCATCGGGCATCTGGATGGTAAGATAGAGCACGGGCGCGTTAAACTTTTCACATGCGGCGGCAAGCGTCGCATGCAAACCCCCATCATAACTCAAGTTGTGAACACTGATCTCGGCCCCCCGGTCACCGGCAGCCGATGGCGGGACGCAGGTGACGGTTGAATCGTCAATTTTTACCGGAATGCAGCCCACCACCACCCGCTCCGCGCGACGGGAGGTGTTGAGCATTGCGGAAAACCCAGGCCAGGGGACCTCCCGTTCAGAAGGCATGATGTTCTGCAGGGATATGGATAGCTCACCCCGGACCTTTTTCTGCCAGAGGAAATACCCCAGTCCGCCCAATGCGGCCAAGACCAGGCATATCACCACCGCGGTGCCGAAGCCCCCTTCCGACCTGCGGCGGCGCATTCCGGCACCCGGTCAGCCGCGGCGGCCGACCGCCGGGGCACGGCCCTTCCGGCCCATCCCAATGAGCGCCAGCCCGGCCCATGCCAGGAAGAGCGCCGGCAGGACGGCGGCGGACGGCGCGGCCATGCATCCCTTGGTGCCCCCGCCTCCGCCCATATTCACCGGTACCCCCGGGTAACTGGCCGGGTTCATCGGGTTGGTACCGGCGCTGTATTCGGCGGCGTTGTCAAAGAGATCGCCATCATCATCCGTAACCCCGTCATGGCCCAGATCGTCGAAATAGAACTGTTCCCAGTCATCGCCCAGGCTGTCACCGTCCGTATCTTCGTCCCAGACCGTGACCGTGGCGGTCCCCGGGTCCAGATCGGCTGTGGTGGCTGTAAGCTCGACCGTGAAATTGGCCCGTTTGTCGGTATTGTTAACGACCGTGATGTAGAAATCGGCCGAAAGACCGCCGGCGGGGATGATCACGGTCGCCTCGGGCTCCAGGTTGATCATGTTCGATGCCATATACACGGTAACGGGAGTCAGCCGGGTCTCATCCATGGACACCGTACCGGTCCGCACCCCGTCGTTCTCGAACATGTCGTCCGGTACGGTCAGCACGAGGCTGGACTGGGGCACGCCGTAGAACCGGACATTATCGACGCACCAGTAGTATTCCCAATTGGCATTGTAATAGTGCCACCGCACCGAAACGCCCGCATGGCCGGCGGCGATCGCCGTGATGTCGGCATACACATGACCGGCAACGCTTCCGTCGTTCCGGGTGAACTGCCTGGCCGGCTGCCACGCACCGGTGCCCACGCGCACCTCGACCGAGGCGATTTCCATCTCATAGACCCGGAAAAAATGGTCGAAGGCCAGGACCACCTCGGCGTAGCCGGAGCAATCGATCCCGGGGGATACCAGCGATTCATCCATATCCACGCTCCCCGCGGCCCGGCTGTCGACGATCATGAACCAGCCTTGCATGTAGGGCGGCATGAAAGTGTAGAGCGAATTGAAGGCGCTGGTGGTGGTCGGCTTCCAGGCGTGGGTGGAAGGGTTCATGATCGTCCAGCCGACCGGGGTGCCAACCGGGAACTCCGTTGAATAGATCAGCGTGTATCCGCTCATGTCCGCGCTGGTGTCCGCCACGGCAAACCCATCCAGGAATTCGTCCCACTGGCTGTCGCGGGCATACTCGATCCTGGGGTAGGAATAGTCGGCATTGACCGCACTGCCGTTGGCGATAAAATAGGTCGCCAAACCGGTCGCATTGTACCCCGACCCGCTGAAGTTGGTCAGGACGGCATCGTTGTACGAGGCGAGGGCGGTGACGGCCGCATTGACGATCCCCGCGTCCCGGGCGTTCGCCGCCACTTCGTCCAGAAAGGTGCCCAGGTCCCGGTTCTCCGGATAGGTGAAATAGGCGGCCGTGTTGCGGGCCGCGTCAATGACATCCCAATCCGTGTCCGCGGCGATGATCACGGCGGCCAGGGCGCTGACATCGGCGGTGAGCGGCGCGATCAGGGTCAGATCGACCGCGGCCAGCGTGTAATCCGGCTGGGAGACGCCGTACTTGGTCACGATCTTATCGCCCAGCTGGGCCGCGGTCATCGTCGGCAACGCCTTGAGGTCGGTCAGAATGGTATTATACGGCCATCCGGCGACCGGTTCCACTTCCTCGGAACCGACCATGACATCGCCATTGGCCCGGAGCTGGTAGGCGATCTCGATCATCCCCATCAGGCAGGCGTCGAACCCGATCAGGTCGAGGTGCGTTCCCGCCGCGGTCAGGGCGATGGCAACCTCGGCGTTGGACAGATAATCACCGCTGGTATCATCCCAGCACACATCGCGCACCGGTGCGGAGTCGCGCAGGCCGGGGGGCAGGCGCCAGCCGCCGCCATGGTTCCAAAGTACGACGGCATACCGGTCGGCCGGGTAGGTGGTGACGCCCCAGGCCACGAATTGCTGAAGCGTGAGATCGTCCCCCATGTTCACTTCGCCGATCAAAGTCCCCCAGGAGGCCGTGGGGGTGTCATTGAACTGCACCCGCCCCCGGCGGCAATCGGTCCAGTCCCCGTACTCGGTGGAATAACCGGGGATCCGGTCCATCTGCACGACGATGTTGACATCCGCATTGGAACCGACCGTGGCAAGCTCAAGGAAATCATCGATGGCATATTCCTCGAGGTCGCAATCCCCGTCCTTGTAGATCATGAAGGTCCACTTCGCCTGGGCAAAGAGGGCCGAGGCGAGGCATACAAGCCCCGCCAGCAGGAGTCGTATCTTCATTCCATTATCTCCTCAAAGCAAATATGAAATATGATATGTATACCGTTGCATATGCTCCCAAGTTCACGAAAAAACAATCAATAAATATGTCGATAACATTGTGACACATTTATCGCAAAAGTCAAACGAATTAATTTTATAATTCATATATCATTTAAGTTATGATGTTTATGCCATGTTTGAATTCCCCGGACGCGATCCGGTGGTCCTTAGTACACCGCCCCACAATAAAGGGGTCAGATCTCAATCATCATAACGACCCGATTCCGGAACGCTGGTTCATGCCGGATCTTGTTTGGTAGGGGCACGGCATGCCGTGCCCAACCCAATTGGCCCCAAAACAAGCGCC
>JBDREB010000264.1:0-18193 GCA_043820325.1 Planctomycetota bacterium | reverse complement strand
CTGGATCTTCATCGACTCCGTCCACAAGCCGGCGCAAGCGAGGGCACGGCATGCCGTGCCCCTACAGCGGAAAAGAATGCCACGGTGGTACCGGCGCGCCCTCTTTTGACCCCTTTATTATGGGGCGGTGTACTTAGAACAATAATCTGTGCGATCTGTGGCCGCCCTCCCTCCGGTCGGGAGTCGCAAAGTCGGCAGGTCGGAAAGTCGGAAAGCCTGATCATGACCTGCGACTTGTGACCTGCGACTCTTCATCTTCAACCGTGGTTACGGCTCTATGTGCTTCCGCCCGCGGCGCGTCACCGCGCCGTACCGCGCCGTAAGCTCGGCCGGCGTGGCGGTACCCGTGGTATGGAGTTTCTTGACGGTGATCGACGCGGCCAGGCAGGCCATGAAGGCGGCCTCGCGCCGCGTGCCGCCGGCCGCGAGCACGGTCGCCAGGGCGGAGAGGAAGGTATCGCCCGCCCCGACGATGTCAATGGGCGGCGCGACCGGGAACCCCGGCTAGTGGAAATTCTCACGGCCGAAATGGCGGACGCCGTCGGGCCCCACGGTGATGAAGACCCCCGCACCCCGGCGGGCCAGGATGGCGCCGGCGCGGCGCAGCGATGCCGCCCCGCGCCATTCCACACCCGCCGCGCGGCAGGCCTCGATCTCGTTGGGCTTGAGGACCATACCCCGGAAGGCGCCGACCCGGTAGCGGGAGTCGGCGATGAACACGGCCGGCCCCCTGCGGGCGAGCGCCACACAGGCTTTGACCACCACATCGCCGAAGACCCCGCGGCCGAACTGGTCGCAGAGCAGGACCGCGTCGGCCCCGGCCGCCGCTGCCGCAAGCGCGGCGATGAACCGGGCCGCGTCGGCCGGCGCCGGCCGGCCGGCGTTCTCGAAATCGAGGCGGGCGTCCTCGGTCACCGATTCGTACCCCTTGAGCAGGGGCTTGATATAGGCCGCGGTGAACCGGCCGACCGCGGTGATGACGCCCCCGGTGCCGATGCGCCGGACGGCGAACAGGTCGCGCATGAGCCGGCCGCGCCAGTCGTCGCCGATCACAGTGACCGCCTCCACGCGCCCGCAGCCCAGGTCGGCCAGGTTGGCGGCCACATTGCCCGCCGCGCCGAGGGAATACCGCTCGGCCAGGATCGGTTTGCAGTAGTGGGGCGTCTCGCGGGAAAGCTCCGACCGGGTCATGTCGGCCTCCCAGTACCCGTCGACCGCGAAATCACCGGCCACCACGACCCGGGCGGAACCGATCCGGTCGAGGAGCGCGGCCAGCCGGCGGCGGTCAACCATAGAATTCCTTTTCCAGCATCAGGCACAGGGTGTGGTAGATGACCTGGTGGACCTGCTGGATCTCGCGGGTGGTCCTGGCCTTCACGACCACGGCCGTGTCGGCGTTCTTTTTGAGCAGGCCGCCGTCGCGCCCCGTGAGCACGGCCACGCGCATCCCCCTCACGCGGGCGGCCGAAACGGCCAGCATCACATCCCGGGCATTGCCGCTGGTGCTGATCCCCAAAAGCACATCGCCGGGCCGGCCCATGACAAAGAGTTCCTGGGCGAAGAGGATCTCCTTTTCGTCGCAGTCATTGAGGAGCGCCGAATTGAGGATGGGATTCATACCGAGCGGGATGGCGGGCAGACCGCGCTCCAGATGCATGGCCAGCGTTTCGTGGCCGAACCGCCCTTCGAGGGCGCGCTGATCTTCCGTGCTGATGGGCCGCCGCCGCTCAAAGGACTTGACCAGCTCGCCGGCGATGTGCAGGCTGTCGGCGAAACTGCCGCCGTTGCCGCAGATGTAGAGCCGGTTGCCGGCGGCGAACGCGTCACGGACCATGGTGAACAGGGCCGTGATCTCCGCCTTGAGCGGCGCCAGAGATGGTTCGCGTTCCAGGATCTTGTTCGGCATGACAGGCCTCCCGTGTAAATGTCCGGATGGGCTCTTATTGTATCATAACCGCCGCACTTTGCAACTGGTTTTGTCGCCGCCGCACGCCGGCCGCTTTATTTTGTGGTTTTTGCCGCTCCGGCCGCTATAATGCCGGGCGGATCATTATGTTTTTTCCCGGAGATCCCGACCATGTTTTTGCAGATACACCGGCCATCGGCCCCGACGCAACCACACTGTGTTCGGCCGGGGTTCAAAGCAACTTGCGGAAACGAAAGGCGTAACGGTATACGGTGGACGGCCTTCGGTTCGGATCAAGGCCGTATACCGTATACCGCAGGCCGAAACGCCTTTCGTGTCCGTATGCCGTATACCGGCTTTGGGTTGCGGCCGCAGACCGCGTTAAGATGAGAGACTTGATGAACCCTCACGCAGCCCCGGCCGGGTCCCCGTCCCGGACCCTGGCCGGCAACATCGCCCTGGCGGTGCTGGTGTGCCTGTTCGCCGTCCACATCGGCTGGCGGGTCTACCGCGCCGGCCGGCCGCCGGCGATCCACATGACACCCCGGCCCGCGCCCGCGGTGCCCGTCTGCCTGGACCTCAATGCCGCCTCGGCCGAGGAACTGGCCTGCCTGCCCCTGATCGGCGCGGTCCGCGCCCGCCAGATCGTCGACTTCCGCGCCGCCCACGGCCCCTTCCGCGCCGTCGCCGACCTCAGGGCCGTGCCGGGTCTCGGCGACAAGACCATTGACCAGCTGGCCCCCCTGCTCAAGGTCGGGCCGTGAAACGGACCGTGGCGGTCGTCTGCCTGGTGGCCAGCGCCCTGCTCCAGGCCGCGGCGGTGATCCTCCGGTCCGCGCCCCGGCTGGTGCCGGCCGCCGTGCGCGCCGCCGGGCTCACCGATCTCCTCTGTGTGGGGCTGGCCGCCCTGGCCGTGGCCCTGCTCTTCTACGGGCTCTACCTCTTCCTGCGCGTCCACGACGAACAGGCCCGCCGGGTGCGTGAACTCGCCAGCGAGGTGGCCCACCTCAATTCCCAGAACACCTTTTTCCTCCAGCAGATGCCGACGATGAAGGCGGACATCGAATCGCTGACCACCATGCGCGAGATCAGCCGGGCCATCAACATCCATGTGGAGTTCGAGAAGATCCTCGAGGAAGTCCTGCGCATCATCAGCCAGATGACGGGCGCGGCCGTCCTGGATGTCTACCTCTCCGATCCCGCCGCCCCCGAGGGCGCCGTGCGCCTCAAGGCCCATTTCAGCGCCCGCGGCGAGCACGGGTATGTCTACCTCTATTTCGACACCGACCCGGCCCAGTACCCGGCCCATGAGATCGCGCCCGGCGATTTCCGCCACTTCGCGGGCGACAGTCACACGGTGGTCGACACTACCCTCTTCCACGGCGGCCTGTGCATCGGGTCGGGCAAGGTGGTGGTCCGTTCGGCCAGCGCCGATACCGCCAATCTCGAACTGTTCCTGCGCGAGAAAGCCGGGTCCTTGGAGGTCGATGCCGGCGACATCGGCCGCGCCATCACCGTGCGCGCGATCGTCCGCGTGCAGGAGGGCCGCACGCTCACCTTCACCGCGCCGCTCATCGCCGACCAGAAGGTGCTGGGCGTGATCCGGGCGTCGTTCGAATCGGTCATCACGGCCATGACCCCGGACTTGGTCGAGGGGATGCTGCGCGATTCGTGCCAGCACATCGCCCTAGCGGTCAAGAAGGCCGACCTCTACGAAAAAGCGGTCAAGGACGGCATGACCAACCTGTTCAACAAGCCGCATTTCGTGAACCAGCTCAACCTGGCCATCGGGCTGGCCCAGTCGGGCGCCAAGACCTTCAGCCTGCTGATGTCCGACATCGACCATTTCAAAAAGGTCAACGACACCTGGGGCCATCTCACGGGCGACATCATCCTGATCGGCGTGGCCAACATCCTGCGGCGCAACCTGCGCGAGCATGACATGGCCTTCCGGTACGGCGGCGAGGAGATGGCGATCATCCTGGACGACACCAACGCGGCGGCGGCCGCCCGGGTGGCCGAGCGCATCCGCAAGGCCGTCAAGGCCAAGGCCTTCACCGGCGAGCGCGGCGAACCGGTGACCGTCACCATCTCCATCGGCGTCTCCGAGTTCTTCCCCGGCCCCATGACCACGGCCGAAGACCTCATCTCGCGGGCCGACCAGGCGCTCTACAAGGCCAAGGAGTCGGGCCGCGACCGGGTGGTGGTGGCCAACAAGCCCGGCCGCCGGGCCACCGGGTGACGGCGCCGCGCATGCCGGACTTCAAGCTCAAGGCCCCCTTCGCCCCCACCCCGGCGCAGACCGCGGTGATCGACCGGCTCACGGCCGACCTGCGGGCCGGCAAGGCCGATAATGTCCTGCTGGGCGTCACCGGCTCGGGCAAGACCTTCACCATGGCCAATGTGATCGCCAACCTCGGGCGGCCCACGCTGGTCATTTCGCACAACAAGACCCTCGCCGCCCAGCTCTTCGCCGAATTTCGCGGTTTCTTTCCGGACAACGCGGTCGCGTTCTTCGTCAGCTACTATGACTACTACCAGCCCGAGGCCTACCTGCCCGCCTCCGACCTCTACATCGAGAAGGAGGCCACCATCAACGCGCGCATCGAGCGGTTGCGCCTGGCCGCCACCACCGCGCTGATGTCGCGGCGCGATGTGATCGTGGTGGCCTCCGTTTCGTGCATCTACGGCATCGGTTCGCCCGAAGCCTACCGGGAGATGACGGTGCAGGTGAAGGTCGGCGAGACCATCCCCCGCGACATTCTCCTGGCGCGCCTGGTGGCGATCTTCTACGAACGCAACGATATCGCCTTCACCCACGGCACCTTCCGGGTGCGCGGCGATGTGGTGGAAGTCTTCCCGGGGTACGACGACACCGCCCTGCGGATCGAATCGTTCGGCGACACGATCGAACGGATCACCGCGGTCCACCCTCTCACCGGCGAAGTCCTGGAGAACCGGCCGGAGGTCCTGATCTTCCCGGCCACCCATTTCGTGGTCGGGCCCGACGCGGTGGCCAACGCGACCCGGTCCATCCGCCACGAACTCCAGGAGCGGCTCAAGGAACTCACGGCGCAGAACCTGCTGGTGGAGGCCCAGCGCCTCCAGTCCCGCACCCAGTACGACCTGGAAATGCTCCAGGCCGTCGGCCACTGCGGCGGGATCGAGAACTACACCCGTCACCTCTCCGGCCGGGCCCCCGGCCTGCCGCCCGACACCCTGGTCGACTTCTTCCCCGACGACCGCCTGGTGGTGATCGACGAATCCCACGCCACCATCCCGCAGATCGGCGGCATGTACGCGGGCGACCGCTCCCGCAAGGAGACCCTCGTCCGCCACGGGTTCCGCCTGCCCTCGGCGCTCGACAACCGGCCCCTGCGGTTCGACGAATTCACCGCCCGCGTGCCGCAGGCCGTCTATGTTTCGGCCACGCCCGCGGCCTATGAGCTTCACAAGGCGGGCGCGCCCGTGGAACTTGTGGTCCGGCCCACGGGGCTGATCGACCCGCCCATCATGGTCCGGCCCACCAAGGGGCAGGTCCCCGACCTCCTGGAGGAGATCCGCCGCCGCACCGCGGGCGGCGAGCGCGTGCTGGTGACCACCCTCACCAAGAAAATGGCCGAGGAATTGAGCGCCTACATCGGCGAGGCGGGGATCAAGGGCGAGTACCTCCACTCGGAGATCGACACCATCGCGCGCATCGAGATCCTCCGCCGCCTGCGCAAGGGCGATTTCGATGTGCTGGTCGGCGTCAACCTCCTGCGCGAGGGGCTCGACCTGCCCGAAGTATCGCTGGTGGTCATCATGGACGCGGACAAGGAGGGCTTCCTGCGGTCGGAGACCTCCCTCATCCAGACCATCGGCCGCACGGCCCGCAATGTCAACGCGGCCGTGATCCTCTACGCCGACACGGTCACGGGTTCCATGCAGCGCGCCATGGCCGAGACCGACCGGCGGCGCCGGATCCAGGTGGAATACAACCGGGTCCACAGCATCACGCCCACCACGATCAAAAAAGGCCTGATGCAGACCCTGCCGGAGATCCTCGAAGCCGAACAACTGGTCGAGTCCCTGGTGGCCGAGACCGAGGCCGAATACATCACGATCGAATCATTGCGCGAACTCGAGGCCGAGATGCTCAAGGCCGCCGACGAACTCCGCTTTGAGGACGCCGCCATGCTCCGCGACCGCATCGACGAACTCAAGGCCCAACGCGACGGCACCCCGCCGCCCACACCCCCGGGCCGCGGCCGGCGCAACCGGCGGCGGTAGAACGCCCCGCCTGTATTCCCCCCTGACATCAACCGGGCCATATCATGCCCGTGGTAGTCTTACACGGAGAATTACCGGGTTCCAAGTGGCCTCGGTCCATTCAATGGAAGATTTTTGACCCATATTCCACTGCCCAATTAAAGACGGACTCGCAAAAAGTCCACAATCCTACTGTGTGCGCGCTTTTCCCCGTAGCTGCGACCCTTGCGGTCGCCCATCCGGAGGCGGGGTCAAGCCCGCAGCTACAAGGACTTGCGAGGAAGCATGGTTACCACCGGCAGGACCGTCCCGGGACCTGTGGAGCATGACAAAGATCCTTTTTGCGAGTCCGTCAATTAAAGCAAGCCCAAATGAAGACATATGGCAATCAATTTACCATGCATTCCTGTTTGCCAGGACATGTATTCTTCAAGGTATTTAGTGCCGGGCACTAGGCACTATTTCGCTTGAGACAGATTTGGCGGGGTCTTAAGCAATGGCCAAGCGAATCCAATCCCCAAACGAACGGCAATTAACCGCGGAGAGTTCCCTATATCTGGTTTACTGTATCACAAACTCCTTTCCAAATCCACTTCATTTGGGGACCTCAACAACATTCGCGCTACCAAGTGACATCGAAAGCTTCACAAGCCATCTATTCCCTAAATCTTGAACAATTACGCCTGGTACACTCATGGATGCTCCCGGCCCCATTCCGATGGAGACGCCATTATTCCCTTGCACCTTCATCCCTTTTTCGCCACCGCCAATCCGGACTTGGATTGTATCGCCGATTTTTGCCATACTTGCGCGCGGGCTTTAAAACATACCCTTAGAATTCTGACATCTCCAAACGCTGTTTGATCGCTCTCCACCTTGGACACAATTTCTCAAGCTCGGCATAAAACCCCCTGTCGTGTCGCGGATGTTTGATATGGCAGATCTCGTGCATAATCACATAGTCGATACAAGGAGCTGGTACACGCACCAAATCCGGGTTCAGGTACATATGCCCATTTAAATGGGTACTCCCCCATCTTTTTGGCATGGCGAGCAGGTACAACTGGGGTTCGGGCAGGCCCCGATCGCTACACCATCTGCGCCATTTGACCAAACGGAGTTCGAATTGCTCCCTGGCCCTTTCCCGCATCCAGCCTGAGAGCAAAGCCGCCACAGCTCTGCCGGAAACTGCTCGCAATCCGATGTGAAAGTAAGCTCCCTGCAACTTAACGCCGGGTTTGTTTGCCAATGCCACTTTTAGACGGTATTGTCGCCCCAGGTATCGATGGGTCGCCCCGGTGCAATACCGTCGTTCCCGGCGTTCGGCATTCAGGGTGAGAAAATACCTACGCTGACGATTGATCCAAACAGACCGTTTCTTAATCTTCGCCTGTATTTCAGGGATGCCGGCGTTCAGTGGAGCGACAATCTCCACCGTTCCATCGGGCATCACGCTGATCGCAAGTGTACGCCGATTGGTTCGTTTCAGGAAACTTCTGCCGATGACTGTTGTGATGCTTTCCATTACACATCGTCCGGGCGGTTTCGCGCAATGTTAAGACAGGTTTCAATCAGTGAATCCATTTGTTCAAGGGAAAGGGTGATACCCATCTTACCCTGAAGCTCAAACAGGAAGTCGTCAATCTGGTTGCGCATGCGGTTTTGGGCATCAGGGTTATCCCGCCAGCGAACAACAGCTTCTTCTCGAATTATCTTCTCCATACGCAAACCCATCTCCGCATGAATCTGGTCAAGCTTCGCATCCGAGGACAATGGCGCCTCTCCGTATGGTGCGGGACTATCCCCTATAACCATCCCTTTTACAGAGGACAGTTGTTCTGAAACCGCCCCGTAGAGCGCCTGAGCAAATTCATTTCCTTCGAGCGAGGACGGCAGGTTCGTCTTGCGCCGGTCGCGTACGCTTTCCATGATCTCCTTCACCTTGGCCAGATATTGGGCTTCCGATATGCGCTGTTGCCGGTATTCGGCGATCATTTGCTCCAGCAGCAGAGAGAATTTCCTATAGAAGAACGGATCTTCCTCCATCTTCTCGTTGATGGTTTTCTTCGTCCGATTGGCAATGATATCGGCTTTGGCCCTGGGGGACCGCGCCTTCTCGACTTCGTTTTCGAAGGCCTGGCGTTCAAAGATATTCACAGGATCCACCACCTGGATGATCTCGTCTGCCTGGACATAGGTCGCCAGCATTTTCTGGATTTGCGTCTCATAATCCCGGTAGTCAATCTCCTCTGCATACCGGATTTTCACGGATGCGCGCAACTTCAGGAAGAATATCGCATCTCGTTTATAACGATTCATCGTATCTTCAGGAGTGGCAGTCACCCAATGAAGGCTGGACAGCCCCATTTTCAGGACGCGACAGAACTTCGACAGTTTGGTGTAAAAATCCTCCCGTCGCTCCGGTAGTTCCAGCGCCAGCTCAAAGGCTTCCTCGTCCTTCTTGTTGGTGACTTCACGGAACAGATCCCAGAGCGCATCATGCAACTGCGGAAGACCCTTGAGCGCTTCTGCCAGATCGGTCAGTGTACCTTCCAGATCCTCCTGATCGAACTTGCCTTCCAAGGCGCTATATAGCTCCAGAGCGTCATGTAATTCCGTGACCACTCCATAATAGTCTATGATATAGCCGTAATCCTTGGCGGTATGCAGGCGATTCACGCGGGCGATAGCTTGCAACAGCGTGTGTTCTTTCAGACTGCGCACTATATACAGAACGACATTGCGCGGCGCGTCGAAACCGGTAAGCAGTTTATCAACCACGATGATTATTTCCGGCGTCTCGACGTTCTTGAAGGCATTGATGATCTGCCGGTTGTATTCCTTCTCCGTGCCATACTTCGCCATCATTACTTTCCAGAAGCGCTCCACACTTTCCTCTTTGATCACCATGGCACCGTCATCACCTTCGATTTCATGCGGGCCGGAAATGATCACCTCACTGGTCACCTTCCCGAACTGGTCGAAGAACCGTTTCAAAATCAACGCCTCCTTCTTACCGGAGGTAGTCAACTGTCCTTTGAAGCCTGTGCCCGCCCACTGAGACGAGAAGTGCCGTGAGACATCCCACGCGACCAAATACAGACGGCTTTCCAGCCGGTTGAGTTCGTCACGCGATGCAAACTTTCGCTTCAAGTCGGTCTTCTGCTCGGGCGTCAAGCCCTGGCACATCGCTTCGAACATCTGATCCACGGCCTTCTGATTCACATTCTGCATGACATGACGGCCTTCGTAGAGGAGTGGAACCACAGCCGCATCAGCCACGGCGTCGCGGATGGTGTAGGCAGGTTCGATAAAGCCGCCAAATTTCTGGGCCGTGTTCTTCTCCTGCTTCATCAACGGTGTGCCGGTAAACCCGATGAAGCAGGCTTTAGGCAGATATTTTCGCATGCGGATGTTGGCCTCGCCATACTGACTGCGATGGCTTTCGTCAACCAGAACGAAAATGTCGTCGTCCTCATTCTTGAAGCCATCGGAAGAATTTGCGGCCGCCCGGAACTTATCTATCACCGTAGTGATCACCGCCACGCGATCATCCTGCAGTAATTCCTGTAAATGCTTCCCGGTCTTGGCCATGACCGGTTCTTTGCCGCATTGGTGAAAAGTCTTCCAAATCTGTTCGTCCAGGTCAATACGGTCCGTGACAATCACAATCCGGGGATTTTTGATCTGGTCGTCCAACGCCAACGCCTTGCCCAAAAGAACCATGACCAGTGACTTGCCCGAGCCCTGGGTCTGCCAGATTACGCCGCCTTTGCGACGACCTTCCGTATCACGCTGGCGTACCCGCTCCTGGGTCTTGCGGATGGCGAAATATTGCTGATATCGCGCCACCTTTTTCACCGCGCCGCCCTCATCATAGAGCACAAACTGTCGGGCCAGCTCAATCAACCGCTCCGGACGGCACAACGCCCAGATCAATTGATCCTGTCCAGTCGGCTCACGATCCTGGACCGCCATTTCCTCAAACACCTGTTTGGCGTAGGCAAAGACGCCTTTAAACAGTTTATCATGCTCCTCGCGCCTCACCGTACCGTTTATGGCGGCCCGTACCTCGGTCTCCACATCGCGCATCTCGCGCCACTTCGCCCAGAATTTGATGGGCGTTCCGGTGGTGCCATAACTGCCATCATTCTTGTTCAAGGCCAGCACAAGCTGGGAATAGAGGAACAGATGCGGAATTTCATCATCCTGCCAATTGCGAATGCTCTGTTTAAGTGCCTGTTCCAAGGAATGCTTCTCCTCCGGCCGCTTGCACTCGATCACTACAAAAGGGATGCCGTTGACAAAGCACACAATGTCCGGCCGCCGCGTTTCCCGACTGCCGGTGCGCTCCACTTCAAATTCAGCGGTGACATGGAAAACATTGTTGCGCGGATTGATCCAGTCGATATAGCGCAGGGTGAAACCCTTTGTCACCCCGTCAATAGTCTGGTCCAGACTCTTCCCCAGGGTCAGCAGGTCATAAACTTTCTCACTCGTCCGCACCAAACCGTCATACGGCACCTCCCGCAGTGCTTCAATGGCTTGGTTGATATTCTCGTCCGAGAACGGTACGGTCTGCCCCTTGAAGGAAATGGCGTTCAACCGCTTCAACTGCCTGTTGAGCACGGACTCCAACAGAACATACCGCAGTTTGGCACGCCGCTCGGCGTACACCTCTTCCGGACTCAGGTAAGCGTACCCGAGTTGCTGCAACAGCCGGATGGCGGGGATTTGACTGATGTGGGATTCTTGGAAGGATGGGTTGTTCATGCTTTTACAATGCTCCTAAACCATTCCAATGATGCCAATTCGCGTACTTTTGACAGTCGCACCCTGAAATCGCAACAACCAAGTCGCCGGCCGCAACCGCATGGACATGGGTGTTTATTTGCGCAACGCTGCTTCATGCCGAGAAGTTTTACCGCCTTCCGGGCTTGATCTGGGTTCTTCAAGCCGAGTAAGTCCGCATAGTCATTTAGTTCTCCTGGCGTTCCGTGTTGAAGCTCGCCGAATACAAAAGGGATACCCTCGTTCAAATTGCGAGACATCGCATAAAGGTAAGGAACAATACAGGTCTCGGCAAACCCCACCAAGGTCGGGTTTCTCGATAAATTACACAGCAAGCGCATAGGAGACCCCAAACACAAGGTACTATCATGCTGGTTCACATGATACTTGCTATCATTCGGGATTCTTCGGCCAGTTTCCTTGACACGCGGGATGTCCCGTGGAAAGGCGTTCGGAACAAGGATGAGCAGTTCAAACTCATCCGTGACCTCAAGCATGCCAATAGGTTGCGCTCGGAATGCAAAACGTCCTTTGAGACCTAACTCCGAACCTGCATGAGGGAAGAGTCTCATCCCAGGGTAGTCCATAATGAATTGGCGCCAATCCAATGTATCGGAAAGTCCCATTCGCTAGTCACAATCCCATGGTTTTACAGGCCGCGCGGAAACAGCATGGCTTTTTGGTGTAATAGTAATCGCCAGCAGTTCTGGAATTCTTGACATGACCTCTTCGCTTAAACTCACTGCAAATGCAGACTGGAGCATCTTGCTTATTCCATCTGCTGAATGCGTTGTATGCACCTTGCCCAAGTCTATCTTTGCTTGTTCAAGCCACAACCTGAACTTCTCGGCCAATCTCAGGTGCTGGTATTCGCTCTTGCCCCATTTGTCGGCAAAATCCTCATCGGGGTTGACCGGATTCGGCACATATGGCGCGTTTGGCCGAACCAATCCCCCCATACGGTCCAGAATGCCCGCCAAAGCATCGTCCAGTTCAACTTCACCACCGTAGGCCACCGCAGCAAGTGTGGTGATGATGATTGAAATCGGTTTGCCGTCCGGGTTGTCTTCAAACATGGCATCCCGGTGGCGCTTGAGAATCTGAACGACCTTTTGAAGTGGGGATTTACGACGATAGCTTGGTAGCTTCTCTATCTTGGCGGCTCGCGCTGCTGCAATCCATATCTCAAGAAGAGGTTTTGCCAGTTCCATCCGCGACTCAAACCACAACGCAAAGCCTTCGGAATTGCTTGTCAACCAATCATTACTTATTGCAGTGTAATTGTATAGGGTTTTATCGGTAATTGCCCCAGCCATATTAGCGACAGTTTGCGCCAGGAGGATATGCGTGCCCGCTTTTACCATCGCTTCTGTGAGAAGGACACACCGACTTGGCTCTGCAGGAATTGATGGTACAGCGTCCAAGTGGAAGTTTAATTGATCTGTGTACTTAAGGCGCCAGCACCGGTTCTTCTCTTCGCATGCCTGCTTGAAACCTTGGGCGATGCAATATGCGGCCACTTCCGCCCCGACCAATTCCTTAAGTTGCTTCTGTGTGTGGGTTGCCTTTGATACTCCGCGACGCAAACGGCAACCCATGTCCAAATCGTATTCGCCGTCTTTGTTTAGAGGACGAATGACGGTCCCAAGCCGGAATGATCCCTGGCCGTAGAGATGGGGATCATGTGCAGAACATCGCGACTCCGGCCGCGAGAACCACTCGGAAAGAGCTCTGTAACGCTTTCCTGCAATCTCATAACTTGAGTCCGGAATATCAATCGCTTCCGAAACGGCCACCAGTATCTTGTTCGTAGTTAGATTACTCATAGTCTCCCCCTATTTCTAATGCCTTGACAAATCCGTTCCTCTTACTGTTCTGATCGTACACCACCCATGGCATGCAGGCCTTCGGAGTGCGTACACGCCCCATTTCAACGGCACAAGCAACAGGCATAGCCGGAAAAATCGTCAACGGAGTCGAGAACCCATGAGCTTGGCCGATGGTTGCCAGGAGTCCGCGCATGGTTTCCCGATACTGCGACAACTGATCTATCGATTTAAGGAAGTCATTGTGGGGCCGGTCAATCGTCAACTCCCAAAGAGAGATGTCCTTACCGACGACGGACCAGACCCGGTCATGAGCGATGGAATCGCTCAGGGAAATCACTAGAACGGGAGGGTTTTTCGTTCCCACCGGGCGCCTTGTTATGAAATCAGTTGGGTTCGGTCCCTGTAACCAATGCCATGTCTGATGAGGCTCACGGTGCAACTGGTAAACATCAATGTCGATCTTTTCGGTGAACAACATACCCAGCTTCATCATCAAAGGCATCGGCGCAAATGCAAAGACAGAGAAATGGCCAGGATTGCCTTCTTTGATTAAAGGACGAATCTGTTTGTTGAAAGCGGCATCGAGATTGCCTGACTCCGTAACCCAGTACTCTGGTTGATCGTCCTTGCCCTCCCAACTCATGGATAGGCACACAGGGCGCTCATCTGCCGGATACCTTCGCGGGAACAGGGCTTCCTTTGCATGTTCGGGCTGTACAAGGGATTTCTCGTCGCCAATATTCTCGCCAAATAGCACGACATGAGACTTCTTGCTTGGGTGTACGCCGGCGACAATCGCGATACGCCTTTCGTGCTCGTCCTTCCACTGGCCAAGGAGTTTCGCTGAGTATCGTTCCCCTTTCTTGTCGGCATCGATGATCTTGTGACAGTCGTGGCAAACGAGCATGAGGTTGGACAATTTATTAAGGAGCCTCTTCTTCGTTGCGAAGGGCCCCCAGCCGCGGGATCCTTTCTCTGAAAATGACCAGATATGTGCAATTTCACTGATATTGCCCTGCTCTTCTGTAATTGGTGACTTATAGAGAGCACGGTTGCACCCATTGAACTCGCATCGCCCTGCAGCGCGGGCCCACAACTGATACGCCACCTTATTAACGGCAGACCTCTTGATTTCTTCAGGCATACTGCCCTCCTTGGGATATATTCACCCGCACCTTACCAGTCAACAGTTGTTGCATCAGGCCACGCTTCTGCTGGGCGCGGGCGTGGCGGTGGGCACGGAGGAGGTGCAATTCTAACTGAATAGAATCAAGGATGGCTGCAATTTGTTTCTGCTCAGTGATGGCAACAGGGATGCGAATGGATTTGCGGAGAAATTCCTTCGGGTCAAAGATGAGTTTTTCAATGTGAACACCCGTGCTCGCTACCCGGGCAAGGTGTATCATGCACGGAGTCTGGGCAAGCCAGGCAAAATAAGGCATGTACAGCCTGTCGGGGGAAGTATTCACGAATATGGCATATTCCTTGGAAACATGTGAGCCTTCAAACCCGGACGGAACCATGGCCCATGCCCCATGTGAAACTTGACGTTTGGAAACAAGAAAGTCATTGACCTTTAATTCATGGAGGTCCTGAGTCTTGTAGTCCGCTCCCAGAACAACCGGGCGTCGAAACAATCCACCGCATCGGCGGCGCAGACTTACAAGGGATAGTTTCATATCTGCGGTCCAATCGATGGGCCGATATACACGGGACAACAACTCGCCCATGCGGACCTCTTTCCAGGGCGAGTTAGCCAATGCCGGGAACCGCATTCTACTAGTCAGGAGCTTTTGCATGAGGACCTTCTTGCGGCGTTCTTTGGCGGCGATCAGGGCGTCGAGTTTCTCCAAAGCCTCGTCCCAGGTTGTGAGGATGTCCGCAATCTTGCGCTGGACCGCTATATTTGGCAGCCTGATTCTGGCTTCATTAATTGCATCAGTCCCCAAGCCAAAGCGTGTTACGCCATTGGCCAATGTAGCGAAATACTGCCGAGTGTGTTGTTGTTGCAACAACTGGGTGAGAAACCGACCATCTAATATGTCTTTTTTGGGGCGCAAAATAGCGAGGTGATATCCGCAAACGAGATTCGGAATATTATCGTCAACATAAGCGGGTACTGCGATATCGTCAGCGCTTTCTGAATCCTTCGTAATCACGACATCACCCGCGAGAAGGCGAAACCGCTCAATTTCTCTCGAAGTCGCCGTCGCCAGTTTGAACTGCAAGCGGCTATGTATCCTGCGGTTGTAGTACACATCTGTATAGTTACAGAGACGAATCTGAATCTCGCCGGAAGAGGACAACTTATCAACATTACTAAATATAACATCAGCAACACTTGCCAATCGGGTTGGTTTTAGATAACCGGTCTTGTTCATTCGGCGCCGCCCTTCTTCCCGCGCGTTTTCTTGGCTTCCAGCCTTTTAGCGGTAGATTCCGGTTCAGGTTTGAAGTCAAGGGCTTTTACGGCATTTCTGCAAGTCAGCGACTGGAGTTGCCGGATGGCAATTCCGTTGAGCCGGACCAGGCGGTCGGACTGGGCCAAGCCCATGCGAATGAACTCGGCATTCATGCCCTCGATATTGGCCTCGATAAATCCATCGAATTCGATGGGTTTAATTGTGGCAAATTCGCCATATTTACTCATCATTGCCGGGAATCCTCCTCAAGATCGCGAGAAAGCTCATTCTCCAGTTCTTTAATCGTAGGCAGACATGTGTCGAGTGGTTTGGGCAGAGAGCGGACAAGTTGATATTCCGCCACGCCTATTGGTTTTGCCATGCCGGAGAGGGCGTATTCCGCCACGAGTCGTTTTTTGGTTTTGCAGAGCAACAAACCAATGGTGGGTTTGTCATCAGGCGCCTTGATCTGCGCATCCACAGCGGCAAGGTAAAAGTTCAATTTCCCGGCGTGTTCAGGTTTGAAAGCGGCGGCCTTGAGTTCGACGACCACATAACACTTCAGCCGGGTATGATAGAAGAGCAGGTCCATGAAGAACTCTTCACCTTCCACTTCAAGACGAAACTGACGGCCAACGAATGCAAAACCGGCGCCAAGTTCAAGGAGAAAACGGGTGATGTGGCGGATGAGCGCATTTTCGATGTCGCGCTCGAGTGCCTCATCGCCAAGACCGAGAAAGTCGAAGTGATAGGGATCTTTGAGTATCTCGCCGGCGAGACCAGCCTGTGGCGGTTCGAGCCGTTGACTGAAATTGGTAACGGCAGCCCCCTGACTAACATGGAGTTGATTCTTGATGTGCACAACAAGCGTATCCCTGGACCAGGATCGTTGGACGGTTTCCCGCGCATACCACTCCCGAACAGCGGAGTCCGTGACCTTCGTTATCAGCGTTACGATGTGGAACCAGGGCAATTGGGCAGCAGTCTGCTGCCCAATTTGGGAGTCAGGGCACATTTTTGCGAAATAGCTCATATACTTCAGGTTACGGCTGGAAAAACCTTTCATGTCAGGAAAGGTATCACGGAGGTCAGCAGAGAGCCTGTCAATCACCTTGGCACCCCACCCTTGCCGGTCCTGACGGTCCAAAATGTCGCGGCCAATATCATAGTAGAGGTGGATCTGTTCCTCATTGGCGGCAAGAACTGCTCTCTGTCGGGCGCCTGTAATCCGTCGCTTCAAACCGGCAAGCCAGTCGGCATAATCAGGAGGAAGCGTCATGGTGTTCTTGCTCATAACTCAAATCTCACTCTTTCCAAGTGACTGCTTTGCCGACGGTGGCAGTATTCCGGAATTTCCGGTTACCTTCATAACCCCAGTTCCTTGAGGTACCCGTCCATCTTGGCGCGCACGGCAACGAGTTCCTTTTCCAGTCCGGCGATTTCCTTTTTCACGGCGTCAAGATCGATCTCCGCCTCCTCCTCGAAGGTGTCCACATAGCGGGGGATATTGAGGTTGAAATCGTTGTCAGCCAATTCCTGCGCCGTTGCACGATAAGCGTATTTCTCCAAAGTCTCGAACTTGCGGTAGGTGCTGACGATCTTGTCGAGGTGTTCTTCAGTCAGAACATTCTGGTTCTTCGCGTCCTTGTATTCGCGGGATGCATCAATGAACAAAACATCGCCGTGGGTTTTGGCTTTATTGAAAATCAGGATAGCGGCGGGGATACCGGTGCCGAAGAACAGATTGGCCGGCAGGCCGATGACGGCTTCCAACAGGTTTTCCTCGATGAATTTCCGCCGGATCTTCCCCTCCGCTCCGCCGCGGAAGAGGACGCCGTGCGGCACAACGACCCCAACCCGTCCGGTACCTTCGCGTGCGGTTTCAATCATGTGGGTGATAAAGGCGTAGTCGGCCTTCGATTTGGGCGGCAATCCGCGATGATAGCGGTGGAATGGGTCGGCCAAGGCCTCTTCGATGCCCCATTTTTCGAGGGAGAACGGCGGATTGGCGACCACGATGTCGAACTTCATGAGTTGGTCATGCTCGACCAGGCGCGGATTGCGAAGGGTATCGCCCCATTCGATCCGGAAACTGTCCATGCCGTGCAGGAACATGTTCATCCGGCAGAGGGCGTGTGTAGTGCCGTTGCTCTCCTGGCCGAACAGGGCGAAATCGCGTTCGTCGGCCTGACGGCCCACCTTGATGAGCAGTGACCCGGAACCACAGGCGGGATCGCAGATGGTGTTCCCTTTCTTTGGCGCAAGCAGGCGGGCCAGCAAGGTGGAAACTTGGCCGGGGGTGTAGAACTCACCAGCCTTCTTGCCGGCATCGGAGGCGAAGCGTTCGAGCAGGTATTCATATACATTACCGATCACATCTTCTTCGCCCACTACGGAGGGGCGCAGATTAATGCGTTGATCGTTGAAATCCTCAAGCAGGTGCTTTAGGCGGGCATTGCGGTCCCTAGTCTGTCCCAGCTTGTTTTCCGAATTGAAACTGACCTCACGGAAGACGCCTTCCAGTTTTTCTTTGTTGACCTCTTCGATTTCCGCCAGCGCCACATCAATCCGCTCCCCGATGTCGGGTTTGTTCCGGTGCTCATAAAGGCTATTGAAGTCGCACCCCACCGGGAGTTGGAAGCGCTCGCGGGAAAGACGGCGCTCCACGCGTGCAGTATCTCCATCGAATTCCTTGTGATAGCGCTCGCGATGGTCGTTCCACACATCCGAGATGTATTTAAGAAACACCATTACGAGAATGTAATTTTTGTAATCGGCCGGATCCAGGACACCGCGGAAGGTGTCACAAGCACGCCAGGCGACATCATTGATTTGGGCTTGGTCGATTTTTTTCATATGCTTGGCCCCTTAAGTTCAGATTTCCTGATCCGGGCGGAAAATGGGTTGGCGCATTTTCACATCAGGCAAGAGTGTAAATCATCCGCATTCCGGTCTCGGGATGGTGGAAAGATAATTCGTTCGGTTCGAGCAGCAAGGCGCCAATTGCCTTGTCA
>JBDREB010000263.1:0-3403 GCA_043820325.1 Planctomycetota bacterium | reverse complement strand
TGCGCTAACTGCTGTATTGTCAATATGTTAAGTATACCCCAATCCCATCCTTTGTCAAGTGCTTTTTGCTTTTTTCTTGAATATCGTTCCAGCATTGTTATCATGTTTGGGTCAGATGAAAATGTTTGTGCAACAGGCTCTATTATTGTCCAGAAATGCCCGTCCCGACCGGCACATCCGCTTCCGCCTTCAGTTCAGCGGTCGTCTTGGCACCGTGGCGCCGAAGGAATTCATTCATCGGATGATTAAGCCCCCCATGTATTGACCATCAAGGACGGTCATTTCCCGGGTGGTCAAATCACCTTTCACTTTATGGATGGGATTGACATTGGCCCTTATGGCCATTACAATTGAGCCACTTGCAAAACCCCCAAGAGTCAGCGAGCAAGCCACGGTCTGTGGTGGCGGCAACAAGAATAACCACTACATATAGAAGCGGTCAGGGGGGTTTGCAAGTGGCTCAACTGAATTCACTGTGCCCTTTTTGGCAAATCCTGTTCCGGTCTGCGGTCATTGCCCCAGGAGACCGGCCGCTTCGGCCGCGGCCTTGGTGCCGGGGAAATATTTCGCTATGGTCTGAAGCTTATTCTTGCGGGAGGTCACGGCCGTCACCGCCTTGGCCTCTGTGAGCATCCGGCCCCCTTCCGCCTCAAGGGCCTCCCTGGCCTTGGCGACTTCGGGAGCGGCTTCCCACTCCTTGATGAAGGCGGTCAGTTGTTTGGCGAGGGGAACTTCGTTGTATTGGGCCAGGAGTTTGTCAAGCTCCTTTTGAGCATAGGCATCATATGCGGCCAGGGCCTTGACATAGACCGGCAGGTCCCACCATTCGTCCATGAACTGTTTGACCTTGGTAGGCGTCGGTTTGCCGCCCAGCAGAGCGTCCAGGTCTTTTTCGGCCAGCTCGTTCAGCTTTGCTTTTACCTTGTCGGCGCAGGGGCATACCCCGAACTTGACAAGGAAGGCGCGCAGTTGGGGTTTGGTGGGTTCGGCCGCCAGGAGCTTGTCCGCCTCCTGGGCCGCGTACTGGGAACCTTGCGTGAAAGCCTCCTGTGCGGCGGTGTATTCGGGCATGGACTGGTTGGCGTTCTCCATGACCGTGGAGGCGGCCTTGACCACCGCGCCCCAGTCCTGGACCTTGAGCGCCGCGTCCAGGGCCGCCTTGGCGGCCGGCAAGTCCCGGTACCCTCTACGCCGGCGTGTTCGATGTGGGCGTCGCCAAATCCGTTGACGACGGCAAGACCTGGACCATTTTCAAGACAGGACTGGGCCACGAAAAGAACATGCGCGTCTACCGCGTGATCCTGCACAGGGACGGCACGCTCTTCGCCATGATCTGCGCCAAACGGTCGGGCCGGGGCCAGCCGTTCATCCCCGAAGGCGTGGGGCTCTACCGGTCCCGTGACGGCGCCGCGACATGGGAAAAGGTGAACGCCAGCCGGCTCTTCCTCTATCCCAAGGATTTCGAGGTCGACCCAGCCGACAGCAACACCATCCTGGTCGGCACCTGCGACACCCGCGAAACGCCCGGGGACGGCGGCCTCTTCCGGACCACGGACGGCGGCACGACCTGGGAGCGGATCGGCCGGCAGGGTTCCCAGACCTTTGGCGGATATTTCCACCCGCAGTACAAGGGCTGGATCTACATGACCATCACCGAGGGCGCGCCCGGCCCGGGGCTCTGGCTCAGCCGCGACAACGGCGCGACCTGGGAGCCGTTTGCGGACTTCCCCTTCGCCAATGTCCAGCGTATTGTCTTTGACCCGGATGACGCGGCGGCCATGTTCGTCACCACCTTCGGCGGCAGTATCTGGCACGGACCCATCGTCCCGCGGTGACACGGTCGCAACACCAGATCAACAACCGATCGGACGATCCGTGATGTTTGCAACAAAAACATTACGTCACAAAGGTAAGAGCGGGTTGGGATCTTGATCTGGGCCATTCACCCCTTTGCGACCTTTGCGCCTTTGCGGTGAGTTTTGCTGACTCCATGCCCTGCCCCCCCCCTGACATCTTTGCGGTCGGCTGTTGCGCGCTTTCCGGAAATTCCGTTGCAAAAAGCCGCCCGCCCTGTACAATATCCGCTTTCCACTTGGCACCATGGGCACGCAGCGATCAGGAGCACGCATGGATACGGTCAAATTCGGGGTGGTCGGCCTGGGCATGGGGTATGTGCGAGCCAAACTGATCAAGGATACGCCCGGCGCCCAGCTGACCGCGGTCTGCGATCTGAACGAAAATCGCGCCTGCAAGGTGGCATCCGAACTCGGCTGCCGGGCCTTCACTTCGTATGACGCGATGCTGGCCGATGGCGGCATCGATGTCGCCTATATTGTCACGCCCAGCGGCGCCCACCTGGAAATGGCGGCGCAGGCGGCGGCGGCCGGCAAGCATATCGTGACCACCAAACCCATGGAAGTGACCGTGGACCGTTCCCGGCAGATGATCGATGTCTGCCGTGAGCACAAGGTGCAGTTCATCGTCGACTTCCAGATGCGCTACGAAGCCCCCCTCCAGCAATGGAAAGCGGCGATCGATGCGGGCGAGCTCGGCAAGGTGGTCTTCGGCGAAGCCCGCTGTAAATGGTGGCGCAGCCAGGCTTACTACGATGCCGGGGGGTGGCGCGGCACATGGAAGATGGACGGCGGCGGCTCGGTGGCCAACCAGGGCATCCACCTGGTCGACCTGCTCATATGGCTCCTGGGTGAACCCACGATCCTGGCCGTGCGCGCTGGCGTTTTCAACCACACGATCGAGACCGAGGACCTGACCATCGCCCTCCTGGAAACGCCCAACGGCAGTCCATCCACAATATTGACCACCACCAATTACCACCTCAACGACGAATACGGGGTCTCCGTCACCGGCACCCTGGGCCACCCTGGGCAGCGCCTCCAACATCTCCGGCGAACTGCGGGTGCAGTTCGAACAGGGCGAACGCAAGGAATTCCACACCCCCCTGCCCGATTGGCCCGAAAGCGCGGTGGAGGACATGGTCCGCGTCCTCACCCTCGGCGCCGCGCCCCATGTGCCGGGCGAAGAAGGCCTCCGCTCGATCCGGTTCATGGAGGCGATGTACCGGAAAGCCGGGATACGGTGAAGGCGGCTCAATGGTCGGAAAGTCGGAAGGTCGGAAAGTCGGAAAGCCTGACCGGCACCATTAGTATCCATTCGGGGTTCTCTTATCCGAACTATCTGTGCGATCTGTGAAATCTGTGGCGGCCATCCCTGCGGTTGGGCGTTTCAAGTTTCATGTTGCAAGTTTGACGGACTCGCAAAAAGTCCACAATCCTACTGTGTGCGCGCTTTTCCCCGTAGCTGCGACCCTTGCGGTCGCCCATCCGGAGGCGGGGTCAAGCCCCGCAGCTACAAGGACTTGCGAGGAAGCATGGTTACCACCGGC
>JBDREB010000262.1:0-33091 GCA_043820325.1 Planctomycetota bacterium | reverse complement strand
GGGAGGGCGGGTTTCAAACCCGCCCCTACACGGTTGACATCCGGATGTTCCCCGCACAATCACCTGTGGGTCGGAAAAAGCGCCAAACCTTTTTCCGAAAAACATGCCCGGTTACGGATAGGGATCAGGAAATCTGAAGGGCCTGCCCTACACCGGAGAAAAGCGGAAAATGTCGAATATCGAACACCGGATTTCAAATGTCGGGAAGCATAATCCGGGAACAGCGCTACAGGTTCAACTACAAACCAACAAATCCCCTTGGCATACTCTGCGCCGGAGTTTGCCTTGGGCGGTACAACCGGCTCGGGGCGGTGTATCCTGCTCCGGGTCTTTACCAGCATCAGCCCGGTTTCCCCGGCGGTGGGTGTTATTCCTCCGGATCGCCGCCATCCGCACGCTTGGCGGGCTTCTCGGTGGCGGGCATCAGGCCCGGGGCGGCGGCCAGGGCGGCCTTCACCTTTGTCTCGATCTTGTCGAGGACATCGGCGTTCTCTTTCTGTTCCAGGAATTCGATGGCCCGGTTGTACCCCTGCCCGAGTTTGCAGCCCTCGTAGGCGTACCAGGAACCCGAGCGCTCGATGACCTTGTAGGTCTCGGCCAGCAGGACGACATCGGCCACGCGGGAAATGCCCTTGTTGTAATAGATGTCGAAATCGGCCTCGCGGAAGGGCGGGGCGACCTTGTTCTTCACGACCTTGACATGGGTCTTGTTGCCGATGACCTCGGTCCCCTCCTTGATGGGTCCGGTGCGGGCGATCTGGAGGCGGACGGAGGCATAGAACTTGAGGGCCCGGCCGCCGGAGGTGGTGAGGGGCGAGCCGAACATGACGCCAATCTTTTCGCGGACCTGGTTGATGAAGATCACGCAGGTCTTGCTCTTGTTGATCGCGCCCGAGAGCTTACGCAGGGCCTGCGACATCAGACGCGCCTGCAGGCCCATATGGGAGTCGCCCATCTCCCCCTCGAGCTCGGCGCGCGGCACGAGCGCGGCGACCGAGTCGATCACCACCACATCCATGGCGTTCGACCGCACCAGGAGTTCCACGATATCCAGGGCCTGTTCGCCGCTGTCGGGCTGGGAAACATAGAGACTGTCGATGTTCACCCCCAGTTTCCGCGCGTACGCCGGATCGATGGCGTGCTCGGCGTCGATGAACGCGGCCACGCCGCCGGCACGCTGGGCGTTGGCGATGACATGCAGGCTCAAAGTGGTCTTGCCCGATGATTCGGCGCCGAAGATCTCGGTGACGCGCCCCTTGGGCAGGCCGCCCACGCCGATGGCATGGTCCAGGGAAAGCGAGCCGGTGGAAATGGCTTCGATGTCCTGCACCACGCCGTCGGAGAGCTTCATGATGGCGCCCTTGCCATAGCTTTTCTCGATCTGCTTGAGGGTCATTTCAATGATCTTTTTGCGGTCATCCGTCCCGGCCATGTGCTTCTCCCTTTATTGTGTTACGACACACCCACGATATACGGTGAACGGCGCCGCGGCGGTCCGGCTCAAATCAACTGCTGGGGGACCCGCTGGCCCAGTTTGTGTACGAGCGCATCCATGTCATCCTCGATCTCGAAAAGGTCCAGGTCCTCGGCCGAGATCATGAGGCCCTTGGGAGCGTTGGTGAGCAGGGTGCCTTTGATCCAGTCCATCAGCCCGCCCCAGAACGCCTTGCCCACCAGAAAGACCGGGATGCGGGCCACCTTGCCGGTCTGGATCAGGGTGAGCACCTCGAACATTTCGTCCATGGTGCCGAACCCGCCCGGGAACACGACGACGGCATAGGTGTTCTTGAGGAACATCACTTTGCGGCAGAAGAAGTACCGGAAAGTGAGCCCGATGTTGATATAGGGATTGGGTGCCTGCTCCATGGGCAGTTCGATGTTAAAACCCACCGACCGGCCGCCGGCCTCGCTGGCCCCCTTGTTGGCCGCCTCCATGATGCCCGGCCCGCCGCCGGTGATCACGGCATGGCCGCGCTTGACGAGTTTGAAAGACAGGTCGTACGCCTTCTGGTAGGCGGGATCATCCGGCCGCGTGCGTGCCGAACCGAAGACGGTGATGGCCTTCTCGACCCGGTCGAGGGTCTCGAACCCTTCGACGAACTCGGCCATGATACGGAAAACACGCCAGGCGTCGGTCTGATAGAGGTAATGCATGGATGGATTTCCTCAACGGGTGATGTTGACTTCGATCCTGGGGAGTTTGCCGACGACGCCCTTCTGCTTGGCGATCGTGAAGATCACCGCGCCGGAGTAGAGGATCAGGCCGATGATGATGAGAACCAGGAGATAGTCGAGAAGGCCGTAGGGCATCTCGCGCGGGCCGCGCCGGATGGTGATGCCGCCCGCGCCCATCACCTTGGACTGGGCCGGGCGGGCGACGGCGGGGGCCGCGGGTGCGCCGGCCGCCGGCGCGCCGGGAACTGCGGCCGCGACCGCCGGGGCCGCCGGGGTAAGCGCGATCTCGCTCACCACGATGGTGGCCTCGCCGGTGACGATGCGGTCGCCCCGCTGCAGGTCGGCCGTCTCGGCCTTCTGGCCGTTGAGCAAAGTCCCGTTCTTGCTCCCCAGGTCGATCAAACGGTAACCCTTGGGGGCCTTTTCGATGAGAAAATGCTTGCGTGACGCCCGGTTGTCGGGGAGTTGGAGATTGTTCTTAGACGAGCGCCCGACAGTGATGACCGTCTCATCGTAGAAGACGGCCTCCTCTTCGGCGCCGCGGCATTTGATCGTCAAGCGGATCATCCGCATTCCCTTATAAAATTCGAGCATAGTATACGGCCCCGGCCGGGATTTGCAAGCGTTTTTCAACCGAAACCCGCCGACACCCTTCAGGACGCGAAAAATAGTTGACAATCCGCGGCCCGGCCATATAATATCCGTCGCTCGCTATCAGATTGCCCCGTTGTCTAATGGTAGGACGGCTGACTCTGGATCAGCTAGTCGAGGTTCGAATCCTTGCGGGGCAACCAATTGTTTTCTGTGCGAACTTTCCCAACACCCCCGACGCAACAATCGCAAAGTCCCGGACATGACTCACCGCAAAGGCGCAAAAGCCTGCCCTCCGGCTTGACCGGACGGGTTCGCAAAGGGTTTAAATCGTAAACCATTGACTCAAAGCCCCCTTTGTGTTTCTTGTGCGCTTGGTGGCCAATCTTACTCTTCCCCTATCACCTGCCACCTATAACCCATTGTACCTTCTGCGCTGGGCCCTGTTGTGTCTTTGATGCGCATCCGGTTTATTCCACCGGCACGGGTGTCTGACCGGCGCTGACGATCCGGCGCACCGCCTCGGCCCGCGCCTGCCAGCCGGGGCCGGCCCGCTCGAACATCACCCGGCTCCGTTCGGCCAGTCCGTCGACAAGGTAGATGATCCCCAGGTTGAAATACCCGGCCGCGCCATCCGGCGCACTGCGGGTATAACGCAGGAAGTATGCGGCCGCACCCGCGTGGTCGCCGGCGGCGAAAAGAGTGTTGCCCGCTGCCAATCCCAGGCCGGGATCCCCACCCAAGGCCAGGGCTTCGTCATACAGCCGCACCGCCTCGTCCGGGCGGAGCCCGTCACGGCAGCGGCGGGCCGCCCCGGTGATGAGGGGCAGCCGGACCTCACGGTCGAGCGGCGCCAGCCCCACCAGAACGCCGTCCCAGCCTGCGCTCATGGCCAACGCCAGGCATTCATCCACAGTGGTCGGCACCCCGGTCCCCGCCGGCACAGCCGCCAGTGCCGCCGCAGGCAGTCCGGACGCGGCCCGGATCCGGTCCGCCAGGGCCGGGTCGCGCGCGCCGATCAACGCCGCATACAGTGCATACCCCTCCGCATCGGCGGGGCAATACTTGAGCGAATAGCGCAGGTGGTATTCGGCCCGCCCGGCAAGGCCCAGTGCCAGGGCGGCCCGGGCCAGGCATAGGTGGATGTTGCAGCTGTAATCGTAGTTTACGAGCGCCGCTTCGTACCGGGCCAGGGCCTCGTTATAGACCCCCTGCTGGAAATAGCGGTTTCCGGCCTGCACCGCTGCGCGGCCAGCAGCGTAACGCTCCACATGCGCCGTCGCGGTTGCACACCCGGCCAGGCACAGGCCAGCGACTAGGACCAGGCCGGCGGCCAGGACCAGAAAGAGGCACGGTCCGGCCGGACGAACCGTGCGAATTATCAGGCCCTTTATTTCTGTGCCGCTTCGCGGTTGAATACCAGCATACGGCCGTTCCGGCCGACCGCGATGACCTGCGTCGGGGTGAATACGGGAGCATAAAGATCCAGGTCTTTTTCGAAGAACTGCCACTGCAGACGCCGGGCCTTGTCATCCCAGGCCCAGATGCCGCCCGGCTGTTCACCGGTGGGCCGGGTGATGAAATAGACCAGCCCCCGGTCATCGGCGGTACACGCGGCGATCCGGTCGGAAAAGAGCGGTTCAAACATGGGCACTTCACCAAGGGCGGCGCCCTCGGCGGCAAGGTCGGCGATCATGACCCGGGTCTGGTTCTCGCCGACCACAACAAACGCGCGCTTGTCACGGACCGTGAAATCGACGATGCGGTCATTGCGGTTGACGGTCAGGCGCGGTGAGAGCCAGAAGGCACACTTGGCGATATCCATGGCCGCGATCTGGTTGCTCGCCAGGGCGGCGTACAGGATGCCGTTCTCGACCTGCACGGGCAGGATGATGCGGCTCCCCAGGGCGACCTTGCGAAACTCCAGCCCGCTGCGGAAATCAACGACATGGATGGTCCCGGCATCATCGCGCGTGGCGGCCACGATGGCGTCCCCGGCACCGACCACATTCAACGCCACCTCGGCGGTCTTGTACCCCTGCGGCCACTGGGGCCGGAGATTCTCGCCGTTGATGCACAGGATGTCACGGGCAAAGGTCCCGAGGTACAGGTAGAACCGCTTGCCGATGAGGGGATCCTCTTTGAGCAGGAGCGGGGTCTCGGGGCTGTCAGGCAGGTTGTCCTCCTTGATCTTGGCGCCGGTCACCGCGTCGACGATATGCAGTTTCTTCCGGCCCAGGATGAAGATCCGCCCGAGGTCGGCCTGGTAAACGGCCGGGAACCGGATGGCGGGCTCATTGCCGGCGGCGCCCTCCAGGGCCTCGCGGCTCCACACCTTGGCGCCGTTGGCGTCGTAGAGATCGACCCCTGTCGCCGTGGGGCAGACCACACCGCGATCGGCCACGATGGGCTGGGCGGTCACCGCCACCCCGGCGGCCTTTTCGGCGGCGGGGGTCCGGTTCAGGACGACCAGCACATAGTTCCGGCCCTTGACCACACCCGCGGACCCCTTGTAACCGGTGAACCCGGGATGCGACACCTCGATCGGCTCGTCGCCTTCCACGATATCTTTTTCCCTGCCGTTGACGCGGATCGCGGCGCCGGCGGGATAGGCCTTGACAAAGAGCGGGATCACCGGAAGCATCGCCTGGGCCCAGGGCTGCCGGTTCTTGACGAACGCCTCCTTGAGATCCCGGGCCGCGTCGTACTTGTGCTCGTCCAGGCACACCGCGATCTTCCCCGCGGTCTCCTGGGCCGCCTGCATTATGGACTTGATCTCCTCCCGCTGGCGCGTGGCGCGCTCGGAACCGGTGGATTCGGGGAAGTCCTTGATGAGCCGCTCCAGATCGGTCAGCGCCTGATCGATCTGGTTATCCCGGGCCAGGGCGTCCAGGATGTTCTTGAACTGGTCGTTGGATTTCTTTTCGTAGTCCTCGATCTTGTCCCGCCACCGGAGCACCAGCTCCCGATCCTCGGGATTGAGCTTGGCCTGCTGTTCACCCATGAAGGCGTCCAGGGCCCGCAGGCACTGGTTCCGGTTGGCCGCGGTCTGCCAGCCATCCAGGGCCTTGAGGAGGTCCTTGAGAAAGCCGGCCTTGTATGCGGCCTGGTCAAAGTGCCGGGAACGCGCCTCGATCTTCTCGAACAGGCCGATCGCCTCGCGGTAGGCATCGAGCTGCTCACGCTGGCAGGCCTCGGTGGCCTTGCGGAGCAACTCGTCGTTCGCCGCCACCAGGGACTGCACGGCGGTTGCCTGTTCCGCCAGGCGGCCGATGTCCTCGTACCACGGATAGTGGTCATTGAATGCGGCGATGGCTTCCATGGTCTGGCTGAACTTGTTCTTGGCCAGTCCGGCCTCGATGGCATCGCATTCGCCGCGCGCCTGGCTGCGGACCGTGGTGATCGCCTTGGCCGCGCGATCGCCGAAACTCTCGGGCATGTGGGCCCGGATGTCGTTGCGTTTGGCGATCGCATGCAGGCCGTCTTCGACCTTCTTGAGATTGCGGGTATCGTTGAGCTCCGTCAGCCAGGCGACGGTGAGCTTTTCATCGACTGAATCGCGCAGCACCCGGAATTTGCGCACATAGGAATCGCGCTTGTTCTCCCACAGGGCGAAACCGAGGTATTTCTTGTCCGCAACGGACAGGGTCCCGCACATGGCCAGCATGGCGGCCTGGTCCTGGATGGCCTGGGCGGCGGCGTACTGGGATTCCAGGACGGTCTCGACCGCGGCGATCTCCGCGGTATAGACTTTGAGCCGCTCCATCGTGGCGGCCAGTATGTCCACGATCTCCTGCCGACGCGCGGCCTTCTTGGACCGTTGGTCGGTCGCCTCCAGCCGCTTGACCGCCTCGTTCAGCTTGTTGGCCTCGGCCAATGTGCGGGCCTCGGCGATATCCTCATCGGCCAGTGTATCGATCTCAACCTGGGTCTTGGCGATCGCGCCCTGCGCCTTCCCCTTCAGATCGATGGAGAAGGATGGGTTCTGGACGATCGCGTCCAACGCATTGATCCATTCGTCAAACCGTTGCGGGCCATCCGCCGGGAAATACTGCGCCCGCTGGGCCATGAGGCGATCATAGATCTTGTCTGGCGTATCGCGGAACACGAACCAGAGGATGACCCCGGCGGCGATCAGGATGGCCGCGCCGATCGCGATGTTGCGCGCGGTCCAGATGGTCGTGGTCTCATAGGCCAGCACATTCTTGGCCGCGGTATCGGGCGGCGAGGTCGCCGTCCGGTCCCGGTCCGGTTCGGTGCCGACCTTGTCCTCGGTATCCTCGGCTTTGGTCGGCGCCTTGGCGGCGGGGGCCGGTGTGTCCTGGACCGGTGCCGGTGCCGGCGCCGGTGGGGGCGTGGGGGTGGGCTGGGCCGACGGCGCATAACCGGCCGCGGCCTGCGCCGTGTTGATCTGGTTGGAGATGCTGGTGGTCGGGCCCTGCCCGATGGAAAGCTCGGCCGCGCCTTGGGAGAGCAGCTTGATGATCGATTTACCGACCTTGTAATAGCTCTGGCGGAGCTGGGAACAGATGTTCTCCACGGTGTAATTGCCGTCGAGGAACTCGGCCACCTGGCGGTCCAGCGCGTTGAATCCGGCCGGGTCCAGTTTATCATACACCGGGCCGATGAGGGCGTACACATTGGTGAGCGCCGGGATCCACTGGAAAATGGTGAAATGCTCGTCGATCTTCTTTTCGATCCACTTGATCATGTTTTCGACATCGAAGTTGATCTTCAGGGTGTTGAAGCCCTTGTTGAAGATCTGGGGATCGGGCGGTCCTTCCTGGATGGAGGTCTGGCTCTCGGCCCACTGGAACATCTCGCAGAATTCGTCCTCGACCAGGGTCTGCATCACTTCCTTCAACTCGCCGGTCGTGATGACCCCGTCGTTGATCATGGCATCCTTCGGGTCGAGCCCCGCCGCGGCCGCCCTGGCGTAGATGTCCTGCATCTGCTCCCCGGTGATCTTGTAGGAGTTCACGAGGGAGATGCCGATCTTTTCCACGGTGGGCACATAGAACGACAGGTAGATCAGCTTGCCCTGTTCGAAGTAGAGGTACTTGACCTTCTCCCCTTCAAAGACATACAGGGTGCCGGTCACCTGTCCCTGACTGATGTTCTGAAAAGCGCTGACCAGGTTCTGATTCGTCCCGCCACTCATAGGCTTTGATCTCCCACTCTGGTTATTACTGTTCGATCTCAAAAGTATAAATGGTGCCCGCATCGGTGATGACGATCAGGTTGACGCCCCGTGACAGGATGGCCTGGGCGCGGTGCGTGATGCCGTATTTCCAGCGTACCCCGCCCGTCTGGGCATCGAGGCTGCAGATCTGCCGGTCCTCGGTCCCCAAAAAAACCTGGCCCGCCACCACGCAGGGGGCCGTGACCGCGCTCATGCCCTCGGCCGCGAACCAAGCCGCGCGGCCGTCGGCGAGGTTCAGGCGCGTGCAGCCCCGGGTCCGGCCGGGACAGAACACGGCACCGGCCTCGATCACCGGCGCCGCCGGGAGCTCATCGGCCAGCACGCGCTCCCAGGCCACGGACCCATCCGGTTTGAACAGGGTGATCGCGCCGCCCCGCCCGACCGCAAGGATGCCGTCGCCCGCGGGCAGGCACGCCACCAGGGGCTGCGTACCGACGGTGAAAGTGGACAGGACCATGCCGCCGGCGATATCGCAGAGCCGGAGCGTGCCGTCACCGGCGCCGATCCACACCCCCTGGTCGTTCACCACGGGCAGGCCCGCGACATCGGTGCCGAGGTCGGTCCGCCACCGGGGCCGGCCCGAGCCGATCGGGACCGCATAGAGCCCCCGGTCGAGGCTGCTGAAGAACGCGATCTCCTCGTTGCGCAGGACGGGTATTGTCTGGATGCACAATCCCGCGGCCAGGGCCCCATACCCGCCGGCCGGGGCGGCGGGCAGGACCCGGTTGCGGGACCCGGTGCGGGGGTTGATGAAGTGGATCCGGCCATCCCGGCCGCCGACCACCACTTCATCGCGGTAAAGGCAGGGCCGCCCGGTCAATTCCCAGAAATCGGTCTTGCCCGTGAACACTTCGCCGCCCTTGCCGTCGAATTTGGGGACCACCTTCCTGCGTTCGTAGAGGGGCACCTCCCAGATCACGGCGCCGGTCTCGATGTTGAAGGCCGCCAGCCCCGTGCCGTTGGGGATAATGACTAGGGACCCGGTAATGACCGGTTCGGCCACAACGGGCTCCTTGAGGCTTACCGGCGGAAAGATGGTCGTCTTTTCGATCGGCACCACAACCTCGGCCTGGCCGCCGTCGATGGCCACCCGGCGGTCGAGGAACCCCCGGCGGGCCACCACCACCTCGCGGGTCGTCCCGGGCGTGACCATGACCAGGCAGGGGGCCGTGCCCAGTTTTTCCCCCGTCAGCGTGCGCAGTTCAGTCCGCTCGGGGCGCGAGGAGACCAGGACGGGCAGCGCCAGCCGCCGGCTCTCGGGGGCGCGCGGGTATCTGGTCAGGACCGTGCGGGTCAGCGCATGGGCCTCCGCGACGCGGCCTTCAGCCAGGAGGACTTCGATCCGGGCCGCCGCCTCCCGGGCGCCGTCAATGTATTCCCGGATATCCTGTTCCAGCTGGGCAATGTTGCGGGCGATCCCAAGCGCCGGAAAACCGGTCCGCAGGGCGGCCAGTTTCTGGAGCGCCGCGTCGAATTCCCCCTTGCCGCGGAGCTCCTTGGCCGCCTCGTATTCCGCGGCCACGAACCGTTCGGTCGTGTCCAGGAACCCGGCCAGTCGATCGATGCCGGCCAGAATATCGGTCGTGCCGTACCGGGCCCGAAGCTCGCCGATACGGCGGCGGGCGTCCTCGAACCGGCCGCCGCGGATCCAGGCTTCGGTCTCACCCGCCGCGGCGGTCACCGCGGCGATCGCCGCATCCATCGCGGCGGCCTGGGTTTCAAAGGCCGCCCGCTCGGGGGCATCGAATAATTCCGGAACGCGGCCCAGCGCCGCCTGGACGGCCGCCGCAAGGCCGGCCGCCTCGTTGATCCGGCCGGCGGCCAGGGCCGCACCAACCCGGGCCGCCTGCTCCCGGGCGGCGGACTGCTCGGCCAGGAACCGGTCGCGCGCCTCGATCTGTCCCTGGAACGCGGTCACCTCACCCTCGATCGTATTGATCTCGGCCAGTTCGGTATCGGTCAGGTCGGGAAAGGCTTCCCGCAGCCCCCGCAGCACGGCGATGGCCTGCTCCGGTTTCCCGGCCTGGCCGGCGGCGCGCGCCTCGGCGATCATCCGGACGGCCAGCATCGCATAGGCCCGCCGCGTTTCCGTCCATTGGGTGGCGCAGAGCTGCCGCAGGTCGGGATCGCCGCTGTATTCGATCTCACTGGCCTTGAGGCCGTCCAGCACCGCCCGGTAATTGGCGGGGGTCCGGTCGGTGAGGGCCGCGGCGGCCTGCCGGACCGCCGCGATGCAGGCCGCCCTGCGCCCCTGGGTCACGGCCTGGCGGACCCAAAGCCCGATGCCGATGAGCGCCAGCCCGGCCAGGACGGAGCCGGATACGACCAGTTTGCGGCGGGACCGCGCCTGGTTCTCGCCCAACAGCGAATTGACATCGGCCCGGTGGGGATGGTCCGGATCGACCCGGCGCAGGAGTTCGCGGCAGGCTTTGACCGCCGCGCCCCATTGACGGCGGTGCTGGGCCACCATGACCCGGTCGGACAGGGCGGCCAGCTCCTGGTCCGCGGCCATGACCTTGATCTGTTCGGCATCGCACTTGATCCCCGTGTCGTTGGGGTTGATGAGCAGGGCCATTTCCAGGTCACGCAGCGCCGCGGTGAAACGGAGGGCCTCGCGGTGTTCCCGGGCCCGCTTGGTGTAGAACGCGAATTTGCCCTGCCAGAACGCCTCCACCGTCATTTCGCCGGGCGCGCGCGTTTCCTCGGCCACGGCGTTCTCGTCCAGGAGCGCGTCGCCGTGGTGGAGGATGGCCGAACTGTCAGCGGTGGCATGGGGACTGCCGTGGCAGTGCTCGCAGGCGCTGTCGCTGACCGGGATGGACTTGCTGCATGCAAGGCAGGCGTGATAGAGCTTCTGGCCGCAGCCGGGGCAGGTCTCGGTGTCACGGCTGCTGCGCGTCTCACAGACCGGGCACAGGATGCATACGGCCTGTTCCGCCGGCGGCAGCCGGCCGCAGGTGAGCTTGGCCAGCTGCCGTTGGGCGTAGGGGGAACTTTTGAACGACTGCAGCACCGTGCGGAAGGTCTCGATCGCCCGGTCCGTGCTGCCCGCCTTTTCAAAAAGCTTGCCCGCCCGCTCCAGCTGCACCGCCCACTCGATCGTCTTGCCCTGCCTCTTGAGAATGTCCGCGTAATGGACCACCAGGTCGATGTTGTCGGGCCACAGGGTGATCGCTTTCTCGAAGGCGCCGACGCCCTCGGCGGTCCGGCCGGCGGCGAAGCACTGGTCGCCGTATTCGCCCAAGTCGGCCGCGGCGGCCGTTTTGTCCCCCGTGAGCTCCCGGGCCTGCGCCAGCAGTTGGAGCACTGCGGCGCGATCGCCGCCGCGCGCGGTGAAACAGGCCAACATCCGGAGGGCGTCGGCCCCGCGACCGGCCGCCAGGTGTTCCTCGGCCCGCCGGCGGAACCCGTCCATCGTAGCTTCCTGGATGAAACCCTCCGACAGGTAGAGGCTGATCACCCGGTAGACTTCGTACCGGCTCAACTTGGCCTGGGCACAGATGTCGTCCACGGACCGTTCGCCGTCGATCAGGTCGACGATCATCCGGCTGGAATACCCGGGGACCTTGGCAATGCAGTCCTCGCGGCGGACATTGCGTTTGAGGGTGAAGATCACGCGGCTGTCGGGGATCCATTGCCGGAGGACATCGATCTCGTCGATCTTCCCCGCCACCTCGGTCAGGAACTGGCGGCTGTCGATGGCCAGTTCGGTATGGCGCAGGTCGGTCCCCTCCAGCGCCGGTTCGGCCATCTGTTCGGTGAACCGGAAGGCGGCGCCCTCCCAGAAGAGGAGGTCGTAGACCTCCTCGAAGACCACATTCTCGACCCCCTGGGTAAGGGTGGCGTCGTTCAGGGCGCCCATCTCCTTGAGCACGGCGCCGAGTTTGAGGCCCGTGGTTTTATGGAGGTAGAGCGCCTGATCGAACTGTTCCTTGGTGACCGCCCCCATCAAGATCAGGACTTCGCCCAGCATGATGCGTTTGCGGCCGCCGATCGAAAAGAGTTTGACCGCGCCCGGCCGGATGAAGAACAGTTTTTCACTCGTGCCGTCGGACACCCGCAGCGACCCGGTCACGCCCTGGCCGGCCATAAAACCGAACACGGCCTTCAGGGACTCCGGCGCCAGCAAGCCGACCACAATCACGGCTGCGGCCCCTGCGGAGGGGAGGAGAGAACGAATTTGATCTTGGCAATGACCTCGCGGGTGCGGAACGGCTTGAAAAACAGTTCGACCAGCCCCTCCCGCCGCATTTCCTCGAGATCGGCCGTACCTGAAAATCCCGTCATGGCCATGATCCGGATCTCGCCATGGACCTTTTTGAGCTCCCGCATGAGCTTGACCCCGTGCAGTCCGGGCATCGCCACATCCATCAGGCAGACACGCGGGGCACTCCCCGCCGCGGCCCGCTCCCGGACCAGATCCACAGCCGCGACACCCTCCGTCATGCTGATGGCCGCCAATCCATCGCGGGTGCAGGTTTCAGCCAGGAGCACTGCCAGATCCTGATTGTCATCGATGATCAGTACTTGTTCCACCACGCACCCCTTAAAGCCCGGCCGGCATGGCATTCCCGCATCCAATGCCGGTGAATCCATGCAGCCCTGAACATCCCCAATAAAAAAAATGGCGGAGAGGGCGGGATTTGAACCCGCGGAAGAGTCCATAAGACCCTTCAACAGGTTAGCAACCTGCCGCATTCGGCCACTCTGCCACCTCTCCGCGCGTGAGGACAATGCACAAAGGGTCTAAAGATAGAAAATTAGACCATAAAAACGGCATAAGTCAAGCGAAAATTCGATGTTAACACTTACTTTCCGGAATGATCGCGGATGGCCTGGCGGTAGGTGGCCAGCGTCTTTTGCGCGCATTGTGCCCAGGTCATGCCCGCGGCCCACTCCCGGGCACCGGCCGCATGCTCCAGGCGTTGGGCCGGGTCGGTCATGAGCGTTTCGAGCTTTGTCCGCAGGTCGGGCAGATCGCCGTTGCGGAAAAAATGGGCGTGCCCCTGGTAGACCTCACGCAGGGCCGAGGTGTCGGAAAGGAGCACCGGTGTCCCGCAGGCCATGGCTTCGAGCGGCGGGATGCCGAACCCTTCCAGAAGGGAGGGGAAGACGAAGAGGGTCGCCTCCCGGTATAACCCGGCCAGATGCGCCTCCGGCACATAGCCGGGCATGATGACCCGTTCGCCGAACCGGGGGCCCAGTTCCCGGAGCAGACGCTCGAAACCGCCCTGCCGCCACCCCTTGTGCCCGGCGATCACCAGCCAGCAATCCAGCTCCCGGTGCATGACGGCCGCGAACAGGGCCTTGACCAGCAGGACCAGCCCCTTCTTCGGCTCACGGTTGCCCACGAACAGGATGTACGGGGCATCGCCGAGCCCGTAGATCCGCCGGACGGGCGCGGCGGCCGGTGCGCCGGCTATGTCCGTCCCCATGGGGATCACATCGACCCGGCCCGGGTCGGCCTTGAACAGTCGGCAGATGTCATCCTTCACGGCCGCGGTGGGCGTGATGATCCGGGTGGCGCGCGCCACGGACCGGGGCATGAACCGCGCGTAATACCGGGTGTTGCCGGGGTCGCACAGATCGGGCGTCGTGACGGCGATCGCGTCATGGACCGTGAGCACGGTGGCGATCCCCTTGGTGATCGGGTGGATGCTGCCGGGGAAATGGACCAGGTCGACCCCCGACCCCACCAGCTTGAACGGCAGCCACAGCTGTTCCCACGCGATACGCAGGGAACGGATCCCCCCCCCCACCAGCGCCCGGCGGATGCATACGGGGCCGTGGGTCCGCAGGGCGGCGCGCCGGAAACCCCGCGGCACGAAGGCCGTCACCTCCGCCCCCGGCGCCCCGCCCAGGTGGCGGGTCAGGTTGAGGATGTAGTTTTCGACCCCGCTGTACCGCCCCGACAGGAGCATCGCGTCCAGACCGATGCGCATGGGTCACGCGCCCCCGCCCACCCGGCCGGCGGCCGGTCCCGGGCCGGCGCTCATGCGGACGGATTGCCCCACTGGGCCCGGCCGGCGCCGCCTTTGGGGGAGCTGCCGGGCAGGGACCGGTTGCGCAATGGCGCGGCGGCTGCCGCGGCCGCGGCACCCGCGGGCATGCCATGCAGCACTTCGTTGAGCTTTTTTTCGCTCATGGTGACGATGTAGGCCAGGAGCTCCCGCTTCTGCATCAGGGGCTCGATCTCCGCCGCGTGATTCTGGCCCTCGGGGTTGATGTATTCGACCCCGATGAAAGCGGCCAGGTAATCCCGCTCGGCGTCCTCCCGCTTGAGTTCGCGGATGCGCCGCTCCACTTCCAGAAGCTCCTTGGTCCGGTCATTGACCGTCCGTTTCAACAGTTCCACCTTCTCCCCGTCGTCCAGGTCCACTTCAACCGATTTCAATTCCATGGGCGCATCTCCTACATGATCATCCTTGGTCGAGCCCGTGCACGGTCTTTTCCCAGTAGAACGGTTTATAGAGCAGCTGGACGCACCCCTTCCAGGCCGCCAGGCTGATAAGCAGCCAGTACGCGGGCGCCAGCAGGATGGGCACCAACATGCGCCGCAGCCGGCGGCGGCGGGCACCGAGCCAGTTGATGGCGATGAAGACCAGGTTGGCCACCACCAGCGCGACGGTCGCCGTGAAGAAGCTCACGGAGATGAGCGACCACGCCCGCGTGTCGCCCTCGGCCGTGAAGACCATCTGCCAGGCGTGGTAACTGCCGCCGTCCGACCGGGGCATGGCGATCACTTCCCACAGCCCGGCCCCCGCGGCGAGGTCCATGCCGGCCAGTGTCCCATACAGCAGAGCCGCGGCCCAGTAGATGGGGTTCAAAAGCAGCATGCCGGCCATCCCGCCCACGGTCAGGTGGAAACTGATATAGCGGAAAAGACCCAGTTCGCGCAGCGTGGCGAGCGGATGCCGGGTGTGGACCAGATGGGTCTGGAGGTACCCCTTGATCCAGCGGGACCGCTGGCGGATCCAGTTGGGCAGGCGGGCATTGGCCTCCTCCCAGGTGGTCGAATCGAGCACCAGGGTGCGGTGGCCCCGGCGGTAAAGCCGGATCCCCAGGTCGGCGTCCTCGGTCACATTGAAGGGATCCCAACCGCCCACCTCGCGGAGCACCGCGGTGCGGAAATGGTTCGAAGTGCCGCCCAGCGGAATGGGCGCGTCCTGGCGGTGCAGGCCCGGCAGGAAGAGGTCGAACCACGCCGAGTACTCGATCGTGAACCACCGCGTGAGCAGGTTCTGGTCCGGGTTGTAATAATTGAGCTTGGACTGGAAACAGGGCACCGCCGGGTGGCGGCGGAACGCGGCCACCGCTTTTTTCAACTGGTCGGGGTCGGGCCGGTCCTCGGCGTCGTAGACCACCAGGAACTCGCCCCGTGCCGCGGCCAGGCCGTGGTTGCAGGCGCGCGGCTTGGTCTTGGGCCGGCAGTCCGGCACGATGATGATCTCGCAGAATACCGGCAGGTCGCGGCAGGCCGCCAGGGTGGCGGCGTCATCGGCCTCGAGCAGGAGCTTCACATCGAGCCGGTCGGCCGGGTAGTCCAGTCGGCCCAGCGCGGCGATGATCTTCGCGGCCACATCCGCCTCGCGGTAGAGGGGCACCAGGACCGTGTAGACCGGCAGTCCTTCCGTCCCCTGCGCCGCAAGCTCCGCGGACGAAACCGTCACCTCCCCGGGCCGCACCAGGGCCCCGGCCACGGTGATGAGCTTGTAGAATATCGCGACGATATAGAAGGCGGCGCAGATGAAGTTGATGAGCGTCAGGAAATAGAGCCAGTCGAAATTGAGGAGGACCAGGGCCGCCGCGGCCAGGCAACCGTACCAGACCGCCTGGCGCCCGGTCAGGACCCGCACGGCCGAGGTCGCCCGGTGGTCGCGGAGAAAGGCCGCCACCGTGGGATCGGGATACCCCCCGTCACAGGTCGCCGGTATCCGGATGATCCGCGGCTCCGGCGCGGATTCCGCCGGCCCGGCCACGATCTTCAGGACCACCGTCCCGATGCGGATCACATCCCCTTCCAGTACCGTGCCGCTCGTAACGCGGGTCTCGTTGACCAGCACCCCGTTGCGGCTTCCCTCGTCGGTCACGCGGCAGGCGCCGCCGGCCACGCTGAACGCGCCGTGCAGGCGCGAGACGGAGGCGTCGGCCAGGACCAGGTCGCAGGTTTCGCCGCGGCCCACCGTGAACCGTCCCGCCGCCGGGAGGGCCCGTTCCTCCCCGGCGCGCGGGCCGTGCATGATGCGGATCCGGAGGGCGCTCACCCGAGTTCCTTTTTGAGCGCGCTGAGCAGGTTCAGCGCCGCCAGGGGCGTCAGGTGCTCCGGATCGGCCTCCCGCAGCCGCTTGATGACCCGGTCGTTGTGCATGTCGAAAAGCGAGAGCTGGACCGGTTCCGGGTCGGGCATTGACGCATGCCCGGCCAGGCGCGGCTGGTGGTGTTCATCGAAACTGTCCCGTTCGAGATTGGCCAGGACCTCCCGGGCCCGGGCCAGAACGGACGGCGGCAGGCCGGCGATCTCGGCCACATGGATCCCGTAACTCTTGTCGGCGGCGCCGGGCACGATGCGGTGCAGAAAGACCACCCGGCCCGCGTGCTCCTCCACGGCCACATTGAGGTTGCGCGCCCGCGCGCCCACGACCTCCAGTTCCGTCAGTTCATGGTAATGGGTGGCAAAAAGCGTGCGCGCCCCCACGCGGGCCATGATGTGTTCGGCGATCGCCCAGGCGATGCTCACCCCGTCGAAAGTGGATGTGCCCCGGCCGACCTCGTCCAGGATGACCAGGCTGCGCGCGGTGGCGTTGTTGAGGATGTTGGCGACCTCGGTCATCTCCACCATGAAGGTGGATTGCCCGCGCGCCAGCTCGTCCGTGGCGCCGATGCGGGTGAAGATCCGGTCGGCCACGCCCACCAGCGCGCGTGTCGCGGGCACGAAACCGCCCATCTGGGCCATCAGCACGATCACGGCCGCCTGCCGGATGTAGGTCGACTTGCCCGCCATGTTGGGCCCGGTGATGATCAGAAACGGCGTGCCGGCCTCGAGCCGGAGATCGTTGGGCACGAACTGGCCCCCGGGGAGGGCCTGTTCCAGCACGGGATGGCGGCCGGCCTCGATGACGATCAGGGGACCGTCGTCGACCACCGGGGCGACGAACCCGTACTTGCGCGCCGCCGTGCCGAGGGCGCAATAGACATCCAGTTCGGCCACGCGCCCCGCCAGGGCCAGGATGGAGGCCGCCCGCACGGCCACGGCCGCCCGCGTTTCCTGGAAGAGGTCGTACTCGATCTTGCAGATGCGCTCCTCGGCCGTCAGCACCTTCTGTTCGTATTCCTTGAGCGCGGGCGTGATGAACCGCTCGCAGTTGGCCAGGGTCTGGCGCCGGGTGTAATCGGCGGGCGCGCGGTCCTTGTGCAGGTTGGTGACCTCGATGTAGTAGCCGAAGACCTGGTTGAAGCCCACGCGGAGCTTGTCGATCCCCGTGCGGGCGCGCTCCTGCTCCTGGTAGTCGGCGATCCAGCGCTTGCCGTCGCGGCTGATGGTGCGCAGTTCATCGAGCTCGGGATGGACCCCCGCCCGGATGAGCCCGCCCTCGGTCACGGCCAGGGGCGGATCGTCGACCAGGCGCGCGGCGATCAGGGCCACCAGCGCGGCGTCGGGCGCCAGGCCTTCGCGCACCTCCATCAGGCGGCGTGCAAAGGCGTCGGCCAGCAGGCCCCGGACGCGGTCGGCGGCCTCCAGCGAGGTCCGCAGGCAGACCAGGTCGCGCGCGTTGGCCCGCCCGGCGGCCGCCCGGCCCACCAGGCGTTCCAGGTCGTAGACGGCGGCCAGCCGCTCGCGGGTCTCCTCGCGCAGCAGGTCGTCCTCCTTGAAAGCCCGCACCGCCTCCTGCCGCTCGAAGATCTCGCGGCAGTCCGTGACCGGGCGCAGGATGAACTGTTTGAGCTTGCGGGCGCCCATGGCCGTGCGGGTGAAATCGAGCACGCCGAAGAGGGATCCCTGCTTCTGGCGCGTACGCTGGGTCTCCACCAGTTCCAGGCTGGACTGGGTGGCGCGGTCGATCTGCAGGATCCCCGTGCGCACCACCGGCGCCAGCCGGACGATATGGCCCAACTGGTTCTTCTGGGTCTCCACCAGGTACTGCAGCACGGCCCCGGCCGCCCGGATGGCCGGATCGCCGGGGAGGTCCCCGAACCCGAAACCGTCCAGCGCCGCCACGCCGAACTGTTCGCACAGCCGCCGGTTGGCGCCCGCGAACTCGAAGGTCCAGTCCGGCACGCGCGTGATCCGCTCCCCGCCGATCTCGGCCGCCACGCCGGCGTCGGCGCCGTCCGCGCCCTCGGGGACCAGGCACTCCTGTACCCGCGCGGTGGCGAGTTCCCCGGCCGCCTCGGCGGCCGGCACCCGGCCGGCGAAGAACTCGCCCGTGGACAGGTCGACCCAGGCCACGCCGGCGGTCTCCGGTCCCGGCCACAGGGCGGCCAGAAAGACATTGGCGCGGGCGTCGTCGCTCTTCTCATTGTAATAGGTCCCGGGCGTGATGATCCGGGTCACCTCGCGCTTCACCAGGCCGACGGCCAGGGCCGGGTCCTCGACCTGGTCGCAGATCACCACGCGGTGGCCGCTTGCGACCATCTTGTCGAGGTAGGCGTCCAGAGCGTGGTGGGGCACGCCGGCCATGGGGACGGGATCGGTCCCCTTGTCACGCGAGGTCAGCGCGATGCCCAGGACCCGGGCGGCCTCACGAGCGTCCTCGAAGAACATCTCGTAGAAATCGCCCATCCGGAAGAATACGATCTTGTCGGGATGCTGCCGCTTGACCGCCTGGTACTGCTGCATCATCGGCGTGAGCTTGGCGGTCATTGCGGCGGGACTCCCGCCGGCGGCAGGAGGGTGAACCGGGCCAGGTTGACGGCGCCGGCGGCGCCGGGATCGACGCTGACGCGGACATCGCCGCCGAAGGCCGGCAACACGCGCACCGCGCCCATGCCTTCGGTCTTGCCGTCGGCCGAAATGATCCGGGCCAGGGCCGCCTCAAGGGTCCCGTCCGGGCCGGAGGTTACGGAGAGCACCAGCCAGGTGCCGGCATCGATCTCGCCGGCCACGGGAATGACCACGGGCAGTTCGTTGGGGGCGGTCACGCGCGGCACGGTGGCGGCCGAGGCCACGATCACCAGCACGCTGCGGTCACGGTCCCTGATCCGCACGGTCAGGGGTTCGACGAACCCGCCCCGGACCGTGAAACGCAGCCCCAGGTTGAAACAGCGGTCGTAGGCATAGGGATTGGAAAAACCCCGGCCGCCCATGACGGCGATCGTTTCGGCCGAGGTGCGCTTGCACCGGCCGTCGATCTTCCAGTTGGCCCGGAAGCGCTCCGCGTCCCGTTCGTCGCTGAAGCGGTAATCGTGCGGATAATGGCGGGTCACGGCGGCGGTGAAGGCGTCCAGACGCGCCTTGAGCGTGATCACCTCCCGCCGCGTGCGGTAGCGTTCCTTTTCCAGGAAGAGCTGGAGTTCATCCCGCGCCAGTTCGGCCTGCCCCTTGGCCTGGAACGCATCCCCCGCGGCGAAGGCCCGCTCACCCGCGACCAGGTATTCGGCCGCGGCCGACCACGGTTCCCGGCTGAAGATGAGCACCAGCCAGGTCACGATCGCGGCCAGGAACACCGCGGCCAGGATGCTCCCGCCCACCCGGCACAACCCCTGGTTGCGCTGGTAGTAGTGGCGCAGGCGGCGCACGGGCGAGATCCAGAGCCACACCCGCCGGCCCTCCTGGTACCGGGCGAGCTGGCGCGCGAATTCGTCCATCGACTTGAAGCGGTGGGCCGAGTTCTTCTCCAGGGCCCGGAGCACGATCCGCTCCAGCGGGACCGGGATGGGCGCGCCGGTGCGCCGCAGGTAATCATTGGGCCACATGGGTTCCACGAAGCGCGACTTGATCTCCACCAGGGCGACCTCGCGCTCGGTGCGGTGGGCGTAGGGCAGATAGCCGCGGGTGAGGTATTCGTAGAGCACCACGCCCAGGGAATAGATGTCGCTGTGGTAATCGACATTCTTGGTGTCCGTGGCCTGCTCGGGCGACATGTAGTCGAGCGTGCCGAGCACCACGCCGGTGCTGGTGAGCCCCACCTCGTCGATGTCCTTGGCGATGCCGAAATCGGTGAGGATCGGCCGCTGGACCGTGCCCAGGATGTTCTCGGGCTTCAGGTCGCGGTGGACGATATTGCGGTTATGGGCGTACTGCAGGGCGCCGGCGATGCACCGCACCACATGAATGGCTTCGTCCCGGGTGATCATGCGGGCATTGATCGCCGGCGGCATGTAGTCCATCACATAATAGGAGATGTTGCCGTCCTTGCCGATGTCGTAGATCGAGATGATGTTCTTCTGCTTGGCGCCGAGTTCGCTGGTCACGCGGGACTCGGTCACGAACCGGCGCAGGGCCTTGGTCCCCTCCATGGCCTGCGTGACCTTGATGGCATATTCCTTCTTGAGCGGGATGTCGAGCGTGATGCGTGCCTTCATCTGTTCGATGAGCTCGTCTTCGGGCATGTTCCGGAGCTGGTTCCGGACACCGGCCCGCGCATCGCGGGGGTTGAGGTCGAGCAGGAGGTTGATGTAATCCAAGCGGCAGCGGTAGACCTCGCCCATGCCGCCGCGGCCGATGCCCTGCAGGAGAATGAAACGGCCGATCTTCTTGCCGGTGAGCGGGTATTCCTCGATATGCGACACGGCCGTCCCCGTCAAGGTTTGATGAACGCGCCCGCGAATCCCGCGGCGCGCAGGCGGGCGAGCGCCGCGCGGGCGTCATCGTGCCGTTTGAAATAGCCCACGATGACGGTGAAACCGCCGGGGGTCTCAAGTTCCACGGGATCGAACCCGGCACTGACCAGGCGGTCGCCCAGGTTGCGGGCGTTCAGCCGGCTGGCGAACTTCCCCGCCTGGATGTAGAAGTCACCGGCCCCGGCCGCGGCCGGTGTCGCCGGACGGACGGCCGGACCGGCCGCGGGCGCCCGCACCCGCCGGGCCTGCTCCCCGCGACCGCTGCGGTCAAGGGCGACGGCGTACCGGGCCGTGACCTCGTCGCGCGGGATGCGGTCGGGGAAATCCTCGATCAGGTCGGCAAAGAGCGCCGCACTCCGGGGGTACTCATGCGCGGCAAAGGCCGTGTCGGCGAGCCCCAGCCGGCCGCGCACGAACTCGTCCAGCACGGCCGCCCGGTCGACGCCCTCGTCGAAATCGTCCCGCGCCTCGTGGAACCGGTTGAGGTAGAGATTGCAGTACCCGCGCAGCAGGTAGGCCGGGGCTCCCCGCGGGCGGCTGCGCGCGATATAGTCGTCCAGGCGGGTCCGGGCCGCGCGGTAGTCGCCCATGAGGAAGAGCCGTTCGGCCTCGGTGTAACCGGGATCGCGCAGGACCTCCGGCCGGGTGTCGGGCGGCAGGCAGCCGGCCAGGGCGGCCGCGGCCAGCAGGAGGCACAAAATCCGCTTCACACCTTGTCTCCATACAGGGTCAAAGGCGTCACTTCCCGGATGCGCACCGCCACCAGGTCGCCGGGGCGCGTGCCGGCCGGGTCGAAGATCACGCGGAAATTGGTGGCCGTGCGGCCGATGAACCGGGCCTGGTCGTTCTTGCTGGGGCCTTCGACCAGGATGGCCACTTCGCGGCCCACGAACGACCGGTGCCGGGCGAGCTGGATCCCCTCCTGCAGGTCGAGCAGCGCGTTGTTGCGCCGCTTCTTTTCGGCTAGGGGCACATCGTCGGGCAGTCCGGCGGCGGGCGTGTTCTCACGCGGCGAATACTTGAAAATATAGGCCTGCTGGAACCCGACCTCCGCCAGCAGACGGGCCGAGGCGTCGAAATCGGCCTCCGTCTCCCCCGGGAACCCCACGATGAAGTCACCGGCGAACTCGGCGCGCGGCAGGCCGTCCCGGATGCGCGCCACCAGGTCAAGGTAGTATTCCCGGGTGTATCCGCGGCGCATCGCGGCCAGGACGCGGTTGGACCCCGACTGCGGCGGCAGGTGGAAGAACGGCGCGATCACCGGATGGTCGCGGATCACGGCGATGATGTCGTCGTGCAGATCGGCCGGATGCGAGGTCACGAAATTGATCCGCCGCAGGCCCGGAATGGCGGCCGCGTCGGCCAGAAGCCCCGCCAGCCCGGGCGCGTAATGGATGTCACGCCCGTAGGCGTCGATGTTCTGCCCCAGCAGCGTGAGGTCGACCACGCCGCGGCCGGCCAGGCGGGCCGCCTCGGCCAGGATGTCGGCCGGCGGCCGGCTGTTCATCCGGCCGCGCACCTGGGGCACGATGCAGTAGGCGCAGGCCCGGCTGCAGCCCACGGCCACGGCGACGAAGGCGGCATGGGCGCCCGGGACCGGTTCGGCCGTGAGCGTCGGCACGAATTGCCGCTCCATCGCCGTATCCACAGCGCCGCATGCGCCGGTGAAGGCGGCCGCCAGCATGGGCACGAGCCGCTCCGCGCGCTGGGTGCCGATCACGAACGAAACGCCGGGGAAACGGTCGATGTATTCCCGGCCGAGTTTCTGGGCCGTGCAGCCCATGATGCCCACCACGGGACGGCCGGCCTGGCGCGCCTGCAGGCGGCCGAGGGCGCCGATCAAAGAGAACACGCGGTTCTCGGCGTGCGCCCGCACACTGCAGGTGACCAGTACCACCGCGTCGGCGTCGGCCACCTCGGCGACCATGACGCAACCCGCCTGTTCCAACATCGTGCGGGCCACATCGGCGTCGTAGACATTCATCTGGCACCCGAAGGTGCGGATGTGGACCTTTTTGCCGGCAAGCTGGCTCATTATAACCAATTCATATTCAAATGGTTAGGACCGATATCGTGTCATACGGGCACAAAACAGATTATTGTATACCCCACGCCATAAAAGTCAAGCTTCAAAATGGGGCCGCATCGCGCATCACACCAGCAGGCGGCCGCCCGACCGAAGCGGGGTGATGACATGGTGGGGGATGCCGTAATAGAACTCGTGACCGTGTGCACCGCAGGTGGCATCCATGCGGTGGGAGATCTCCTTTTCAGCGCGCAGTTCATCCAGGGTCGCCAGCCGGGTGTTGTCGAGCGCGTGGAAGAAAAGACCCAACATGGGATCGAACACATGCATACCGCCCGCCACGGCCACCGCCGCGGCGATGTGGCCCCGCAGACCGATGGCGCAGGGTGCCAGGGTCAGGCCGTAGCGCGGGGCGAGCGCCAGGGCCAGGGCGCCGTAGAGGGCGGCCATGTCGCCGCAGAAACCGGCCCCCAATTGCAGGAGTCCCCGCGGGGCGAGAGCCGCGCCGAACGCCGCGCAGGCGGCCGAATGGCGCACCCCGGCGGCCGCGCCCAGGAAGACGGACGCGGCGCACAATCCATCGTCCCAGCGGTCGAACCGCTCCCGGATGACGGCGGCGAGCGTGTCGAAGACGCCGGCCGCGCCCAGGTCGATCGCCTGGTCACCCGCGCGCAGTCCGAACACACCCGCCGGGCCGCCCGGTTCCGAGACCCGCTCCCAGGCCGGCAACCGGGCCAGAAGGTATTCCCGCATCGCGGCGGGAAAGGCCGGGTGGTCGGGCCCCGGCCGCTCCACCGGCGCGCCGCCCAGGCGGTCGCGGGCGATGATGCCGCCGTCGAACCCCACCGGAAAGGCGCCGCGCCAGGCGGTGCGGCCGCCGCTCTCCAGCGTCACCTCCAGGCGGGCGGTGCCGCGGAGATCGGAGGACCACTTGGCGCGGAAATCGAGTTCATACGGCAGTTCCCCGCCCTCGGGACCGAAGCCCGTGGTGCGCCGGATCATTTCGCCGTCGCCGAACCGGAAGACGGCCGCGGCGGCCGCGGGCGGTCCGCCCGGGGCGAGCGTCACCCGTGCCGTGTTCAGTCCCCATTCCGGCGCGCCGAGATCGATCCCCGTCACCCGCGCCGCCCGGGGTTCCAGGTAGAGGTCCGCGTACCCCAGCGGCGTGTCGTCCCACCACGCCCCGGCGGGCGCGGGGAAGACGGCGCAGGCCAGCGGTGTGCCGCCGGACACCCCCTTGGCGGCCAGCCCGATCACCGGGCCCGTACGCCAGCCTATGTCGATGCACACCGTGCCGCCCCAGGCCGCGCCGTCGTCATGCACGGTCACCGTATGTTCCGGCACGGGATCGGCGAGGTCGTGGCCGATGCGGTCGTTGCGCTCCTCGCCGGGCATGACCAGGCGGTGGCTGGTGCGGACCGCGCCGGTCCGTTCGACGATGACCATGATCTCCCGGAAATGATCGTGGCCCGGGTCCAGGCAGATGACCGCGTGGTCCCGCGCCCACCACTCCGTCGCCGCCGGCAGATCGGCCCGCTCGCGCCCCGTGAGTCTGAAGACGACCGTCAGCCAGTCCCCGTCCCGGGCGAACTCCAGGTCCAGCCGCAAACCCTCCGGTGCAACAGCCGCGGCCGTACCGGGGACCGTCAAGTGCGTGAACTGCAGCGATTGTTGCCGGCGCATGCCTTCCTCCAAAGTCCAGGGTGCGGGTCCGTCCGTTGGCGGGATCAATCCAGAACCAGTTCGGCGAAATAGGCCGGCAGGAACCGCTGGGCGTACGCCGGCAGTCCCGGCTGCACGGCGGGGGTCCAGTCGAGGGTGCCCTTGACGCCCCCGCCGTCGTTGTCCACCGCCTGCATGGTCAGCCGCAGGGCGGCGGGCCGCCGGCCGTCGATCGAAAGTCCCTGCCAGGGCACGCTCAAGTCATAGACCGTCTCCGCGGGGCCGATCGCGGCGGAGAGCACCGCCCCTTCCAGCGCGATCTCCATGTCCCCCCGCCGCACGGTCAGCACGCCCGCGCCGCCGGCCGTCTGCAGGGTCAGCGTGAACAGGTTCTGGTTGCGGCGGGTCACGCGGGGGGCGTCGAGCCCCTGCGGCGCGGCATCGATCGCCACCACCACCGCGTCCATCCCGGCCGCCGCCCGGGGGCCGGGGCCTTCCACATGCCGGTCATCGCGCACCACCGCCCGGATGACCAGGGCCCGGGCCGCGGGCGCGATTCGGATCTCGGCCGACAGGTCGTCGGGCCCGTTCCAGCGGCAGTCCCGCCCGGCCCCCGCGCCCTCGGGATCGGTCGCGTACTGTTCCACGCTCCCCAATGCCGCAACCAATCCCTCCGCGCTGGCGTGGAACCGCCGCGGGATGACATCGAACTCCGACCGGGCCAGATCGCGCCAGGCCTCCTCGACCGCCAGCCCCAGGGCGGGATCGGGCACGCGGCCGAGATGCGGGCGCAGGAGGTCATAGCCCGCGAAGGGATCCCCGCGCGCCAGGGCGATCCGCGCCGCGGTGAGGGCGGAACCGGCGTCGCCCGCGTCGCGGAGACGGGCCATGGCCGCGTCCGACTCCTCCCGGGTAAGGCCGGCATGGCAGACCAGTTCCCGCCGCGACAGGCTGAACAAGCGACCCCGGTCGGCGAAAAAAACGGCCTGCGTCCCGGCCCCCGTCAAGGCGGGACCCACGACGGCCAGGGCGGCGGTATCCACGCATACGGCCCGCTGGCGCGTACCGGCCATGTAGATGACCGCCGCGTGCGTGGCGTCGAGAGGGATGATGTCGGCCGGGTAATCGAGCGGGTCGCCGCGGCGGTCGATGGTCCGGATGCTGCCGTCGGCGCGCGCGGCGACGATCCGGTCGGGGGCCACGGCCAGGAGCACATCGCCCACCATCCGGGCCAGGCGGACATCCCGCAGCGATCCGTCGTTGAAGGCGGCCGTCACGGCGCCGTTGCGCAGGAAGACCCCGCCCGTGCCGTACAGCCACACGGCCAAGGTGCCGGACGGGTCGGTGCCGGCGCTGAACACGCGTTCGCCCTTCCCGTCGAACGGCAGTTTCAGACTCCATTCGGCCGTGCCAGCGGCGGGAAAAAAGCGGACCTCATCGCGGTCGAACAGGGCGTAAAACCCCGCCCCCGCCGGATAGACCGCCGGCGCGCCGTCGATGGCGTATTCCAGCCGGCCGCTCAACCGGTCGTAGCATTGCAGCACGGGCCGGGCGCCGCGGGCGGGTACCAGGAGCCGGTCACCGGCGAACACCGGCGCCCCGGTCGCCGGCCGCAGTCCGCGCCCCGCCCAGGCATCCTCCCACAGGCGGGTGCCCGTGGCGGCGTCGAAATAGCCCACGCCCGCCGCGGTCACGGCCGCCACGGTCCCGCCCTGCATGGCGGTGGCGGCCAGCCCTTCGATCGGCACGCGCCAGGCCGGTGCGCCGGTGACGGCGCTGCGCCCTTCCAGCCCCCATTCGCGTTCAAGGATGACCAGGCCCGCGAAGAGCGTCGCGGCGCGGATATCGTTCTGGAGATAGGCCGCCGGCCGCCGGCCGATGACCACCGCGACCGCACGGGATTCCCCGCCGCGGTTGACCTGGAAAGTGACCGTCGTCTCCGGCGGCCGGAGCATGATCATCCGCACGAACGATCCCTGGTCGCCGATGGGGCGGCCGTCGACGGCGGTGATCACATCATCCACGCGCAGGCCGGCCGCGGCCGCGGGCATGCCGTCAAAGGTCCGGGCGATGCGAATGCCCGCCGGCTGAACGCTCATCTCGAGCGTGATCCCCACCCAGCCCTTGACCGGGTCGGCCCGCCACAGGAGGCGGCCGTCGATAACGGCGCGTTTTTCGAGCTCCCCGCCGTATTCGTAATAGATGCCTTCCGCATCCGCGGCCAGGTACCGCACGGCGGGATCGAGGCCCGCGTCCCGCTCTTTGGGGTCCAGCCCGGCCGCCCAGGCGGGAACGAGCGGGTAACGGCCGGCCGGCGGAACGGCCGCGGCCACGGGCGGGGAAAGTTCCGCCGCGGCCCCCAGCCACCCCCGCCGCTGGTAGAAACCCTGCAAGACCTTGCGCGCTCCGACTTCACCCGGCGCGGAGGCGGCCAGTTCCTGCAGGCAGGCCATGGACCGGTCGAACGCCCCCTCCCGTTCCAGCCGGCCCGCCGCGGCCAGGAGCGCGGTGCGGTAGACAGTGCTGTTGGGGTAGAGCCGGAGCACCCCCTCCTGGTCGCCCCGGGCGAGCAGGGCCCGGGCGGCCTGTTCATATGGTTCGTAGAGCGCGGCGCCGCCCCGGGCGACCGCTTCGCGGATGCTCTCCACGGCATACCGGCGCGCCGGAACCGTCCGTCCATCGGCGCTGATCGGCGCCCCGGGCCGGTCACCGGCCAGAATACCCTGCGCCGCGGTGATAACCCCCGCCCAATCCTCCATCCGGCGCCGGCATTCGGCCAGCCGCCAGGCCAGCTGGACCTGGCGGTCCGGATCGCCCTCGCCCGCCAGCACCCGTTCGTACCAGGTGCGGGCCTCGTCGAAATGCCCGGCGGCAAAGAGCCAGTCGGCGCGGGCCCGGCGCGCTCCGGCCAGGCACCGGCGGCCCTGTCCGGCAAGGCCGGTCCCCGCGTTCGGCGCCGCGACCGCGCCGAAGAACTGCTCCATGAGCGCCTCGCCCCGGTCCCATTCCCGGGCCCGGAACGCGATCCCCGCCTCCAGAAGCAGGTCGGTCGGCGCGACGGCGGCCGGTTCGGGCGGCCGATGGCTCAGCATGATGATCCGCTCCGGCGCGGCCAAGGCCGTGAAAGCGCCCGCCCCGGCCAGGCCGGTCAGGGGGGCGGAGAGTGCGATCAGGGACTGGAATTCCCGTCCCAGCGCCGCCACGCCAAGACTGCGGCCGTCCGACTGGAACCACCACCCGTCCCCACCCGGCGCCACCATGCCGGCGGGGCCCGCGCGATCGACGGCCGGCTGGCCCGGAGCGGGCCGCACCGCGATCCGGTCGGCATACTGCAGGACAACGGCCGTACCCGCCGTCACGGCATTCACCAGCCCGGCGCCGTGGTCCATCGCCTTGATGGTGCCGGCATCGTCAAAAGTGATATCCGTGATGCCATCGATCGGCCGTGCCACCATAAAGCCATCCCCGGCCGCGAGCCGGGCAAGGGTGTCGCTGCGTTCGCTCCGGCCGCCCTGGCGGGTCCATTCCGAATTCTGGGCATAGCGGAAGACCCACTCGATATCGCCCGCATAAGGTTCGATGCAGGCCACGATACCCCGGTGGGTCAGATAGACCAGGACCCCGCCGGCGCTGACCAGTTCGCCCCCATGGTCACCCATGCCCTGGCAGATGAATGTGTCCCATGCCACCGCGCCGGTGGTCGTATCGTACCGCGCCACGAACACCTCGGGCGTGCCGCCCCCCTTCTGAAAGACGCGGTAACCGAAATAGAGTGAAGCGCCCATCCAGACCGGCCGGCGGTCGAGGACCGTGATGGCGTTGGGCCGCACCATGGTCACCGTGTGCCGGAGCGCGCCGGTGGCCGCATCCAGGAAAAGATAGGCCCCCGGCGCGGTATCGGCCTGCTGGAACCACTGGAAGAGGTTGGCCCCGGCCTCGTGCTGGGTCAGGAGACCGATCAGCCCGGGGCCGCAGGGGAAGAACGCGGCCGCGTCATTGGCGGCGGGAAAAGGCTGTTCCCATTCCGGATAGCCGCTGACCGCGGCAAGCGCGGCGATCACCCGCCGTTCAGGCAGGGCGACGAACAGCCGGTCGCCGGCCAAGAGCCAGGGTGCGCCGGCCGCGGCAAGCGGGACATCCCAAACCTCGCGCAGGACGGTCGGCGCAGCCGGCGCCGGGACCGGGGGTGGCAATGCCGCGCCGGCCAGGAACTCCTCCACCGGCATAGAACGACCGGCCATGACCACGGGCACGGCCCGGTCCCGCAGGACAGCGGCCCAGCGGCCGGCCTCGGCGGCCCGCCCGGCCATGTGCGCCGCCAGGCAGGCCCCGGCGGCCGCCGCATCCCGGCGGTCCGACCCGGGGAAATACCGCACCACCTTGGCGAAGCACTTGAGCGCGCCGGCGAAATGGCCGGAAGCGAACAGGTAGGAACCGGCCTCGAACAGGTAGCGGTCGCCCGCCGACGCCAGGGCATAGGTCCGGGCGACGCGGACGATCCCCTTCCCGTCGCCGGCGCGGCACGCGGCGGCGGCCGCGGCATCCACTGCCACGCGGTACCGCCGCAGAAGTTCCGGGCCGCCGCCGGCCAGGAATTCCTCGCACCGGTCGGGCACGCCCAGGTAAAGCCCGTCGGTGTTGCGCACCAGCCCGGCGGGGGATTGTTCGAGGACCCTGGTGATCAGGCGCACCCCCGCGGTGATGTCGCCCCCGGCCACCAGTTCCTGCGCCCGGGCCATGAGCTCCTCCACCTCGGGCGCGGTGCCGATAAAAGTGGTGTTGATCTCCGCTTCAAACCCGGTCTGTAGTTTGTGGTCATGTTCCTGTCCAGAAAGAGCCGGGGCGGGGAGGAGGCCGAGCGCTCCCGCGGCCAGCAGATACCCGACGGTCCGCCGCATCGGCATGTCAGCGCACCACGGCGCGCAGGGACCGGTCCAGGGCCGCCTGCCCGCGGGCATTGGGGAAACGGCCGGCCATGTTCCCGTCCGGGTCGACCGCCCAATAATCGGCGGCGGCCGGCGGTGCGGCGGAAATGAACGGGTGTGCGTATACGCCGGCGATATCGGCCAGTTCGTCCAGGTACCCCTGCATGCGCCCCGCGAGCGCCGCCGGTGCGGCGGGAGCCACGATGCGGATGTCCGCGTATCCGGCCCGTTCCAGCATCTGGACCATCCATTCCACGGCCAGCCGGTACTCGCGCCGGCCGGTCCCCCGCAGAACATCCGTGTACGGCAGGCAGAGGACCGCGCGTTCCCTGGCGGGCCGGGCCAAGCCGTCCCGGACCAGCGCGCAATTCACCAGCACCGGCGCCGCGCCGCCGGCCGGGAGATCGGCCAGGGGGAGGATGTCAACGGACGGCACCGCCGCCTTGAGGGATGCCAGATATGAGGGCGGACCGCCGGCCTCCGCCAGCGGGGCGGCCATGACCAGGATCGAGGCGCAGGCGCGGGCCGGAAAGAGCCGCCCGGCCGCCCAGTGCGCAAAGAGCCAGCGCCGGTTGGCGGTAAAAACACGGTGCGTGACCACCAGGACCAGGCGCATCCCGTCCCGGTCCAGGCAGGCATTACCGGGATCGACGCTGAAGGCGGGAACGGGATCGCCGGGCTGGATCAGCCGCAGCGCAAAGGAAGCCGTGCCCGCCGCAATGGCCAGGTTCCGGACCGGCCGTTCAAAAACGACCACCGGCAACTCCAGGGACAGCCGGGCTTCCGCACCGGGGGCCAGGTCGAGATCGCGGCTGGCGACCACCGTCCGCCCCCCGGCCGGGAACACGGCCGTGACCAGCAGCGGACCGGTCGCGGGCGCCGTCCCCCGGTTGGTCACCCGCATGACCACGGTCAGCGACTCATCGTGGTAGACAAGATTCGGGATGTACTCGGCCGCCAGTTGGATGACGGGGGTCAAAGCGGTCGCCTCCCCGGCCAGCCAGGATGCACCGGCCGGCAGGCAGAGGGCCGCAAAGATCAGCCATCGGGTCATAACATCGCCGGATCAAAAGTAAAAAGCGTTATTGTACCATCTTCGGGAGGCAATGCAAGGGGATTTGGGCGCCCGTTCGCGCGAACACACCGCGATCGGATCGGAAAATGACGGGAACATGCGGGGCGGACGGGAGACCGGCCCGTTGAGCGGCTCTTACTGACCGAGCGCCTTTTTCTTCTCTTCGGCGAACTTCTTGGCCAGCGTGGCGCGGTTCTTCTGGATCCAGTTCTTCCACTGCGAATAGCGCCAGTAGACACCGCGGAAAGCGTCGCCCACCTGCTTTTCGCCGGTCACGGTATACAGCGCGTTGTAATACGGCTCGTTGAGGGTCGTCCAGACCTGGCTCTTGACATCATCCCCGCCCCTATGGTGGATGTACGGATTGGGTTCCTCGGGGTAGGGACAGATCTTGGGCAAGATGGTGATGAGGTTCTCAACCGCGCCCACGGTCCGGATCTTGCCGATCCCCGCTATCGCGGCCCCCTTGATCGTGAGATGTACATCGCTGTACTTGGTGTTGAATGCCTCCATCATCCCATCGGCGGCCGCGTCGCTGAACTGGCCGCAGATCACCAGGCTGTCGAGCACGGCCAGGCACAGGTCTTTGATCTCCGACCCCTTGCCCAGGGTCGAACGGAAGGTGGCGTTGAGCATGTTCACGACTTCCCTGATCACTTTGGGGTCGTTCACAAAGGGACCGATCATGCCGTTCAGCTTGGCGAAGAAATCGGCGGCCTCCGTCTCGTTGCCGGTGATCTTCTGCCGGTTCTTCTGGGCATCCTTGAGGAAGGCGATGACTTCGGCCGTTGCGTTGTCTGCGGCCACGGCCGCGGCATCCCCTTCCGCCCCGGGTGCGGCCGCCGGCGCGGCCGGCGCGGGCAGGGCCGATACCAGCTTTTTCAGTTCCTTGTCGAACGAGTCGTTGCCCGGATGCCCGTCCCAGGCGATGACGCCGGCCGGGTCGATGAGAAACACATGCGGGATGCCCGACTCGCCGTAGGCGCCGCTCGATTTACTACCCACGCCGACGGCATAGGGTATCTTGAAATCTTCGACGAACTGGCCGACCTCGGGCAGGTTCTCTTCGCTCGTCAGACCGATGAATACCACGCCCTTGTCTTTATACGAGCCGTGGAGCTTCACCATGTGGGGGATCGCTTCGCGGCACGGCGGGCACCAGGTGGCCCAGAACTCAAGGACCACCACTTTGCCTTTGCAGTCGGCCAGAAGCATCCGGTTGGTGTTGAGCCAGTTGGGCGCCTGGATCTCGGGCGCCGCCTTGCCCACCAGCGGGCTTTTGGGTTCCACGGTGATCTCCGTGCTCTTTTCGTCCTGGGCCGCCAGCGGGACCGCCACGATCGCCGCGCATATGACGGCCAGCCACATCCTTCTGTATTCCATGATCCTGCTCCTTCTACCAAGTCTTGGGGTCAATTGGAAATGCTGATATCCGCCTCGCCGGAGACGAGTTCGATATGAGGTCCCGGAAAGTCCTGCGGCTGGGCCGCCAGGTCCCGGATATCATATACCCGCAACTGCGCCTCGCCGGTCTTGATCCGGTCGGGGGTGGTGATGAAAATGGCCTCGTCCTGCAGGGTCCAGGCCAGCCCCGAAAGCCGGCAGATCCAGTTCAGCGCCGACTTGAGTGTCATGTTGTCGACTTTAAGGGTGATCGTACGCCGGGCCGTGCCCGCGGCCACCGCCAGTTCAATGGCGGGCGTGTCCATGACCACATTCACGCCCGCAGTGCGGCGGACAAGGTCGACCAGGCTTTCGATATCCTGACCGTCGCCCTGGAAACTGACCCGTGCACCGGCCACCTGGCGGGCATCGGTCGCGGGTGCGGCCGGAACAGGCGCCGGGGCCGGGGCGGGGGCAACCTGCACCGGTGCGGGCGGTGCCGGGGGCGGTTCAGCCGCGCGCACGACCGCACGGACGGCGTCGACCACATCCCCGCCGGCAGGTGCGGGCGCAGTCCGACCTGATACCAATGTGCATACCAGGATGGCGGAATAGAATATTACCTTGATCATACCTGTTCCCTTCACAGGAAGGATCCTACCATCATAAACAAACAAACATATTGTATGCCGGCAACGGGGAAAATCAATAAAAAACGGGATTTTACTTGCAGACGGAGGTCCCTTTCCTATAATGGCTTGATACGGATCGAATTATGAACAACGAAAAGCCCCGCAAGACCGAATGGATGTCAGTCACAATAGTCACCCTCCTGATCGTGGTGACCGGGGCCTTCGTGTACCATAAATACATCATATCGACCTTCAATGATGTCCAGGCGGCCCGGTTGACGACCTCCAACCTCCAGCAGGAGATCCGCGCCATCCGGCAGGAGAACGAAAAGCTCCGCGCCACCATCCAGGCCCTCTACAACAACGATCCCGCCGCGTGGGAAGAAGCCACCCGCAAATACCTCGGCTGGGTCAAGCCGGGCGAGGTGGTCATTGAGTCGCGCACGCCCCGATAAAGCACCGCGGACCCGAAACCACATGATCCATTTTAAATTTAACGTTGACGGACTCGCAAAAAGTCCACAATCCTACTGTGTGCGCGCTTTTCCCCGTAGCTGCGACCCTTGCGGTCGCCCATCCGGAGGCGGGGTCAAGCCCCGCAGCTACAAGGACTTGCGAGGAAGCATGGTTACCACCGGC
>JBDREB010000261.1:0-6807 GCA_043820325.1 Planctomycetota bacterium | reverse complement strand
CGGGAGGGCGGGTTTCAAACCCGCCCCTACACGGTTGACATCCGGATGTTCCCCGTACAATCACCTGTGGGTCGAAAAAAGTGCCAAACCTTTTTCCGAAAAACATGACCGGTTACGGATAGGGATCAGGAAATCTGAACTTCGGTGACTATGACCAGGACGCCACCACCGACTTCGATGGCGACGGCGCCCTTGACATCCTGGAATACATCGTCGGCAATCCCCCCAAGGATCCCAAGGTGGCTGACTTTACACCCACCACGGACACTGACGCAGACGGCATGTATGACATTGCCGAATTCGGGTGGTTTGATTCGTTGAGCGAGACCGGCACGGGTGATCATGACGGCGATGGGTGGTCAAATGCCCAGGAAATGGCCCGCGGCACTGATCCGACCGATCCGAACAGCTATCCCGTAACCAGGGCCAAGGGGAGTTCGGGCGGCGGTTGCGGCACGGGCGCGCCCATGGCCGGTCTGCTGGCGATGCTGGGCCTGGCAGTGGTCTCACGCCGGCGCCAGGAAGACTGAACCGCCTTCAGCGCCCGATGGTGGTAAGGAACGGGGCCATCCGTCCGGTGGCCCTATAATCAACCAGGGCCTGTTGCAGGACCCATGGTTGCAGGTTGACCGACTTCAACTGTGCGGCGGTGCAATCGACCCATATAAATTCCAGGTGATCCTCGCACGACGGCACCGGGCCGCGGGGGTCGAGATCACCGGCCTCCACGGTAAAAAGCAGGTTCACCTCCTGGGTGATCCCCTTGGGGGTCGTGAATGCGTGTTCCACCACGGCCAGGAACGGACCCGCGGCCACCGTGAGCCCCAGTTCCTCATCCAGTTCACGGGCGATCGCCCGTACGCCTGATTCACCGAAGTCGACATGGCCGCCGGGTAAAAAGGTGTTACCTGCGCCTTTGCGCCGCACCAGCAGGACCCGGCCATCGGAGACAATGACCGCCCGGGCGATGATCTCGATCCCGTCGGGGGTGTTCATATGGTCCGCGCCCCGGTCAGGATGACGGCGAACCGGACGCCGGCGCGGTCGGGGCTCACTTCGTTGAACGGCACCACCAGCTCGTAATACCGGTGGGGATAGCCGGCCTGCGGCGTGGGCGTAAATCCGGCCGCCACGCCGGGCGTTTCCCCGGCCGATCGCAGGGTAAGGATGCGGCCGTTCAGGTCGAACAGCACCTCGATCCCATCGGACGGATCAAGGGTGTTATCCACCGTGAAATCAACGCTGATATAGAGTTTGTCAAAATCATTGGCGACCCGTATGGCCGCCACCCCGTCGGGATGGCCGTCCACCGCCACCAAAGGGATCTCGTAAAGCGGCTGCTCAGGAGCCCCGGAATCACCCGGCAAGCCATCCGCCTTCAGGTAGCCCTGAACTCCGCCGCGTTGGTACTCGAACCATTCCCGGGCGGGCAGGCGCACCTGCCCGGGCTGGGCGGGCGGCTGATAACCGTCGATGACGATCCAGCGCGGTCCGGGCAGGGCCTGGACCTGTTCACGGTCGAACCGGCAGGCAACCCTTTTTTCACGCACGATGGCCACATGACGGTCGGCGTTGGCAAGGGCCTGATTATAATCCGCAAAGGTTACCGCAGCCACGGCTTCGACGGGACCGATGCGCCTTCCGTCGCCCCCCGTGATCGCCACGGCATCCAAGACCAGCCCTCCGGGGCATTGGGCGAGGTCCAGGGTCACGAATTGGTAGGCATCGGCCGCGCCCGGGGCGTCATCCGGCCAGGGAATGCGCCAAGGCCGCGGCGCGGTATCCACGCGGATGCCGGCCGCCGGACGGGAAATGCCTGCGCCATCCCGTATGCCAATGACCAGCAGGGGGACGGGCGGGGGTGGCGGCACGGCCTACTCGACCGGCGCGGTCTGGCCGCGGACGGACAAAACAGGCAGAAGGAAACACGATCCAAGCAGTATTAAGGCGGATGGAATCAACCGTGCCGGAAGCGCATGAACTCCGGCCACTTGGTCTTCAGCTCCAGGACGCGTGCAGGATCAGCGGGCCAACCCGAAGGCCGACGGCCAGATGCGGTCGCTGGCGGTCCGGGTGATCTCCCGGTTGATCAGCTGGGTCTGGCGGCTTTCACCTTGTTGGTAGATCAGCTTGATCCCGTATTCGGTCCAGAAGGTCCGGTCGAATTCGGTGTCCTTGATGGGCGCCGGCTGGGAAAGCCCCTTCGAGGTGGAGATGAGCAGTTTGTTGCCCTCGGCCAGGAAGGTCTTGCCCAGTGAACCCAGGTCGGCGGTGAGATGCTTGACCGGGATGACACCCTTGTAATTGAAGACATAGGTGCTATCGGCCGAACAACGGACCCCGAGGTCGCCCCCGCCCGTTCCGATCGAGGCATTGGGGGTGATGATCGTGTAGTTCGAGCGCATATCGGTCAGCGGCACGCAGTACAGGCGCACCGAACCCTTGTCAACGATAAAAATGAAGGTGTGGCCGTTGTACTTGGGGATATTGTTGAAATCAACGGTCACCGTGGTATCGCTGTCGATAAAGAAGTATCCCCGGTCATCGCGCAGCTGGATCACCGCGGAACCGCCCGCGGGGGTGACGATGACATCGCCGTCGGAAACAGAATCGTACTTCTGAAGTTCGCGTTTCTGGGCCGCGTTATCCTTGGGATTGGCGGTCACCGTGCCGTTGACCAGATACATGGTGCCGGCGCCATCAATGGCGAGGGCGGCCGGTCCCATGGCGGTGTCGCCCATGGTCTCGGCAGCGACCGGGGCCTCGGACATCCCGAAATCATCGATCTCCTGAGCGGAAATGGCGGCAGCAGCGACGAGAACCAGCAGATATGCGTATTTCATGGATCCGGCCCCTTAAAATTCCATTCCGTAGATATACCCGGCGGTGATCGTGGAGTGATCGACATCAAAGTCATCGACATTGGACGAGTTGCTCGAGGTCTGGGCCCCGACATAGGCGCGGCCCCATTTGCCCAGATCGTAACCGACGCTCATCGCGGCCACCAGGAAGCTTTCGCTCCGGGGATCGCCTTCGCCGGGGGAATCATCGACAAACGACTTGGTGCCCACGCTCATCGCGGCATTCAATTCGAGGTCCTTCATGAACCGCCAGGTGTAGTCGACATTCAGGCGCATACCGGTATAGGAGAGCTCCCCGGCGTCCAGCGCGCACTGGTTGAGAAAGATCCCGCCGCCCAATTCCTGTTCGGCGCTGATCTGCCAGATCTCCTTGAACTCGAGACCCATATCGGACCCGCTGGCGGCATCCCGATTGTAATAGGTCTGCTCGCGGAGACGGAGCTTGAAAACGGAGGTGAACTGGTCATTGTGGGGCCAGAAGAGCGTCGGATACAGGGTGACATTGTACAGGTAGGCATCGCCATCGACGTTATAATTGGAATAGATGGCGTCGAGATTGAAGGTGAACTTGTTGAAGAGGTTGTTGATCCGGTAGGAGGTCCGGGCCGCGATGCTGTCATTGCTGTAATCGGTCTCTTCCTGATAACTGTTCATGCCGACATCCAGACCGAAACCGATGGACTGGTTGCCGAACTTGAACGGAACATAGTTGGCCGACCCGTTCAGCGTGATGCGCATGTCGTCCAAGTCGGTGGAATTCTCGATCAATTCCGGATCGAAATTGATATCGGTGTCGAAATTGACGGAAGCGCCGACCTGGAAGTCCAGGTTCATCGGTCCAGTTGAACCGCCGAACACCGGCAGGCTCAAGCTGAAAAGGGCGATCACAAACAGGTACCGGGCCGAGTTGAATTTCTTCACGGGTCAAAATCCTCCACAAACCGTGGTCGCAGGACTAACATTCTGTAAATCAGCACACAAACCGACATTATACCGGAAAAGCCCTGACTGTCAACCTTTTTTTACCGATTTCATCGCCACGAGGGCTTTCAACTTGACAAATCCCCCCGTACCGATACAATCAATCATGACCCGCGTAACACCCGACCAACTCCGGAAGGAACACCCCGCATGCAACCCCTTGAAACGATCCGTGCGATACTCACGCCCCCGCAACCGGCCGACGCCACGGGATCCGATGACGCCCCCCGGCTTTTGGCGCGCGTCATACAAACCCTGCGGGAAACGCCGGTCGAACTGCCCGGCCTTGGTTTGACGCTGACCGCGGACGCGGCGGCCCTGCACCTGCCGGCGGGCACCGAAACCACCTGCGTGGAGGGCCGCTTCCTGGTCTTCGGCCGGGACCAGGCCGATGCCGGCCACCTGCTGGCGGTGGACATCACGGACCCCGCCCTGCCCGTCTGCCTCGTGGCGATCGACCCGGTCGATGTGATCACCGTGATCGCCCCCGCCATCCCGGCCTTCATGGCGGCTCTCGTCCAGGTCCTGGAACACCGCCGCACCCCCCGATACTTGACCGGCGGCTATTTTGCCCATGAGCACGCCCTGCACGAGCGGCTGGCCGCGCTCATGGGCGGCCCCCGGAACCTGGCCTGGTGGATCGGCCGCCTGGCGCCAGCCGATACCCGTGACACCTACTGGTCGTATCTGGCTGAACGCCAGGACCCCATCGCCACACGGACCGCGGCGCTTGCGGATTTCAATTTCAACGAAGCGATCTTCGGCCTGTTCTCCATCATCCCGCCCAAGGTCCGCACATCCATCCGCTTCATCCAGCTCAGCGAAAAGCCCGCGGCGGTACCGGTCCTCCTCGATCTCATGACCGTGACCCCGCCGGGATCGGAGACTTGGCCGATGATCATGAGCGCCGTGGTGTCGTGCGGGTCGGGTGCCATCCCCTTCCTGCGCTATGCGGTCCGGGAATACCCCCATCCGGCCGGCCGTACAGCGGCCGCCCGCCTGCTGGCCGCCCTCAATTGGACCCCGCTGGCCGATATCCTGCTCGAGGCTGCGGGCACGGGCGCGGGACCCGATCCCGCCGCGGTCGCCGCCCTCTTGGGGGAGCACACCGCGTGGCTCATCGAAGAAGGCCCGCACGCAGATGCCGTCCGGACCCGCATCATGGCCGCCCCCCGCCCGGTGCCGCCCCCGCCGGGGTCCGCGCCCGCGGCGGCGCCGCCGGTATACCCGATCGCCTGGCCGCCGATCAACGAATCGGACATGGCCCGCACCAAGACGATGTCGGCCCTCTTCATCCTGCTGGCCGTGTTCCTGACCGCGGGGATCTTCTACCTCAAGACCGGCTACTGGGTATCGATGGTACTGGGCGCCGCGGCCGCGGCCGGCGCCATGTTCTTCCTGCCCGACATCACCATGATGATCCTCGGCCGGCGCCTGCGTCATGCGGGGTATGCCGACCGGATCATCGATACCAGCACGGACCGCCCCCGGCTTGACGCCCTGGTCGCCGCAGGGGATGTGGCCCGCTGCATCGATTACGCCGGCGCGGAGTCGGCCAACTCCCTGGGTTACCTGGTCTACCTCTACAGCGACCTAGCCCAAGGCGAATCCCGGCCCCGCGTGGTGTTGTGCGCCCCCGATGAACTCGCCGCCGCGGTGGATGAATGGTACACGCAGGGCCGCATCCCCCCCGACGGTCTGCGGACACCGGCCATTCGCGCTTTCTGGGAGACCCTGCCCGGGCCCGAGCGGCCGGATCACTTCACTTCAGTGTGAGATTATACCTGGTGGCCAGGGCCTGCTGGGACGCTTCCATCTGCTTGAAAAGCGCCGCCTCGCGCTCCAGCAGAGCGGCCGGCATATCCCGGATGACCTGGAGATCAGCCGCGGTCCCCGGAGTGTGGTCCCGGATGTAGACATTGACCCCGGCGAACGCCCGGACAATGAGCAAGGCATTTTCCAGGTACGCCCGGGCCCGCGCGCGTAAATCCCGGCACAGATCGGCATCCGGGACCTTTAGTACACCGCCCCACAATAAAGGGGTCAGATCTCCATCATAACGACCCGATTCCGGAACGCTGGTTCATGCCGGATCTTGTTTGGTAGGGGCACGGCATGCCGTGCCCAACCCAATTGGCCCCAAAACAAGCGCCGACCCGGGCTGGATCTTCCTCGACTCCGTCCGCAAGCTGGCCACGCGAGGGCACGGCATGCCGTGCCCCTACAACGGAAAAGAATGCCACGGTGGTACCGGCGCGCCCTCTTTTGACCCCTTTATTATGGGGCGCTGTACTTAGGGTTTGGTTTTCGGACGGTAATCCAACGGATCGATGCAGGCGTCATAGGTCGTCCGGTCGATCCTGATCCAATCCGTTCCATTGATCCCCCGGATGTTGCCGGAGGTGGGACTGATCGGAAAGCCACAGGCGATCCTGATCGGCCGGTTCTGGGCTTTGGATATGCTCTTGATCTCGTCGGCCACTTCCGAAAGATCCTGGTCCTGGCTGAAGATAAGGGCGATATCATACAGGTTCTCGCGGGCCATCCGGACCGCATCCAGCGCCAGTCGTATATCGATCCCCTTTTCCTGACCGACCAATGTAGTGGTGGTCGTTCCGTTGGGCAGGACCACTGTCTGATTGCGGTATTTCAGGTGACGGGAATACACCTTGATGCCGCGTGTACCCATCACAGCCAGTTTGGCGGTCCAGAAATGATGCCAGAACTGGTTGTCCTGGATGCTGGGAATGCCCGTGTAAAAATGCAGTCGGTCGAGTTTCCAGCCCTTGGGCTTGCACACCGTGTCGGCAAGCGCGCGGGGATAGTTGACGGACTCGCAAAAAGTCCACAATCCTACTGTGTGCGCGCTTTTCCCCGTAGCTGCGACCCTTGCGGTCGCCCATCCGGAGGCGGGGTCAAGCCCCGCAGCTACAAGGACTTGCGAGGAAGCATGGTTACCACCGGC
>JBDREB010000260.1:0-4991 GCA_043820325.1 Planctomycetota bacterium | reverse complement strand
CGGCTCCTCCTCGCGCCTTGGCTGCGGACGGAATCTCTATGTCGAAATGGATACTTTATTCATTTACGGGCACTTACCGTAGGGGCGGGTTTGAAACCCGCCCTTTATTGCCGTTTCGCGATTAGACGGGAGGGCGGGTTTGAAACCCGCCCCTACACGGTTGACATCCGGATGTTCCCCGCACAATCACCTGTGGGTCGAAAAAAGCGCCAAACCTTTTTCCGAAAAACATGCCCGGTTACGGATAGGGATCAGGAAATCTGAATCGGCGTAATGAGGTGGCTGTATCCCCATGACCGACTCAGTCTACGATGTGATCGTGATCGGCGCGGGCCACGCGGGCTGTGAGGCGGCGCTCGCGGCCGCGCGCATGGGGTTTCCGCTTAGGGCCTATCCGAAAACCCCTCCTGGCTTCCGCCTTCGTCAGAGCACTATGGCGGACAGGTCGGTCGGCTGCGGCTGCCCGTTCGACTGGCGCTCAGGGCCTTGAGCCGTGTCGAAGGGCGCCGGGCTGTGTCGCCCTGCATCGGCTATGCGCTCTGCTCTCGGCATGGCCTGCTTCGGGCTTCGTGCCCGGCCCGTTCGACTGGCGTTCAGGGCCTTGAGCCGTGTCGAAAGGCTCCCCTGCGGGGCCTCGTCCACAGGATCTGCGCAGGCTTGCATCGCCCGGAGCCTGCGCACGCTCTCTCTTCCCTGGGGTCGGCGCGGGCTTGTCTCCCTCGCACGACCTCGAGCCTACGGATAGGTTTTCGGATGGGCTCTTAAGAATCGGGCAAATTATCTTGCCATTTGCCGGCTTTGGGTGTATAGTATTTGCTGGAATTCGATTTAAGATGGCAAAGGGTAACTGTGCCGACAATATTGATGATCCTCGGCTGGCGGTTCTTCTTTTATCCCAACGAGGGGCACGAGCCGTTCCATGTGCATTGCCGTAAAGGGGATGCTGATGCAAAGTATTGGCTGGATGTGGATGAGTTCGCGATCACCGAGGCCCGCTCTTACAATTTGACGCCATCCGACAAGCGTACGGTGCGCAGGTTGATCTTCCAGCATTTCGATCATTTCGTATCCGAGTGGGAAAAGCTCCAGGAGGTAAAAAATGGATAAGGCCCACATTGTCCAAGGGGTCACGGTCGAAGGAACCATCCTGAAGATGACGGTTGACGGCAGGGCATGTGAATTCGACCTGTCCCGGGTATCGAAGCGGCTGGCCCAAGCCACGGCCGCCCAGCGGGTGCGGTTTGAGGTGGCACCTTCGGGCTACGGCATCCACTGGCCGGAGGTCGATGAAGACCTGTCCATCGACGGACTGCTGGGCGTCAAGCACCATCCGCCCGTTGCCGCCGTGCGGCGATAAAACCAAGCTGGGCATCATGCCGTGCCCCTGCATCTTCGGGAACACGGCGAACGGAATCGAAGGGCTTGGGATCATCGAATGTCAGTTCAACTTTGTGTCCGTTGCCACGGGAGATCCCGGCGATGCCGGTGTTTCCGGAGTTTGGGGGCGGGGGCGGAACATTCATGCGCCGGATGTATGATGCCTTGGATCGCGATTAATCGTTTTTCTGCCATCCACAATAACCCCCGGATAAACCCATGACGGACCCAATATTCGATGTGATCGTGATCGGCGCGGGCCATGCGGGCTGTGAGGCGGCGCTCGCGGCCGCGCGCATGGGCATGCGCACGCTCCTGCTCACCATCAGCCTCGACACGGTGGCGCAGTTGTCGTGCAACCCGGCCATCGGCGGGCTGGCCAAAGGACAATTGGTCCGCGAGGTGGATGCACTGGGCGGAGAGATGGGCAAGGTTACGGACCGGACGGGGATCCAGTTCCGCGAGCTGAACAGCTCCAAGGGGCCGGCCGTCCGTTCGCCGCGTGCCCAGGTCGACCGCCGGGGGTATCCGCGGGTCATGCAGGCCGCCCTTGAGGGACAGGCCGGGCTGGAACGCCGGGCGGCCATGGTGCAGGGTGTGGAGCGCGACGGGAGCGGGTTTTGGGTGCTCACGGCCGATGGCGCGGGCATCAAGGGCCGGACCGTTATCGTGACCACGGGCACATTCCTCAACGGCCTTATCCATGTCGGTCCCGACCAGAGCGAAGGCGGCCGTTGGGCCGAACTCCCGTCCAAGGGGCTGACCACATCATTGAACGCGTTGGGCCTTGAGACGGGCCGGCTGAAGACGGGGACGCCGCCCCGTGTGGACGGCCGGACATTCGACTATGACAAGCTCATGCGGCAGGAAGGGGACGCGGTCATAAAACCGTTCGCCCATTACCAACCCTTCACGCCCTATGAACAGCTCCCGTGCTGGATCACTTACACCAACGCGGCCACGCACGCGGTGATCGCCGCGGCCTTCGACCGCGCCCCGCTTTTCACGGGCCAGATCAAGTCGATCGGGCCCCGCTACTGTCCATCGGTCGAGACCAAGGTCCACAATTTCCCCGAGGTGCCGCGCCACCAGGTATTTCTGGAGCCGGAGGGCCGCGACACGGACGAATTCTATGTCAACGGCATGTCCACGAGCCTGCCCAGGGATGTGCAGGAGGCGATGCTTCGTACCATCGTTGGCATGGAGCGGGTGGCCGTCGTGCGCCACGGGTACGCGATCGAATATGATTTCGTCTTCCCGGTCCAGCTCCTGCGAAGTATGGAATGCCGCGCCGTGCCGGGGCTTTTCATGGCCGGCCAGATCAACGGTACTTCGGGCTACGAAGAGGCGGCGGCGCAGGGGCTGGTGGCCGGCATCAACGCCGCCCGGAAACTGCAGGGGCGGGAACCGTTCATCCCCGGCCGCCACGAAGCCTACATCGGCGTGCTCATCGACGACCTGGTGACCAAGGACATCCGCGAACCCTATCGCATGTTCACATCCCTGGCCGAATACCGGTTGCGCCTGCGGCAGGATAACGCCGACCTGCGGTTGGCGCATTACGGCCGGGAGTTCGGCCTGGTGACCGAAGACCAGTTCGCCGCGGTGCAGGACCTGGGCCGGACGGTCGAAGGGGCCGTGGCCTACTGCCGGGAGCGGGTGCTCGAGGGCAAGTCGCTGGTCTCCCGTCTCTGCAGACCGGGCGCCGTGTTGGCCGACATCGAAAGGCTCGACGCCAAGCTTGCCGGCCGCAACCTCACGGGCCGGGCGCGGGAACAGGTGGAGGTGGAACTGCGCTATTCCGGCTACACGGAGCGTCAGGACCGCCGCATCCGCCAGCTCGAACGCAAGGAGCATGTCCGCCTGCCCGAGGACATCGATTACCTTGCCATTCATGATATCAGGACCGAGGCGCGCGAGAAGCTCCAGCGGGTGCGGCCCGCCACGCTCGCACAGGCTTCGCGGATCGCGGGTGTGTCGCCCGCCGACCTCTCGGTCCTCCTGGTCCACCTGCATTCACGGGGAGCGCAGCATACGGGGTAGCTCTTGGAAGAACGGGGATCCATTTATCATTTTGCATTTAGCGGCACCGGAGTCATCCAGTCGCAACCGGACGATGCCACCTATGAAGAGATCATGCGCGAGTTGGCCTTTGAAAGGATGGTCGAACGGGGCTTGGCCGATTTCCGTAACGGACGAACGATAACGAACCAGGAGATGGAGCGCCGGATCCGCACATGGCAGAAATAAAGGTGGACCGAAGAGGCGCAACGCTGGTTGCGCGACATTCACGCCTACATTGCGGCTGATAATCCCGATGCGGCTCAAACGGTGGTCTTGGGCATTTACGAAAAGGCCCAGGTGCTCAACCAGTACCCAGGCATCGGGCACATGTATCGGCCCGAGGCGGAAGGCGAGATCAGAATATTGCTTTATGGGCATTACCGGATCACATACCTTCTCAAGCCTTCGGCCGACATCGACATCCTGGGCGTGTTCCACAGCGCCCTCGATATAGACCGGTATCTCCCATAAGCGGCGAGCGACCGATTATATAATTCCCCTGGAAATTTCCTTGACTTCGCTGTGACGCGAGTATACTACATTGGTGAATGCATTCAACCATAATGAAAGATATGGCATGGTCCAGGTGATCCGGCGGGCGGCGGCGATCGCCGGCCGGACGGGTTTGCAGAAGACCACCACAAGCAACATTCTGCGCACGCTCGTGGAGACCGGGTGGCTGGCGAAGTCGTCCGAGGGCGCTTACCGGGTCGGCCCGGCCGTCATGGACCTCGCCCGTCCCGCTTTTATCCGCACCGCCGTCATGGCTGCGGCCGAGAGCCATGTGCGCGCGCTGGCCGAACTCACCCGCGAGGCGGCCGTGCTCACCATCTGCGACCGCGGGGAGATGCTCATGGTGGCCAAGGAGGTCTGCGAACAAGGCGTCATGGCCAACGCCGGCGCCTTCCTGAAATACGCGCCCTATGCGACGGCCACGGGGCGGGTCCTCCTGGCCTACATGGACCATGGGGCTCGGGCCGCATTTGTGAAACACGAAGGGCTGCCGACCGATGCCTGGCCCGGCGTCGCCACGGCCGCCGGTCTTGAAATGGCCCTGGCCCGGATCCGGGCCGAGGGGATCCTGGTCAAGGAAAAAGGCGATAACGATGTCCAGGCGCTGGCCGTCCCCGTCTTCGGCCCCGACCGCCGCGCCTGGGCGGCCCTGGGCGTGTTCATGCCCGCAATGCGCTTCCGCGGCAAGCACCGGACCTTTGTTATCACCAGCCTGCACGAAGCAGGGGAACGGCTGGGCCGCATGTTAAGCGGACCGCAAGTCGGAAAGGCGGATGGTGGGCTGGTCGAAAAGTCGCCCCTCGACGCGAAGCTTGCTCGGGGTCCGAAGCGAGAGGGTCGGAAAGTCGTCCCGAGGCGCCAAGAACGCTCGGGATCCGGAGCGAGAAAGCCTGAATCTTGACGGACTCGCAAAAAGTCCACAATCCTACTGTGTGCGCGCTTTTCCCCGTAGCTGCGACCCTTGCGGTCGCCCATCCGGAGGCGGGGTCAAGCCCCGCAGCTACAAGGACTTGCGAGGAAGCATGGTTACCACCGGC
>JBDREB010000259.1:0-4047 GCA_043820325.1 Planctomycetota bacterium | reverse complement strand
GCCGGTGGTAACCATGCTTCCTCGCAAGTCCTTGTAGCTGCGGGGCTTGACCCCGCCTCCGGATGGGCGACCGCAAGGGTCGCAGCTACGGGGAAAAGCGCGCACACAGTAGGATTGTGGACTTTTTGCGAGTCCGTCAAGCTTTTAGGGTTCTTTAAAGGGGATCGTATGAAACGGATCATGTCGTGCATCTGCTTGGCCCTCCTGGGCGCCGGTCTCACGGTCGTTGCCGGTTGCGGCGGCGGTGGGGGCGGCGGTGGGGGCGGGAGTCATAATCCACCGGCGCAACCGAACCTGACGGTCGACACGGTATCCTTCGGCGTGGTGACCATCGAGGTCGCCACCCCAATCGCCATCAACCGGACCCTGCACAACAGCGGCACGGCCGCTGCGCTCGCATTCGATGTGGCCTACTATTTCTCCATCGACGCCACGCTTGATACCGTCACGGACACCCTGGTCGGCACGGAGAATGTGGCGGCCGGGCTCGCTTTAGGCACGGATGCGGCCGGTCAGTTCACGGTGACGTCTCCCGTGACCGTGGCCACATATTACTGCTTCGCGGTCATCGACAGCGCGGGCGTGATCGTTGAGTCGAACGAGGCCGACAACAATTCCGCGGTCAGCTCCAACGCGCTTGCCGTGGTCGCGGCCGGCTCGCTCTTCCCCGACCTCGAAGGGACCATCGTCTCCGCCCCGGCCGTGGCTTATGCAGGCCAGACGATCTAGGTCAGCGTCCGGACCACCAACACGGACGGCAAGGCTTGCGGCGGCACGAGCGAGGCGCAACTCTATCTTTCCGATTCCACTGACCTTAGCGGCACATTTACGGCTCTGACCGTTGCCGCCACCGCTGTGGCAAACCTGAATCCCGGCGCGAGCCAGATCGACACGGGCCCCACCATCGCGCTTCCCGGCCCGGCTTGGGGTGCCTGCTACCTCGTTTGGGTTGTGGATAGCGCCGATAACATCGACGAAGGCGCGGCAGGCGGTGAGGATAACAACATCGTCTCCCTCGCGATCACGGTTAACGATCCGCCCGACCTGGTGGCCGACGGCACCACGATCGGCCTGCTGAACGGCGCGCTGTATGACATCACCGATTTCGATTGCCAGGTCGTGCGCGCCGGGCAGGCGGTCACGGCCACCAGCAATTTCAGCGAGAAGGCCGGCAACGATGTGGTTGACGGCTTCGACATCACGGTCTATTACACGAACGACGACTGGACCATCGAGCCCGCCACGGACACAGCGCTGGCCACCAATACCTACATCGGCGGACTCGCGGCCAATGGCAACGATACGCTCGACATCGACATGACATTCCCGCTGGATCTGATCGGCACGATCATCGGCGTCGGCAGCAAGGTCGACAGCGGCAATGATGTGTTCGAGACCGACGAGACCGACGCCGGCAATGTGGATACCGGCGTCCCCGGCGAAGTCGCCCTGGTCTTGGTCCTGAACCCGTCGATCACCGCGGGCCAGCGCGACCTGGCCGTCATGCGGACGGACCGGAACAGCGGTTCCAACATCATCCCGGGTGCAAAATTCATGGTCGAAACATCCGTCAACTGCATCGGCGACCTGCCTGCCGGCGCGTTCCGCGTGGGCATCTACGCCTCGACGGATGCGACGGTCACGACCAGCGACGCGCTCATCGGGTCGGCGTCGGTCACCGTCCAGTCGTACATGAACCCGACCGATGTCGATGTCACCTGCACCGCACCCATGGCCGAGGACGACTACTACCTCGGCGCGATCGCGGATGACCTGAACGCGGTGACCGAAATCAACGAGAACAACAACACCTATGTCATGGACTGGCAGCTCACCGTGGTGACCGAGTCGCCCAGCGTCAACCTGACCGCCGAGGGCGGCGACGGTCCGGGTCTTCCCTACGGCATTGCGCTCAATGCGCCGTTCACGATCGCGGCCGCGTTCCAGTGCGAGGGCAACTCCGGCACCGGCGCGTTCGATCTCAAGTTCTATGTGTCGTCCGACACGACCATCACCACATCCGATGTGCTGGTGGCCACGGTCCCGTTCCCGAGCGGTGTGGCCGCCGGCTACCGGTACAACGGCGGCCCGAGCTTAACATTCGTGACCTGCACCCTGACCGCGGCCCAGGCCGCGGCCGCGGGAATCACCGTGCCCGGACCCGTATCCGTCGGGTACATCGTGGACGCGGATGGCGTTGTCGCCGAGACGGATGAGACCGACAATGCGAACACCGATCAGGAGGACATATCCCTCCTGGCGGCGGGCGAGGGGTTGTCGGACCTCGCCGTGATCCTGTACATGGACATGGGAAGCGGTTCGGACCTCGTGGCGCCGGTCCCGCCTTCCTGCTATGTGTCCACGGACACGGCGACCATCAAGGTACCCATGATCTTGGGGGCCAACTTCGGCTCGGCCGCCGCGCCGGTCGTGCCCATCCGGTTCTACCTTGCGGACTCGACCGTGACTCCTGTCGTCCCGGCCAACGACATCAACCTCGGCGATTACTCTCTGGCAGTGCTCGGCGCCGGCGAGTACCGCATGCTTTTCGACACCGCCAGTCTGAACGTGGCCAGCGTCACGGCCAACCAGTATTACATGTATGCGATCATCGACCCCTTGGATGCGGTGATCGAATCGGACGAGACCAACAACGATTCAGCCACGCTTACGATGGGGGGTGGGGCTGTGGTCCTCGGCTCCTTCGTGCCGGTCATATTCTATGACCCGCCGGCCAAGCCGGAGCTCCAGGGGTTGGCCAATCTCAGCACCGATTCGGGTTGGCTCCAGCAGTCTTTCGATTTTCAGGTCCAGACCATCAATACCGCACTCGACATGAAGGCGGATAACAGCCTTGCCGCCCTGTTCCTGTCAAACGACCAGTCCCCCACGCTCGACCCGCTGGACAAACTGATCTGGATCAACGATGTGTCACTGCTCCAGCCCGGTATGAACAACAGCATGAATGCCGAACTGGGCACACCCATGGAAGGCGAATTGACCGAGGGCGCGGACTATTCCCTCAAGTTCGTCGTGGACCTGCTTGGCGAGATCGGCGAAGTCCAGGAGGGCAACAATGTGGCTGTCTGGGCGTTCGACTGTTTGATCGCCGAAGGGCTGAACGCCTGGCCGATTGCCGGCGGATGGTCGGTCGCCGGCGCGGGCGAGGTATGGGACGATTCAGGCGTGGGCAGCGCCTATGTCGATGCCGGGGACACCGGTTTGCCCACGGACACCACGCTCGTATCCGAGACCATCGACTGCACCGGCTACACCCAGGTGATCCTGTCCTTCGATTACATCTGCAATTTCACGGGCAACGAAGACCTGTGGATCCAGGTCGACAACGGGGGCGGCGCCCAGCAGGTGGCCAGACTGCAGTGGAGCAGCACCGGGTCCGCAGTGCTGGACATCAGCGGGTATGCGGCCGACGAGGCTTCGGTGACCATCCAGTGGCGTTTCATCGCCAACGAAGCCGCCACAGGCGAGTGCACGATCGACAACATCAGCGTGCTCGCGCATTAACCATTTCACTCTCCCGGCCCATCAAGGGGCGGCCGCAACGGGCCGCCCCTTTTTTATTGGCGCGGCGCGGTATGCGGGGGAGGAGCGGTGGCAGAGGCCGCGGAGCGCCCGGAGGCAAACTGGATCGCCCGATCAAGTCGGGCGATGACAGCGGGGGAAGGAGGTGGGAACCGGGGTTATATGTCCTCTGTCATCCCCCGGCGAGCCTGTCCTCCGGCTTGACCGGGGGAACCGGGGGATCCATTTGCCTGGGATCATGTTGAATGGCCGGGGGTATCGCGCCGAACATGGCACTCATCGATATCGATCAACTGGGCTCAAGTCAAATTAAATCGGCGATCGAAGATCGGCAATGCTTGTCGGGGCGTCACATGCAGGTTGTCCCACTTAAGCCAGTTGTTTTTCCAGTGGATCGGTTCGGCGTGGCCGTCGCAGAAGAGGACATTGGCCAACCCGCTGATGTACCAGTTGTGGGGGCCCATGACGCCGAAATGCGGGGTGGGGAAAACGAGGTAGTGCGGC
>JBDREB010000258.1:0-4724 GCA_043820325.1 Planctomycetota bacterium | reverse complement strand
CTGATTGTGATACCACTATCAGACAGTATGACACATAATCACCTGAAATGCAAGAAAATCCGATTGAATTCTACGGTTTTGAGGGTATAGTTGAAGCGTGGGCCATGTTAAGCGAGGGCGTTAAAAAGTGCGAAAGTTCACATGCAGCGATCTGTCGTATAACCGTAAATTGACCTTCTTACCCCGTACCCCCTTTGTGCCCTTTGTGTACTTTGTGGCCAATCTTGCTTTCTCCGCACCCCACCGACCCTCTGTGGTTCTCTGTGGCCTCGATGGCTGTTCCCGGCTTTGGTTACGGCGCCGCCTCGAGGCGTCCCAGTTTGAGCACGAGGCGCCGGGTGCAGATCTCCAGAAGCGACGGGTTGTGCGAAACGATGACGAAGGTCGTGCCCTGTTCCGTGCTCAGCCGGCGGAAGACATCCTTGATCCCCGTCTCCGTCTCCTTGTCCAGGTTGCCGGTGGGTTCGTCGCACAGGATCACGGCCGGCCCGTTGATGAGCGCCCGCGCGATCGCCACACGCTGTTTTTCCCCGCCGGACAGCTGCCCGACATCCGACGCCACCCGGTCGCCCAGACCCACCAGTCCCAGCAGGTCGGCGGCGCGCTTATGCAGCCGCGCCCAGCCCCCGAACCACTGCCAGGCGCGCAACCCCGCCAGCGCGGGGAGCATCACATTCTCCACGGCGTTGAATTCACGGATGAGGAAAAATTCCTGGAACACGAACCCCAGGTGCGTGTTGCGCAGGTGCGCCCGCGCCCCCGCGCCGAGGGTCGCGGTCGCCCGACCGTTGCAGAGCACTTCGCCCGCCGTGGGCGTGTCCAGCAGTCCCAGGACATTGAGGAGCGTGGTCTTGCCCGACCCCGAACTGCCGGCGATCCCCACCACTTCGCCCGCGACGACATCCAGGTCCACCCCGTCGAGGATGCGCAGGATGCGGTGCCCATCGCGGAAGGTCCGCTGGACGCCCCGGCAGGCGATCGCGCTAGGCATTGCGGATGGCGTCCACGGCGTTCAAAGTGGCGGCGCGCAGGGCCGGATAGAGCCCCGCGGCCAGGCTTATGAGCAGGCCGGCGGCGGCAAAAAGCGGCACGCCCGCATCTTCCCAGGAGACGGGCAGCTGCTGGTTGAGGGGCAGGTAGTAGATCTCGCTCGAGAAGGGCGTCCAGCCGATGAGTTTGCTGAGGAAATTGATGTTGTGGACCACCAGCCAGGCCAGGCCCACCCCCGCGACCGTGCCGATGGCGCCGATCCAGAGGGTCTTGAACATGAAGATCCGCACCAGGGCGGCGGGCCGGATGCCCACGGCTTTCATGATGCCGATGTCGCGCACCTTTTCGGAGACCGATGTGTAGATGATGGCCAGGATGCCGAACCCGGCGGCCACGATGATGCATAACAGCACCACCTGCAGAAGCCGGTTCTCATTGGCGACTGCGGCCAGCACATTGGCCCGCATCTCGCGCCAGGTTATGACCGGCAGGCTGGTGGCGGCGGCGACCTGGGCGGCCCCCGCGGCGAGGGCGGTCCCATCCTTGAGCCAGATGCTTATCCCGGTGGCGTTGCCCTCGGTGCCGAAGAGGACGCAGGCCTCGTCGAAGGCGACCACCACCGCCGGCATGTCGAACCGGTCGCCCTTGGCCGCGCTGTAGGGCCGCAGCGCCGCGGCCATGCGGTATTTCCGTTTCACGGGCCGCCCCTCCCGGGTGACCGAAGCCACGGTGAAGGTCCCGCCCGGCGTGATGCCCAGGGCCGTGGCGAGATCGCCGTTCACCAGCGCCTCGGGGTAGACCGTCTCCTCGAACCGCTCCGCCCCGTCATAGGAGTGGAACAGCTGCGTGGGGGTCAGGCCGCAGATATCGACGAACTGACTGCGGAGGGCGTCGTTCGTACTGAGCACATCTTCCCAGTCGAGGCCCGGGCCGGCCCGCAGGTCGGCCAGTTTCTGCGCGGCCGCGGCGCCCCCCCGTTCGGCCACCAGCACCGCCAGGGCGTCCAGGGCCGCGCCGGCATCCAGCTCCCCGTCCCGGACGCGGCTGTCGATCAGATGGACATCCCAGGTATTGATCTCCGCTTCGGCCAACAGGGCCCGCAGGCCGTCGGCGGCGGGGTCCGGCGCTTGGCCGAAGATCGCGGTGGCCAGGTCGGCGCGCGGCCCGCGGCGGGCCAGAAGTTCGGCCTCGCGGACCGGATCGATACCCTGCAGGAGGGCCGGTTCCACGATGCCCTCCCCGCGCCCGGGCCCCTTGACGACCACGAAATTACGGATGAACGGCGTGGCGCCCGCCACGAGAGGCAGGGCGGCCAGCCGGTCGGCTTCGGCGCCGGGGTCGGGCACCAGGCTGTCGAGGGTGACGCTGCCCACGACCATGTCGGAGAGCGCGCCCCGGATCTGTTCGGCCATGTAATTGGCGAACCCCTGCATCACCGCCAGCACGACAATGGGCATCATCACCGCGAAGGCCACCATCAGGATGGCCAGGTAATTGATGAGCCGCCGCCGGAAGAACCGGGTGCCGACAAAAAGATCGAAGAGCATGTCAGGCTTCCGGGGCCGCGCTGCGCAGGATGGGGAAAAGGATGACATCCCGGATCGAGGTCACGCCCAGAAGCAGCATGGCCAGCCGATCGATGCCGATGCCCAGCCCGCCCGCGGGCGGCATGCCGTAGGAGAGCGCCTCGACATAGTCGGCGTCGATCACGCCGTCGAACCCCTCGGCCCCGGCGCCGGCCTGCTCTTTGAAGCGGCGGGCCTGCTCCTCGGGATCGTTGAGCTCGGTGTAGGCGTTGGCGACCTCGAAGCAGCCCATGAAAAGCTCGAACCGGTCGGTAAGGGTGGGATCGTCGCGGGTGGTTTTCGACAGCGGGCAGAGTTCCACGGGGTACCCGGTGACGAAGGTGGGATTGACGAGGGTGGGTTCGACCCCGGCGCTGAAGAGTCCGTCCAGAAGCTGGGCTCGCGGCACCCCCGCGGTCTTGATGTGTTCACGGGCGGCGCAGGCCTGGAGGGCGGCGTCATCGCGCATGTCGGCCAGCCCACAGTGTTCCCGCAGGAGGTCGCCGAAGGCCCGCCGGGGCCAGGGCCCGGCCAGGTTGACCAGGTGCTCGCCGAACTGCACCGTGCCCGCCGGGCAGACCTCACGCGCCGCGGCGGTGATCACCCCTTCGCACAGGTCCATCATGGCGTTGAAATCACCGCATGCCTGGTAGACCTCAAGCATGGTGAACTCGGGATTGTGGCGGGTGGAGATCCCCTCGTTGCGGAAATTGCGGTTGATCTCGTAGACCCGTTCCAGCCCGCCCACCAGCAGCCGCTTGAGAAAAAGCTCGGGCGCGATGCGCAGGAAAAGCGGCATGTCGAGCGCGTTGTGATGGGTCTTGAACGGCCGGGCCGCGGCGCCGCCGGGGATGGTCTGCATCATCGGCGTCTCGACCTCCATGAAGCCCCGCTCGTCGAGATAGCCCCGGATGGTCCGGACCATGCGCGAGCGTTTGATGAAGATCGCGCGGGATTCGTCGTTGGCGATCAGGTCCAGGTAGCGCTGGCGGTAGCGGATCTCCACATCCTGCAGGCCGTGCCACTTCTCCGGCATGGGCAGGACCGCCTTGGCCAGGACCACCACCTCGCGGACCAGCAGGGTCGGTTCCCCCGTGCGGGTGCGGAAGAGCGTGCCCGTGACCGCGATGAGGTCGCCGAGGTCGAACAGGCCGAACAGGTCCATCAGGGCGTCCCCGCCGATATCGCGGCGCACATAGCCCTGGAGGCGGCCGGTGCGGTCCTTGAGGTCGAAGAACGAGGCTTTGCCGTGGCCGCGGACGGCCATGATGCGGCCGGCGATGGTGAACGAGAACTTTTCGTCCGCGAAATCGGGCTTCTCCAGGTGGGCACGAACCTCATCAATGGGCGTGGTGACCCGCCGGGGGTCCCAGTCGCGGCCGTAGGGGTCGATGCCCCGGGCCCGCAGGGCGTCGCGTTTTTCGATCCGGGCGGCCTTGTAGTCGGTCATGGTGCCATCTGCTCCTCGTCCAGTGTGCTCCGGGTTCCGGCGCCCGCAACGGGACCGGGCCGCCCGGGGCGGGTCAGGCGTTCTTATGAGAATCGGTCTCCGGGTCGCGGCCACCGCCGTCGTCGGGTCCGGGCGCAGGGGCCGCCGGCGCCGGCGCGCCCGTGTCGTCGGCGAGTGAAAGCTTGTATTTTTCCTTCTCGCCCAGGCGCAGGTAATGGGGTTCGCCCCATTCCTTGATCTCGTGGACCGCGCCGATGCGTTCCTCGTCAACGAAGGTCCCGTTGCGGGAGAGGTCGGCCAGTTTCACCACCGGCCGGCCCGCAGGGTCGCGGAAGAGCTCCACCTTGAGGTGGCGCCGCGACACGGTCTTGAACTCCTCGGCCTTGTCGCGTTCCTCCTCGGGCGCCTCCATCCAGGATTTGAGGCGGCGCAGGGAGCAATCGCAGGAGCGGCTGCGGCCGATCACCTTCGGCGAACCCTCCCCGATCTCGAAGGACGCGTCCTTCGAATACCCGTCGATGCCGATCAGGACCAGTTTCTGTTTGACTGCCATGTTCGTTCCCTTTGCAAAGGTCAATTGTGACGGACTCGCAAAAAGTCCACAATCCTACTGTGTGCGCGCTTTTCCCCGTAGCTGCGACCCTTGCGGTCGCCCATCCGGAGGCGGGGTCAAGCCCCGCAGCTACAAGGACTTGCGAGGAAGCATGGTTACCACCGGC
>JBDREB010000257.1:0-15006 GCA_043820325.1 Planctomycetota bacterium | reverse complement strand
TCCCGCGGCCTGGCCATAGTATGCACAACTACGGCACAGGCGACCAAGCCCACCACCGTGGAAATCCTAACCACCGCACTCACAAAGGTTGTCCGTGGGTTGGACAGGCGCCGCCTTTGGGGTTAAATTTTCTGCTTTGCCCCCCCCCCCCCCCCCGATCAACCCGGACAGGCAGAAAGCACGGTTATGCGGCGGGATAATGGCGCAGTGTTTACTTCGCACCCCGGTCTATCATCAAGGCGATCTTGGTCATGATCCCCTCGTCGGTGAACTTGAAGAGCACCTGGAGGTCCTGGAGCCGGTCGAGGAACTTGAAGAACGGTTCATTACCCGCGGGCTGGACCGGCTGGCTGGGATGCCGGGGCGTTCCGTGCACGGAACAGGCCGCTTCGCCGGTGAGCGGGTCATAGGTATAGGTGCCAGCCGAGGAACAGCGGTAGGCGTACCCGGTGGCAAGCCAGGCGGGGGCTTCGGGCTGTTTCAGGTCGGCGCCGCAGTTGCGGATGAGGAACGCCACGGGCTCCAGGTTCTTGAGGCAGGCGTCGCGCATGGATTCCTGCCACCCGGCCTCCACTGCGGGCCGCAACCGCTGAAACGCCGGGGGTTGGATGCGCAGGCCGAGGTTGGCCGTCGCCGCGGCCGGCCGTTTGGGTCCGTCGAGCGTGTCAAGGACCTGTTCGAGCGCAAACCGCTTGGTCGCGATCACGAACTCGGTCTCCGTCACCGCGTAGAACAGCCGGAACTTGATCACATACAAGGTCAGGTCCAGCCCGGTCACGGCATGCCCGTTGTACGGTCCCGCGTCGTACCGCTGTACATTGACCCACTGGCCACGCATGTGCAGGAGGGAATCCATGCCGCGGTCGAGGAGCGTGCGGACCATTGCGGGGTTGCGTATGTCCACGGTGACGCAGATCGGCAGGTTGAGGGCGGAGAGCAGGGTAGCCACGACCATCCGTTCCCGCATGTTCATCCAGCCGCCCAGCATGGCCAGCCCCTCGTTGTTGACCGTAAAGAGCACATCGTTGTCGAACAGGCTGAACGACATGCTCTCCCCCAGGCAATCCTGGACCGCCGGAGCGCCCGGCAGGAACGCCGCGCCCCACATGGTCAGGAATTGGTCCAGCTCCGAATCCTTCACCTTGATCTTCCATCCCAGCGAGGCGATGGTGCCGCCCGTCAGCACCTGGGAATTCAGCTGCACAGGCGCCCCGCCCAGGAACTCGCGCACCTGGTTGTAGATGGTGTTCTCGATCAGGGGCAGGATGCAGGTCTCGATCTCCAGGCGGTCATTGGTCTGCTTCAGCCGGATGCCGATGGGATCGAAGTAGCGGCTCCAGTAATTGTTATACCGGTTGACAAATTGCTTGTAATCTTCGGCCTCCCCGGGCGTGGCCTTCACGATGGCCACTTCGGCCACCGGGGTGCAGTACCGCAGGCGGTTGTGGATGGAACAGACCGGCCGGCCATCCGCCCCCAGAGAACAGGTGCCGCCGTCGGGACAGACCAGGGCGTTGTCCGGGATGTATTTGCCGGCCGTCAGTTCGGCGAGCGCGGGCATCCGGGCCTGCTCCTCCCTGAACATCAGGACCGCGTTGTCGAGCATCCGCAGGTGGGTCTGGCAGGTCATGCGGCGCCGGGCCTCGATCTTCCACTGCGGGCTGAGCAGGCGGCGGATGAAGGGATCGGCCATGTAGACGAACCCCGTCTCCTCCCCTGCCTTGGCGGGGAAGATCGTGCGCATGTACTTGAGGTCGAGATTGGCGGCCATGGACGGCACGGTCCCTTTGAAGGTGTCGATCACGCGGTGCAGGGCGGCCGGCGAATTGGCGACCACCTTGTAGTCGCCCAGGTACGCCGAATGCGAACTCACCTGCCGGTCGTCGGTCTGCACGCTCACGATCGGGACGCCGGCATGGGCGCCCTCCGTCCGCTGCGCGCCCGCTTCCTTGACGGCGCGGGCGAGATAGCCGCCGAACTGCAGGTCGAACACGGGGCGCTTTTTCACGGCGATGATGACCGCCACATCCGTGCCTTCCATGAGGAAGGGATCGCTCCCCGTGCAGGCGATCTCACCGATGACCATGTCGCCGAAAAGCCGGGTCAGGTCGCTCAGATCGATGCAGAGCTGGGTCCGGTACTTGGCCAAAAGGTCGGCGTCGCGGGCCGTGACCGCCAGGCTGTTCATCAGGCTGGTGCCCCACGCGTCCATGAGGTCCGTGACCTCCAACAGGGCTTTGATGCCGTCGAAACGGCAGTAGTAATTGTCAAAAGGCACCAGGGCCGCGACGGGGAACTCGGCCGGCTCACGGCCCTTGAGCATTTCCGCGAACGGGTGCGACTTGACCGCCGGGCCTTCCAGGGTGGCGATGTCGACCGTCTGATCACCCGCTTTGGAACCGTTGGAACCGCCGCCCCGCATTTCTTCAAGCTGCAGGGTCTCCTGGATCGCCAGGGCGCCGGTGGTCAGGGCGTACGGGTCCACCCCCCGCGGGCCGCGCTGCCCGCCTTCATTGCCCGCCCAGAAGGGCACATCCATGCCCGGGATGTCGAAAGCGGCCGGGGATTGCTGGACGCAATACTGGAAATAACTGGTGTAGGGCGAACGCATGGCGCGCATGGCGTAGTTGCGGGCCCGCAGGTCGGCCCAGCGTTGGACCACCCCACGGTCCCCTTCGTCCTGTGCGGACAGGTCCAGGTCCAATTCCTTGAACAGCTGGGGAGCGGTTTTGTCGTCGCCGGGCGCCTGCATGTAGATCGTCACCTTGGCCTTGCCTGTGCCCTTGAAACAGCCTGCCACTTTCAACTGGTTGTCCTGGGAGGCCCCCTCGTCCATCGCCGGCCGCATCCGCTCGTTGGCGCGGTAGAGTCCACTCTGTTCCTCCTGGAGCTTCTGCATCTGGGGCCGCAATGCCTCCTCGCGGGCTTCGGATTCCTTCTGCAGGACCTTGAGACTGGCCTGCTTCTCTTCCATGGCGGTCACGGCCTCCCGGCGTACAGCCGCCCGGGCCCCTTCGCCCTCAGGAATGCTCTTCACCAGAGTATCGAGAGCCGCGATTTCCTGCCGGAGCTGATTGATCGTCTTATGATCTTTGTTCATTTCCTCCTGGATGCGGTTCTGTTCCGTCCGGATCGCGTCCATCCGCGCCTGCACTTCAGGTGCATACTGCCGTTCATTATATGATTCCCGGGCCGTCTCCATCCTTTCGACCTGCGCAAGATCGGCCCCGGGGAAATCGACGAACAGCGAATACACCTTGTCATCCGCGGCCTTGACCATGAAACGCTGCTGGGCCAGGTCGGGCGCCGGAGTCAGTGCGATCTCCGTGTAGAACGCGCCCGTTGCGCCCTTCCGGAAATACCCGACTCCGTTACGAATTGTGCCGGGAATGGCGGGCGGGACCGGACCGGTCGCCGATGCCGCAGCTTCGTTGAGTACATTCTGCAGCACCTGCAAGGCGGCTTCATTGTAACTCTCCCGGAACGGCGGCTGCTGCATCGCTGCCACCCGCTTAAGGAATGCATCCTCGTCCATGAACTCGACATGGGCGTCCACGAACAGCACATTGCGCCCCTTGGCGTGGTTGCCCTTCCGGTCGAAGGCCAGGATGCATTTGGTGGGTGAATTGGCCGTGAGCCCCGGTAGGTAGACATAGCTGTCGAGCATGTTGCATGCCGGGCACATGAAGAGATTTGTATCGGCGATCTGGTCCGGGACCATGGCCTGCAGGTTGGGCGGATAGTTCTCATCATTGGACATGGCATACATGGCGCAGGCCGTGCCGATCTGCCGCAGGTTGTTCTTGCAGCGGTTCGTGTTCCGGTCCTGCCCATCGACACCGGCCTGGGCCAGCAGGATGAGGCCGAGGACCAAACCACCGATGATGTTCCTCACACGATCCCTTTCGCAAACGCCCGATAATGCCGGTACTCTACCATCCCGGCCGGCTAATGCAAGTCAATTCCGGCCGGGCTGTTCTTTGGGATCACCCCCGCTCCTGTTTCCGACTTTCAAACAACATCCGGGTCAGACTGGCACCGGTCACCTTGATCGAAGCCCGGAACGCCGTCAGGTCTGGCAGTCCCCGGAGGCGCTTGCGTCCTTTCCGTGCGCCTTTGGCCTTCCCAGCTGCACCACTTGACTTATTCGTTCATTGGTATCCATTCGTATTTCTCTTATCCGAACCATATCTGTGATGTATCTGTGTGGTATCTGTGGTTACTGCTTTTTTCTTTCTTCTCCGCACAATAATCTCCCGGTAACTTTGTGTCCTTTGTGACCGGAGTTCACCCCGAGCGCACTGCGCGCCTCGGGGTGGCATATCATTTCTTCTCCGAACCATACCACCCTCTGTGTCCTCTGTGCCTCTGTGGCGATCCTATTTCCATTCCTTGGCGCAGATATCCCGGACGATGTTCACCCACCGGGTCATGCGGGTGGGGTCGCCCTGCACGGTTTCGACATCCTTGAGGTGGATGTGGACGCGGCAGTCATTGGCGCGGCAGGCCTTGAGGCCGGCGCCGATAATGCGGCGGATGCGGGGCTCGTCCCAGCCCGCGCAGACCATGTCCGTGGGGTTAGGCCGCCAGGATACGGCGTAGTCCGTGCCGATCTGCTTCGCGCAGGCGGCCACATCGGCCGTGGGCGTGACCGCGATACTGCGCAGGTTCTTGAAACTGCGCAGGGCGTCGATCTTCTTGGTCAGGTTCTCACAGCACCCGTAATGGACCAGGCCGAAGTCTTGCATGATCGCCCGCTGGTACTGGAGCATGAACTCCTCGTGGAACTCGGGCGAGATGAGCGTGAACTCCTGTGCGGCCACGAAGCCCCAGATATCCTTGCGCTTGCGCGGGCCCGAATTCGACCGCGGCCGCTCGAGCGTCTCGGCATAGGTCATGGCCTGGTTCTGCCCTGAGGTGAGGGAATAATGGCCGGCCGCATCCGCATCCCTGTTGTTGGCCAGCACGCCGTCGCGCATGAAGGCCAGGAGGGCGTGGAGCTCCTTTGGGTAGAGGTACATGTCGAGCATGATCTGTTCCAGCCCCCGCAGGCGCGCGCTGTTGGTGGAAATGTCGCCCAGAAATCCCGTCAGGGCCGGGGTGCGGTTGATGTCGATGGGCAGGATATCGCCCACCGCGTCGTGGAATTTCTCCACAAGCCGGGCCGTCTCGGCCGCGTCTTCCACATGGTGCGTTACCGTGAGCTTCTTGACATCGCCCCAGTCCTGGATGGGCGGCTTGAACTGCCACGCGCCGCCCTCCTCGGAGGGACTGGTATGCTCCTCCTTGAGACCCCACATATTGCCCCATTCGCCCTTGACGGCCGCGCGTTGGGTGAGCCATGGCTCGAGGATGAAATCGTCGCCCACGACATCCTGGAAGATCAGGAGCTTGAGCCGGCGCTCATGATCGCGGTAGAACGGGTCGGTGCATTTCATCTCCTTGTCACCGAACACCTCGCGGCACCACACATTCCACATGCCGTAGGTGGCGAGGATGAGCGGCCGCGTGGGCTTGAGGCTGAAATGGGCGGCCCAGAGCTTGCGCCGCTCCTCCTGGACCGGCTTGGCGGCCAGCTCGGCGTACTTTTTGGCGAGATCCCGGACGATCATCTGGTCTTTGCGCTTGGCCATGATTGATCCTCAACCACAGATGTAGATGGGTTAATTATATCGGCTCCGTCTTCGGGGTCAACTGAAAACGGACCGGGAACAGGAACCACAGATGCACAGATACACACAGATCATGGTTCGGAGAAGAGGCCACAGATTTCACAGATGAATACCCGATTATTGTTCGGAGAAGAAAAGAGCAGTAACCACTGATGCACACAGATGCACACTGATTTATTGTTCGGAAGGGAGAAGACTCACCGCAAAGGCGCAAAGTACACAAAGAATACAGGTTGGGGTAAGGAGAAGCGAATCATGATCGTACATCAGACCTCCGACCTCTGACCTCGGAAAGGCAATCGCGGATGCACACGGATATGGCTCGGGAAAGAAATGGATGATACGGAATTAAAAGATTGCTTGGATGATCCCGGCGATGATACCAATAACCAGAAAGCCCAAGAACAAGAAGGCAAGGACAAGAAACGCCCTTACACCCTTACGAATTATATATTGCTCAAAGCGGCTTCCCGGGCCCATTATCATAAGCACCGGAATGGATATGAAAAAGATCGCTATGGTCAATAATGTATCCCCCAGCAACCACCTCACAAGAAAATCATCAATGGGGCCCTTCCCCTTAAAAAACATAAACACCCCATAAGCACCCGCACCGAACAGTGCCGCCATCACTAAACCGAAAAAACCGATGACCACGCGTTCGATCACGCCCATCAAGCCCTTCCGATTGGGCACTAGTGACCAACTGATCTGGCCGTTGCGCGGTTCACCGGTCATTGTCAACCCACTCCTATCCGTGTTTATCCGTATGCATCCGTCCTCGCAAAATCGCTTTGGCAGACAAGTCCGTGGTTCGTCTTGTTCACTTCCGAACAATACCCTTTGCGAACTTTGCGCCTTTGCGGTGAGTCCTGCTCTTCTCCGAACAATAAGGCAGTGTGTATCTGTGTGAATCTGTGGTTAAACTCCGCCTTCCGGTTTCCCGACCAACTCCTGCGCCCTTGAATAGGCTTTATTCGTTGACGCGTAAATGGTCTCCTCGGCCGGGAAGATGTTGGCCTCGCCCACCCGGGCCGCCAGGCCGATCTTGGCGATGAAGCGGGCCATGGCCGGGCTGACACCGCAGAGGAGGACATGCCGTTTTTCCTCCAGGGCCTTTTCGATGAAGCTTTCGACTACCTCGAAGGCCGAGATATCCACCACATTCACCCGCTTGAGCCGCAGGATATAGACCTGCGTGCCGGGCTGATCGGCCACCTCGCGCAGTTTGTCCTGCAGGTCGCTGGCCGAGCCGAAATAAAGGTCACCGTCGAGGTGGACGATGGCGATGGGCGAGGCCTTGCCCGGCGTGCGGCCGGGGTCGTGTTCGCGGAACAGGGCCCCGTCCTGGCGCAGGAGCTTGACCTTGATCTCGCCCGTGTTCCACACATGGACCAGAACGGAGACCACGATCCCGGTGAGGATGGCGCGCTCCAGGTCGGGCATGATCACCGTGGCGCCGGCCGTGATCAGCATCACGCCCATGTCGTGGCGGCCGGCCCGGACGATGCGGGTGATGGCGTGGCGATTCACCATGCCCCAGGCCACTAAAACGATCACGGCCCCTAGGCTGGCCATGGGTATGTACCGGGCGTAGCCGACCAGAAAGACCACCGCCACGGCCACCAGCAGGCCCGAGAGTATACCCGCGGTCTTGGTGACCGCGCCCGCGCCGTGGTTGATGGCCGAACGCGTGAAGGAGCCGGAGCAGGGATAGGCGCCGAAGAACGAACCGACGATGTTCGCCAGCCCCTGCCCTAAAAACTCCTAGTTGGGCTGGATGCGCTGTTCGGTGGACAGGGCGATCGATTTGCCGATGGCGATCGCCTCCACCAAGCCCACCACGGCGATGGCCACGGCCGCGCCGAAAAGGTCGGCCGCCCAGCCGCGGTTGAAATTGACCATGGTGAAAGTCGGCAGGCCGTTGGGTATCTCGCCCACAAGCTTCACGCCCTTGTCGCCCGCGCCCAGCATGGCGGCCGCGATGGCCGAGAGCACTAATGCCAGCAGGGCGCCGGGTATGCGGCGGTCGAGCTTCTTCGCCGCGATGATGATGAGGATGGTACCCGCGGCGAATCCCAGAGCGTAGAGATTGGTCGCCCCCGCCTCCTGCAGGGTCAGCCAGACCTTTTCATAGAGCGGATGGTACCCCTTGGGCAGTTTGACGCCGAGGAGTTCGTTGAGCTGGCCCAGGCCGATGATGATGCCCGCGCCGGCCGTAAACCCCACGATCACCGAGTGCGACACGAAGTTGACGATCTTGCCGACCTTGAGCAACCCCAAAATGAACTGCATGCCGCCGACCATGAAGGTGAGCAGAAAGAGCATGGGGTAAAATTCGGCCGAGCCGGTATAGTCTTTCATGGCGCCGGCGATCATGAGCGCGATGGCGTTGGTGGGGCCGGTGATCAGGTGGTTGGAACTGCCGAAGAACGAACCCACGATCGCCGTGACAATGGCCGCGTACAGCCCGTAGACCGGGTCCACGCCCGCGATCAGGGAGTAGGCCATGGACTGCGGCAATACCACGATGGCCACGGTGAGCGCGGCCACCACATCGCTCCGGAACGCGGACCCGTTGTACGACCGCATCTCGTCCAGGTACGGTACATGCGTGCGCAGGGCGGCGAACATCAGGCATCCACCACAAATGGAGCCATTATTATGCCGGCGGGGGTGGAATATGCAAGCGCAAACCGGAAAAGAGAAAACAGCCACAGATCACACAGATGAATACCCGATTATTGTTCGGAGAAGAAAAGAGCAGTAACCACTGATGCACACAGATACCACACTGATTTATTGTTCGGAGAAGAAGAAGAGGACTCACCGTCCCGAGACCGCGAGACGGCCTCGAGGCGGAACTCGGGGGCCAACGCGACTCGGGGTAAACTCCGACGCAAAGTTCGCAAAGGGTATTGTTCGGAGGGAAAAAAGACCAACCACGCATGGACACGAACAAGAAACATACATGGTCAATGCTGATTTCTCAGGTGTAGGGGCACGGCATGCCGTGCCCGACGCATTGCCGGACAGAACTCGCATGAGAATTATACAATTGCAAATAAGCATTGTGCGGTTATCCGTGCCCGACTTTCCGACACTTCGACATTCGAAATCCATGACCTTGAGCGAAGTCGAAAGGTTCGGTGTTCGATATTCGATATTTCCGCCAATGTCCATCCGGCCCTTGCGACCCTTGGGACTGTGCGACCCTTTGTTCTACGGCAATACGATCGTGGCCAGCGTCATCCATCCGGGCGCGGTCTGGTCCTGCGTCTTGTTGGCGAAGCGGACCGGGTGGCCGTTGGGGAGCGGATTGGCGCCGCGGACGGCGAGAATGTGCGGCCCTTTCGCCGTGCCTTTGAGGTCGAACTCTTCTTTCCACACGCGCGCGGGATCGCCGGGCAGAAGGCCGGTGAGGTTGCCCGTGCCGGGCCAACTCTTCTCGACCTTGCCGTCTTTGGCCAGGAAGGCGTATTCCACGGTCCAGTCGTAGTAGAACGGCGCCATGCCGCGGTTCTCGACCTCGGCGGTGACTTTCAGGGTCCGCCCCTCCCGTTTCACGGTGACAGCCGGGATGTGAAATTCGTAACCCATTTTACGGACCTGGTCCATGGCGCGCGACAGGCGCGGTTCGGCCGCTTTTTCCTTGAACATGCCCGTGTCCATGAGCCACGAAACATGGGTCGCCTGCACGCGCGCGGCGAAATCCTGGACCTCCTTGACACCGGGCTTTTCGTCGAACACGATCCCCCACGCCTCGGGCCGGATCTCGCCGCCGATGGCGTATTTTTTCCAGGTATCCACAAGCACCGCCCCGCCCTTGTTCATCTTGGTCATGAAGAACCAATCCTCGCCCTTTTTGCCTGTGTCGAGGGTGGCCCAGGCGAAACTGTCGTCGTGGTACCCGAACGGCCGGCCGACGGTGGTCGCATAGACACCATCGCCCTCAGCGGCCGGGTAACGGAGCAGGACCTGCGTCTTCTTAAATGCTGCTTCGTATGCGGTGATCACCTCCAACTGCACCTCCTTGGACGCCCACAGGTCGGTGCGCGGCCAGGTGTGCCACTCGCCCCAGGTGCCCAGCAACCCCACGGTGATGAACCCGATGCGCGGGTCGCCGTCGAACTTCTTGCCCAGCGCGGCAATGAAGTCCTGCAGACACTTGCGCAGGTTCTTGTCCGCGTAATCGGGCGTCTCCACATTCTGCGGCGGAAAGGGCTGGGTGTTGGTGTTCTGATACTTGTGGACCTTGAGCCCCGCCTTGACCAGGTATTCGGGAATGACATTCGTTTTGCCCGGGTATTCAAGGAAGAACCGGAATATAGCCTGGTGCCCCCGGCCCGCGATACCGGATAACAGGTTCTCGAGTTCCTTCCAATCGTAAACGCCGTCCCCCTTCACCACGGACGACAGCGGCAGGTAATTGAACTCCATGCTGTGCGGGAATTTGTCCTTGTGGTCGCCCGCATACGGCACCAGCCCCTTCAGCGGATTATCCACCGCCGCCGGCGCGTACTCCAGCACCTGGCGGTCGCCTTCGGCAGCCGGGAGCTGCATTGCCATTACCGGGAACAATACAGCTGCAAGAGCGTAAGTCCTCACCACGCCCAATCTTTTCTTTTCAACGCTCATTTTCGGCAACCATAGCTGCTTTCAATGCTTTTCTCCAGCATCCGAAATACCTCAAGGCGGCCTGGAACAACTGTTCACCATCGACCCGGACCTTGTTGTGTCGGACGGATTTTCCGGCCCGATGCCTCGCGCGGATCGCTTGAACCACTGCATCCCGAGACCACCGTTTATGCAGGCAAATCCGGGAATAATCCCTCCCGATCGCCAGTTCCACCGCCCGTTCCCATGACCCCAGTAACTTCTCCGCATGCACCTTGAGCTTGTTTTCATCCCTGACGACAGCGACATAATTCAACGGTTTCCCACGCCCGGCGCGTTTACGGATGCCCTGAAGCACGCGTTCGGCGGTCCAGGTCACATGCCCTTCTTGGTAATCAAGCCGCAACTTCTTTGCGGCATTCCTGACCGAGCCGAATAACCGCAATGTCGCCCGGAGCAGCCCGCATCGTGTCGTTTCGAGTTTGGTCGAGTTCAAGAAACCGTGTTTGCGCACCCATGCGCGCAATTCCCCGGCCAATTCATTACGAGTGCGACGCTTCTTGGTCCGGATCGTCTCCGCATCATATCCCGCCCTCTCCAGCGCCGCTTTCCAACCTTTTAGATAACGGGATGCAGCAGAATAGAGTTGGGGTTCGGTCTTACGGATCGTAATGGTATCAACGGGCATCCCTCGGGACAACCGTTCCTTAATACGCGACAATATATCCTCTTCAGACCAATACTGTTTTCCCGAATAACCCAACTCCGCCGCGGCCAAGACCTCGTTCCAGCTCCCCAAAACATATGTAGCCTGATGATACAGGCACTGATCATGGTTGAAAAGCCACGAACTCAACAGCGGCCGCTGTTCCTTGGCGTAAACCTTGATTGCCCGGATCATCTCTTGCTTGTCGCGCGGAACATACTTGAACAATCCCTTGGTGGTCAATTGCTGGGAAATGGTTTCGCGGCTTGCCCGGCATATGACATGGTCAACATTGAATTCTTCCTTGTATTCTTCCGCGGACATATCATGGACCTTGTCGAGATGGATCGTTAATGCCTTCAGTTGTTTGCCGCAAATCTGGCAGGTTAAGTGGTCGTAGCTGTCATGTGTTGTTTGAGGCATGCATTCACCTTTAAATCACGCTTCTTTCAATCCGAACACCTTCACCCAGGCGGGTGACAGGTTCATGTCGATCAGGATTTTCATGCCGTAACGACGGGAATGTCAATTTCTTCGACCCGCCAGGCCGCATAGGTAAGCGCCTCGTCGATATCAGCTTTTCTCAGATATGGGTACAATTTTAAGATTTCACCCTTGGTATGACCGGCCGCTACTAATCCAACAATGGTTCCGACCGTCACGCGCATACCCCGGATGCACGGCTTCCCACCCATGATACGCGGGTCGAATGTAATCCGTTTGAGCGTCTTCTTTCCATTTCCACTCCGAGTGCTGCTCATGTCTTTTCCTTGTTCCAAGATTCACAGATAATTATGCCACCCGGTAGCAAGTAGCAAATGCAACATTCTTCGGTCATGGTATGCCTTCAAGAGTATTATCATGTGGAAGATGGTGAAGTCAAGGGAAAAAGAAGGAGGTTGGGGGTAAGAGGGTGGGGGCTCCCCCACCCTGCACATTGTGAATGCCTGCCCGGCCGTTTTCCAGCGGGACCACCAGACAGGGACAATCCACCGTTGGCGCGCGGGGGATTGCTATCCGTTGCGCGCTGCCGCAATCCGGTCATAGAAAACCTCCCGTGGGGTACGCCATCCCAAACACTTCCGCGGCCGGTCGTTGACATAGGACTCGATCCTGGCCAGCGCGGCCTTGTCGAGGTCGGCAAAAGACGATCCCTTGGGAAGCAGGCGGCGGATCAGGCCATTGGTGTTCTCATTGGTGCCGCGCTCCCAGGAATGATACGGAAAGGCGAAGAAGATCTCCATCCCGGTACGCCGGGCCAGCTCCTGATGCAGGGCAAACTCTTTGCCATTGTCAAAGGTCCCGGTCAGGCGCGCCAAAGGTGGGATCGCCTTGTCTCCAAACATGGCCACAAGGCAATCATTGACCTCCACGGCTTCCTTGCTCCAGACATGGCCCAGAAGCGTCAAGTAAAATATGCGACGGGTACAGTAGTTGGTAGCCGGCGCGCCAGCCAGTGTCGGTCTCTGTTTTCCCTTGGGTTCAAAGCAACATGCCGTGCCCCAACCCCGAGGAACGGGGGCGATTCGTGAACCGCCCCTATTATTGGTTTTGGGCTTGCATCGGGCCGGCCTGACGGTAGAATATTGGTATGATCGAACATACATTCATCCATCTGCCCGGGATCGGGGCAAAGACCGAGCGCCGCATGTGGCGCCAGGGGGTCACCTCGCTCCACGCCCTCGCGGAGCAGGCGCAGGATGCGGTCGGCGACGAGGGGTTGGACGACATGGAGATCATGGACGACGACGAGGCGCCCCGCCGGCCCCGCAAGCCCCGCCGTGCACCCGACCGCGTGCTGGAGGAGTCGATCCGCGCCCTCGAAGCCCAGGACTGGGGTTTTTTCTACCGTGAACTGCCCGTACGCGAACACTGGCGGCTCCTGCCCTGCTTCCGCCGCATCGCCTACCTCGACATCGAGACCACGGGACTGGGCCCCTTCCAGAACCACATCACCACCATCGGCATCTACGACGGCGTCGGGCTCACCAGTTATGTCCACGGCCGCAATCTCGACGAGTTCATGGCCGACATCATGAACTACGACGCCCTCGTGACCTTCAACGGCAAGACTTTCGACCTACCCTTCATCGAGGCCCAGTTCCGCCAGCGGATCCCTCTGCCCCACCTCGACCTCCGCCACCTGTTCCACTCCCTGGGGTACAAGGGCGGCCTGAAAAAGATCGAGACGCGGCTCGGTCTGGGCCGCACGGGCGCCATGCACGACATCGACGGGTTCGTGGCCGTCCTCCTCTGGCAGGAATACGCGAACCGCGGCAACCGCGCCGCACTGGAGACCCTTCTGGCCTACAATCTCACGGATGTGGTCAACCTCAAGCCTCTGGCCGCGATGGTCTACAATATGCATCTCCCTCCCGAATTCAGCCACTTGCGGCAGGATGAGAGTGTTGAACGGCCGGCGATCCCGCATGCGGTCGATGCGGAGCTTGTCGCCCGCCTTGCCCGGCACGCACCGCCGTGGCAGGCCCGGGACCCCGAGCAGATGGAAGAGATCCCGTGAACGGGAAGCCGATCCATTGTAAATTTAACATTTAGCAGTGAAAGGACAAGCAAGGCCCTGCTGCGGAAATTGCATGTAAACGCTCCGCCCTCTTTCTTTCTGGCAATGCTCAATGCTAAATGATAAATGTAAAATGAAGTTCCTTCCCCCTCTTCGGCAAGGAGGTCTTCGACCATGAAGCAACTCGAACCCAACCTCATCGGCGCCTACGGTCCCTGGGCTGCGGAAACGATCCTGCCCGAAATACCGCGCCTTTCTCTGCGCACGGGCGCGTACAAGGACCTTGACGCCTGGCGCGCCATGGCACGCAAGCGGCTGGCCGAACTGCTCAATGCGCCCGCCACGGGCGGCACGCCCCGGGCGACCGTGCAGGCGGCCTATGAACTGGACGGCCTCAGGATCGAAGAGCTTTCATGGCAACTGCCCTACGGCCCGGCTACGGCGGCCGTATTCATGAAACCGACGGGCGCGACCGGCCACCTGCCGGCCGTAGTGGCGTTCCACGACCATGGCGGCCGCAAATACTTCGGCTGCCGCAAGATCACCCGCACCCGCACTTCCATGCATTCCATCATGGCTGAACACCAGCAGAATTATTACGGCGACCGGGCTTGGGCCAATGAACTGGCCCGGCGCGGCTATGCCGTGCTGGTCCACGATACCTTCCCCTTCGCCAGCCGCCGGGTGCGCTTGGCCGAGGTGGCCGATTCTATCCGTGAAGGGCTGGCCGATGTCAGCGACCGCGAGACCGAGGCGGAGATCAACGCCTACCAGGGCTGGGCCGGCCGCCACGAGAATATCATGGCCAAGAGCCTTTTTTACGCGGGCACCACCTGGCCAGGTGTGTTTTTAGCCGAGGACCGGGCCGCACTCGACTACCTCTGCTCGCGCCCGGATGTGGATACGGGCCGCATCGGCTGCGGCGGGCTCTCGGGCGGCGGCATGCGCACGATCTTCCTCGGCGGCACGGACGACCGCATCCGCTGTGCCGTATGCGTGGGGCTGATGTCCACGCACCGGGACTTCGTCCTCAACAAGAGCCACACCCATACCTGGATGATGTGCGTGCCCGGGCTGGCCCACGACCTGGATTACCCCGAGATCCTAGCCCTGCGCGCGCCCCTGGCGACCATGGTGCTCAACGACAGCGAGGACCAGCTTTTCACCCTGCCCGAAATGCAGCGCGCCGATCGGATCATGGCCGAGGTTTTCCGCATCGCCGGCGCGGCCGACCGGTACCGGTGTTCGTTCCACCCCGGTCCCCACAAGTTCGACCGGCCGATGCAGGAAGAGGCGTTTTCCTGGTTTGACCGGCATCTGCGGGCATGAAGATTAGGATTCATTGTAAATTCGCAACACTTTAGCGGAATGAAAGGACTGGATCCCCCGGTTCCCCCGGTCAAGCCGGAGGACAGGCTCGCCGGGGGATGACGGATGAAGAAGGATAATTTGCATCAGGCTTATTCTTGGCTGTCATTGCCCGACTTGAT
>JBDREB010000256.1:0-2164 GCA_043820325.1 Planctomycetota bacterium | reverse complement strand
CAGAACAACGACGATTACCGGCCTGAAAGTTTCCTGCCGATTGGATCGTCGCCGGTATCCGGTCGGCCGCAAAGTCGCCGACGAAGAGTGGAAGAAGATTAACCTGTTTCAAGATGACTTCCATGGCGATTGGAACTACTCCTTGCGTCCACGACCGGCCGCGAGCGCCAGCGGAACAGATAGGAGGGCAGGCGCATTTCGTGCGCCTGGGGCCGCATGAACACATAGCGGTCCTGGCCGCAGGCGCGCAGGATCTCCGGCAATTTGGCGCAGTGGCCGAAACTGTCCGGGTTGAAGCCAGTGCGGGGCGTGACATTGAAGCGCTCGCGCACCCATTCCAGGCCGAGGCTGATCTGGCGTTTGAGACCTTCCTCCGTGGGGAAATTGCAGTCCGGCTGGACCCACCAGCCGTTCACGATCTCCCAGCGGCCGGTTTTCACATGGGCCTGGATGCGTTTGAAAAGCGCCGGATCGACCTTCTCCACCATGGCCAGGATCCACGCCTCGCCCTGGGTGTAGAAGAGTTCCGGGTGGGCGTCGAGCCGGTCGCAGGCGCTCCGGCTGGTGGCAAGAGCTTCGTCCAGCCCGGCCGTCCACGGCCACATCCAGACCGGGTCCAAATGCGCACTGAAGATCGTGTGGATCGTGATGGTCATGCGTGGGTTCCTTTGCGATCAGGGGCCATCAGGTGGATGCGCTGATCAGGGTTGCCCACCTTGGGTCGGGGGCAGTTCGTACAGATGGTTCGACTTGATCAACTTCCCCTGCTTGACCAGTTCATCCCATACCGCCTGCGGGTATTGATGGGGAGGTCTGATCGCGACGACGCCCGAGACCGACCCGCCGCTCAGCGCGCCCGGGCGGATCCGGCTTTCATCATCCAGACGGGTCGTTTTCATCCGTTTGCGGAACGCCTTCAGCGCCCGTTTGAGCACTTCCGGGTCATTGGGATCCAGGATCGCATCGGTCATGGCTCACCTCCCACACTATCGGACCATACACTTGTTGGAAAGACCCCATCGATTTTAACCTCGCGGACAGAGATGTCAAGCCAAATGATACCGGGACCGCCTGGCTCCGGAGCCGGGGCGTGTTGCGCCTGACCGCGTCTCCCGCCTGGATGCTGAACGGCATCGTTACGGCAGGAGATCGTAGCAGACCAGCCGCTGCAGGTACCTGACATAGAGTTTTCCGTTGGCGACCACGGGAACGGTCCATGCGGCGTTTTTCACATCCGCCATGGTTGAAAAGGATAGGAGACTGAATACCCGGTTGCCCATCGCGCGTGCCTTTTCATCCCATCCCGTGTCAGCGCATCACGAAAACAGAGGCAAAGGCGGGTAAGTGCACCGCCCCCTTCCCGACCCTGGCCCCGAGGTCCCAGACCGGTTTGAGTTTGCGCCAGCCCGGGAACTCCTGATCCAGCAGGGCCGTCTCTATCCTGGCAGGTGTATCGGCCCAGTTTATAACCGCCGCGCCCGCTGGTTTGCCGCGTTTGAAATTGACCCACAGCGACGGAGGCAGACCAAGCCTGCCCCTGGGATAATCCAGGGTCCGGAATGTGGATCGCGTGTCGCTCAGCTCAAGGGCGGTATTGAGGATGCGGAGCTTCGCATCGTCGAGCTTGGTTAGATCGCCGGAGACTTCCATTTCGTTCCCGGTCACCGCGCAGAGCGCAAGGAATGTAAGCCACTGGGTCCGGCTGAAATCTTTGGGCCAGCCGATGGAGTCGATGTGCGGGATCACGGTCTTTTCCGTGAGCAGCATGTTCGTGTTGGTGGTCCAGAGCCCTATGCGTTTGGCCAGGTCCCAGGTGCCGTCGCCTATATCCTCTGCGTACCGGAAATAATCCGCGGGGCCATAGAAAGGGGTGCCGGCGCCGACCGCGCTGCACCATCCGAAGAAACCGTCTTCAGGAAGATACTTCCGGAAAGTACTGATACACCAGTCGCGGTACTCCGCCGCGGTCTTGCCGGGATAGCGGAAGCGTGCCCTTCGCAGGTTGAACGGGAAACTTGAAAAGTCGTAACACTTTAGCCGAATGAAGTAAAAGAGCCGATAGCGGGGTCAAATTCTACCTCTTGAGGGATGCAAAAGCAAGCAGAATATCAGCGTGTAACCCTATTGCATGCGGCAGACGGTGTTATTGGGGTGGCAGGGGCAG
>JBDREB010000255.1:0-9990 GCA_043820325.1 Planctomycetota bacterium | reverse complement strand
AGGGACATGATCTTCCGTCCGCATCCGGCGTTGCTCGTCGACGCCGGATCTTTCCATTGATACGGCTCCTCCTCGCGCCTTGGCTGCGGACGGAATCTCTATGTCGAAATGGATACTTTATTCATTTACGGGCACTTACATTCCCGGCCATTGCCCGGCCTTGTCATCCGGAAATCCTCTTGGAGATGTTTTTCACCGATTGCTATAATGCATTATTTGAAACAGATTACAATTCCGGCATGTCTGCCAGCCAGCCAGCAAAGACACCCCGGCATGCATCGGAGTTAACGGTTGAGCACACCCCGCCAGATGAGCCGAGCCGGCGCTCGGCGTTCCCAGGGGGAACATGAACAGCCCTGACGGGCTTGACTGCGAACGGGGATGGGCGGAAATGCCGGGGCGGATTCCGGCGCTCATCCGCGATGCGGCTGGGCGCTATGCGCGATGACGACCCGGGCACGGCATGCCGTGCCCCTACGGGGAGACAGGGAAATATCGAACACCGAACCCTTCGACTGCGCTCAGGGTCACGGATTTCAAATGTCGAAGGTAAGAACAAGCAGGACGAAGGGCGGAGGGCACGGCCTCTCGACTGGACTCGGGGTTCAAGGCAATCCCGAGCCGTGTACCACGCCCGGGATCCAAAGCGACATGCCGTGCCCCTGCACATGAAGGACAGACGCAAGGTGGATCGGGCGACCGGCCGGTCGCCCCTGCGGATATCCGCGGCGAACGCTTGCATCCCGTTCGTCCGGACAACCGTCTGTGTAATCTCAGATTTCCGTGGCGGTTTTATACTTGTCCTAACCATACCCCCTTTGTGTCCCCGTCCGGTCAAGCCGGAGGGCAGGCTTTTGTGAGCTTTGTGGCGAATCACCTCCCTATCCCGATGACCTTGATGTTGAAATCGAGGAAGACATTGCCAAGGACCTTGTCGGTGGAGATGACATAGGGCTCGCTGGCCCAGTGGGGGTCGGCGCTCTTTTTCCAATTCAGGGAGTTGGTGACTATGGCGATATTGTTCCTGCCGCCGCCCCGGGTGGTCAGGTGGGGGATGGGCTTGGACGGGTCGTGCCAGAGGAGGAGGCCGGATTCGATCTCTCTGATGGTGGTTTCCGGATCGGGCGTCAGGATCGGTATTTCATCGGCCGGGGGCATGATGATCGCCGCGATGCGGCGGGAGGATGGGGAGTCGCAGGGAGCGGGTCTTTGGGGATCAAGAGTCGCTTGCAGAAGAGTCGCAGGTCGCAAGTCGCGGGTTGGGGAAGCCAGATTTGGTAGGCGCAAGTTTTAACTTGCGTGCCTTGGCTTGGAACGCGGGTTGCGCCTACCATGGGGAGCGGGATATGCCGCACGCTGAAGTCATGGACCTTGAGTCATGGACCTTGAGCCTGTCGAAAGGCCTGTCGAAAGGCATGCGGCCTACCGGATTGGATCGATGATTTGACCACCAAGAGCCGAGCTGGGGCTCGGTGGTCCCAGGGGGAATGAGGAAATCCCGAATATCGAACACCGAACCCTTCGACTGCGCTCAGGGTCACGGATTTCGAATGTCGAAGGTCGGGAGAGGAAAGACCGAGGACCGATGACGGTTGACCGGGGGCGGAGGTCCGGAGGTGGGCGCGTGGCAGTAATGTTTCCGGAGATAGACCGCGCGGCTTTAGCCCGCGGGCTCGTGAACCTGCCGCACGCTGAAGCATGCGGCCTACCTGGAAGGAACCGAACCGGGGCCGGGGTTGGCGGCCGGTTTGGGTAAGGGCAATGTTTTTGCGGTGCGTCTTGTCCCCGGTCATTCCAGCATCCGCGCCGCGTCGCGCTGGATCCAGCAGTCGCGGCCGTCACGGAGCCGGATGCGGAGGGAGTGCCCCTGCTCGGCGAGGCCGGTGAATTCCAGGCCGGGATGGAGGTTGGTCTCGAACGAGGGGGCAAAGAGGGCCGAGGTCTTGTAGGCCGTCACCTCACTGGTGATCACCCCTTCCGGGTCCAGATGGTAGCCCGCATACTGGACCACGGCCGCGCCGTAGGCGCCAACAAAGAGCATGCCGGCCACGGCCGCGGCCAGGAACCAGGTGGTCCGGCGCAGGAAGACCCCGGCCGCGATGGCCAGGGCGGCCGCCAACCCCATCAGCGCGGCGAACCGGACCTTGCCGCCAACGCTGGTCTGGTAATGCCAGAAGAGGAGCGCCGCGCGCAGCCGGTCCTCGGCCGGCGGGGTCACCACATCGGGGCACCGGCGGAGGGCCAGGGCGTAATGGGCCTGGACGGTCTTGTCGCGGGGCAGGTAGCGCATGGCCATGCGGTAATAATAGACCGCCTCGCCCATGCCGCCCAGGTGGTAGCAGCAGTTGCCGAGATTGAAATAGAGCGGGCCGCTCCTGATGCCGCCCTCGTCGACGATGGTCCGGTAATCGACCAGCGCGGCGCGGAACTCCCGTTGGGCCGCGGCCGAATCCCCGCCCTTGAGCGCGGCAAGCCCGCGCTGGCAGGCCCCGGCCGCGCTTTGTTCGAGCTGGCGGAGGGTGTCGCTTTCCAGCGCCCCGGCCTGGCCGGCCCACAGGCAGACCGCGCCGATCACCAGGAGCCGGCAGTACCGGTCGACGGTCTTGAGGACCGCCCGCGCACGCGCCGCGGCCGTGCCCGCATCGCCCGCCCCCGTGCCGCCGTAGCGGTGCGCCTCGCAGGCCGCCAGGAGTTCCTCCAGCGCCTGCACTTCGCCGGCGGGCACCCCGCGTTCGGCAAAGACACCGCGCACATCCCCGGCGGTCAGGGCCTCGCCCGTCCGGCCTGAAATGTCGGCCGTGTACCCCCGTACCGCCCCGGCCAGTTCGGCGGCCGGATCCTCCGCCCGCGCGCTTGCGCCCACCCGTGCCAGGGCCCGGCCGAGCGCCCCGCGCCGCCTTTGCGCGGCCGGATCGGCCAGCCAGCGCCGCGACCACCCCGCCACGGCCCACAACCCCAGGGCGGCCGCCAGCGGCCCCCAGGCCATGGCCAGCCCCGCCGGGGCGAAATACCGACGGTAATCGCGATTGACCAGCAATTCAGGCCCTTCATAATTGCCGGCCAGCCCCCCCTCTTCATGACGCAACGCCTGCCCGCCGGGGCCGGGCGCGGCGGCGCTGAAGACCTGCGCGCGGTCGGACGAGATCTGCTCGGTGGCAATGGCCTCCAGCGGGACCGGCTGGGAACACGCCGCACCGTAGGCGCCCTTGTCCACATCGAAATACGGGTATTCCAGGGCAGGCAGGGCCTTCACGGACGCGTCGAGCACCCGCAGGGTCACGGTGAAGGTCTTGATATTGCGTTTGGCGTCATAAGCGGCCACCATGTCGTCGCCCACGACAAAGGCACCGGCTGGCAGGGCGGCGGCCACCGCGGGCGCGGGCAGTTTTTCCACCAGGCCGCGGCCGCCCACCTCAAGGGCCAGGGTGAGCGGTTCGGTGGTATAGACCTTGAGCGGCGTCTGGCCCGCCGAATTTCCCGAGGCGGCCGAGAGCGCGGCCTGCATGGTGAACACGCCCACCGCGCCCGTGTACAGGGCCGGACGGCCGGCGGCGGGAACTTCCCGCACTTCCAGACCGACTTCCCCGGAGACAGCATAGTACTTCTTGAAGACCGGCACATTGCCGAAGAAATCCCGCGTGTAATTCTGGACCTCACCCGAGGCGATATCCCCGCCCGCGGGTCCGAAGGCAAAGACCCCCGCCTTGAGGGGGGTCACTTCAACGGTGAAGGTGTACGAAGTGTATGACACCCCATCCACCACGGCCGTGCCGAGGGCGAACGGGAACCGCTGGTTGTAGACCACCAGCGGCCGGGCCTCGCGGGCGGCGGGGGTCCCGCCGAACCGGAAGGTCTCCTCCGCGTCCTGCCTGCTGCTTTCGAGCAGGAACGGGATGCGCAGGCCGGTCTCACGGATTTCCAGGGCGGCCAGCACGGTGCAGGAATAAGTGATCGGTTCAAAGACATAACAGGCGGGCTTGCTGAACGACTGGCGCACGATGAACCTGTCCGTGGCCGGCGGCCGGCTCACGGTGAGCGTGACCGCGTTGCCCTGCACGCGGACACCCCCGGCGGTCACCTCCGGTCCGGGAATGGTGAACACGCCTTCGCGCACGGCGACGACCGCAAATTGGTGTTCGACCGAAACGGTCCTGCGGCCGTTGACAATACTCGTCTGCTGCATGCGGTTGCCCGGCTGGATCTGCAATCCGTCCACGGCCGGAAAGACCGGGGCCGTCGCTTCCTGGGTCCCCTGCACCGAGACCGTCAGCGTGGCCGCGGCGCCGATGTAAACGACCGGCTGGTCCAGGGTCACCCGGACTTCCACGGCTCCGGCCGCGGCGCACGCCAGCAGGACCGTCAGGCCCAGTCTTTGCATACGGATCAGCCGGCCCATCACCAGTCCTTCTCCTCGCTCTGCACCTGGCCGGCCTGCATCCGCTGCATCTGCTGTTCCATCTGCCGGTCGCGGCGTTCCTTGTCCAGGACCTCCTCGATCGAGGCGTCCTGCTTCTGCGGTTGCTGCTGCTGCTGCTGTTGTTGCTGCTGGTTCTGGTCTTTGTTCTGGTCCTGCTTTTGTTGGTCCTTGTTCTGGAACTTCGCCAGCGCCTCGGCCAGCTTGCGCGCCGCCTCGTCCTGCGCGGGGACGGCCGCGCCGTAGCGTTCCTCCCTGAGCGGTGGCACGGCCTCGCCCTCATAGCGGACCGCCTCGCCCAGCAGGGCGCGCACATCCTTGAGCAGGTACTGCTGTTCCTGGGGCATGGCCGGGGCGGGAGCGCCGCCGCCTGCCGCCGCGGCGGCCAGCATACCGTCGATCTCCGTGCCGATGGCGGCCGTATCCGTGCCGAGCGCCGCCTGTTCGGTTGCCAGGCCGGTCCGTTCCTCCGCAATGCGGCGGTAGAGGGTGTCGAGGTCGCCGGTGAAACCTTCGACCTCCTGTCCCAGCCGCCCGGCCTTCTCCGCGCACCCGGGGCCATCGGCCGCGTTGGCGCCCGCCTTGAGCGCATCCAAAAGCACACCCGCCGATTCGGCCTTCACCGCCAGTCCCTGCACCGCGGGCGCGTAGGCGGGATCGGACCCGATGCCGGCGGCGGCCAGCGCCCCGCCGATCGTCTTGATCGCCCCGACCGCGTCATCGGCCGCGGCCATGACCCCGGGCCAGTTCCCATCCCGGACGCCGTCGGCGCACCGGCCCGCCGCCGCCCGAAGCGCGGAGGCGGCCGCCGCGGCCGCGGGCGCCTGGTCCATGCCCGCGGCACGCACGCGCGCGGCCATCTGCCGTTTTAAAAGTTCGGCGATCCGTTCGGGCAGGGTGGGCTGATCATTCTTGGGCCCCGGCTGTTCCTTCTCTTTCTGGCGCAGCCGGTCAAGGAGGTCCTTGTAGAGCACCTTGACCACCATCAGATTGTGCCGCGCGTCGGCGTGTTCCGGGTCGGTCGCCAGCACGCTCCGGTAGGCGGCCACCGCCGTCCCCAACAGATCGACGGCGCCCTGGAGGTCCGTTTCGGCCAGCGACCGGGCCTGTTCCGTCTGGGCGTTGCCGCAGTTGAACCACGCCGCACGCTCGAGCCCGTCGTCCGGTGCGGCCTGGGCCGCGCGCATGAAGAACTCGGCGCCTTCCTTGAACGCCCCCAGCCGGTAGGTGGCCGCGCCGCGGTTGAAGAGCAGGACGGCATCCTCGGGCGCCGCCACTTCGGCGTCGCGCCACTGGTCGGCCGCGGCCTGGAACCATCCGGCCGTATACTCCTGGAGCGCGGCTGCGTTGCGTTCCCACAGGGGCAGTTCGGCCGCGGCCAGCGCGGCGGCCGCCAAAATGATCACAACCAACCGCCTCATGCGCGCCGCTCCGGCAGGTAGAGCATCGCGGTGATCAGCACCAGACCGGCCAGGATGAACACCTGGTACCCTTCGCTGTATTCCACGCTCGTGCGGCTGGCCGTCTCGCGCCGCGCGGCGGGGTAGATCTTCTCCCGGTAGAGCCGGGCCAGGTCGAAGCTCTTCGTCTCCGCCGGCAGCCAGGTGCCGTCGGTGCTGACGGCCATGGCCAGCAGGGTGTTCTGGTTCTTTTCATCCAGCCGGGAATAGACGAACTGCCCCTTATACGACCGGTATTCCCTGAACTTGCCGAACTGGTCGTAGACCGGCACCTTGGCGCCGGTGACGCTGTCGCCCAGGCCGATGATGTGGAGGCGGATGTTCTTTTTGGCATGGACGATCTCGGCCGCCTTTTCAGGGAAACTGCCGTGGTCCTCACCGTCCGTGATCAGGATGGCGTCGCGGTAGGCCTTGCCCTCGGCCGGAAAGACATTGTCGGCCGCGTAATGGAGCGCGTCACCGATCAGCGTGCCGCCGCGCTGGACCGTGTTCACATCCACATCGCGCAGGACCGTGAGGAAATACCCGTAATCGGTGGTGAGCGGGCAGATGAGGCGGGGCGCGCCCGCGAAGGCCACCAGGGCGACGCGGTCGCCCTCCAGCTGCCGCACCAGCCCCTCGATCGCGGTCTTGGCCTGGGTCAGGCGGCTGGGTTTCATGTCCATGCACGCCATGGAGGCGGAGACATCCAGAAGCACCACGATGTCGCGGCCCATCTGCACCTGTTCCACGGCGCGGGGGTCCCAGCGCGGGCCGGCCAGGGCCAGGACCAGCAGGCCCACGCCCGCCGCGGCGCCGGCGATGCGCGCCCAGCGCATGCCGTAGCGCACCGGGACGGGCCGGTCGCCGGCCGAATGGAAGAGCCGCACCGCCCGCCGGCTGCGGCGGACCGTCCAGGCGCCGAGGGCCACGGCGCCCAGAACCGGCAGCCAGAGCCAGGTGAAAACGCTGAAATCGGTGAAGGTGTAGAAATCCATCAGGGCACCCGTCCCAGCAGGGTGGCGTCCAGGAGCAGAAAGCACAGGTAGAGCGCCATGCCGGCGATCAGGAAGGGCCGGTAATGCTCGTCATAGGCCACATAGGTGTCCGACTCAAAAGCCGTTTTTTCGGCCTTGTCGATCTCGCGGTAGATCGCGGCCAGCGATTCCGCGTCCGTGGCTTCGCGCGCGAACCCGCCCGTGGCGTCGGCCACGGCGTTCAGCGTGGTCATGTCGGCCCCGCCCGAGCCGAACGCGGTGACGAACAGACCGCCGAAGGCGTCCTGCCGGCGCTGGGCGCCGCTCGATCCGATGCCGACGGCGTAGATGCGGATGCCGTGGCCGGCCGCGAATGTGGTCGCCTCGACCGGGTCGCCGCCGAGATTGTTCTCGCCGTCGGTCAGCAGGATGATCACCTTGCTTTTCAGTTTGAACCCGGCGCCCTGGTCGGCCCGGAGTTTTTCCTCGGCCGTGACGAGCTTGGCCGCCGCGAGTTTCAAGGCGTCGCCGATCGCCGTCTGGGCAAAGGCCTTGGCGTTGTCCCCGTACTGTTCCTCCGAAACGCACTGCAGGTCGGTCGTGGCCGCCACCAGCGCGGCATGGGAGAGCGTGAGCGGGCACGAGACCGTGGGAAAGCTGGCGAAAGTAATAAGCCCCGCCAGGTCGTCGGGCCGTCCCCGCAGGTCGCGCTCGCGGTCGCCCATGATAAAGGCCCGGAAGACATCCTTGGACACCTCCATGCGCGTGCGGCCCTTGTCGTCCATGGCCTGGGCCATGCTCCCCGACCGGTCGAGGACCATCATCATGGCCACCCCCTCGGCGCGGCTGCGCTGTTCGGCGCGGCCGGTGCGCGGCCGGGCAACGGCGGTCACCAGAAGCGCCGCCGCGCAGGCCAGAAGCAGGGGCAGCAGGACCCGCAGGCGGAGCCGGAGCGAACGGGGCAGTCCCCGCAGGCGGCGGGCCGAGGAAAACGGCAGGACCGCGCCCCGGCGGCGGCGGAAAAAGGGCCAGACCAGGGCGGGGATGAAGACCGCCAGGAGGAGGAAGAACCAGGGATCGCGGAAGGTCATACCGGTGCGGCGGCCAGCCTGAGGGCCAGCCGACAGGCCTCAAGGTAATCGGGAATGTCCTGGGTCTCGGCGGGCGTATGCGGATCGCGTTCCCCCGCACCCAGGGTGACCGTGGGTATGCCGTAGGAATTGAACCAGTTCGCGTCCAGGCCACCGAACCCGGTGGGGAATTCGGGTGCCAGGCCCATCCCCTTCAGGGCGGCCGTCAAACGCCGGACGGCCGGCGCGGTGCGCGGCACATCGAAAGTACGGTAGGTCTCGGTCACGGTGAATGTCACGCGGCCGGTGCGGCCCGCCGCGTTGCGATGGCGGCGCGCCGCCCGTTCGAACGCGGTGCGGTAGGCGGCGAGAATGTGCTTGAGCAGGGCGGCGCTGTAGGCCCGCGCCTCGCCCTGCACGGTCAGCCGGTCCATGACCACATTGGTGGCCGAGCCGCCCCCGATCACGCCCACATTGGAGGTGCCGGCCTTCCGACCGCCCCGCCGCACCTCGCCATAGAGTCCCTGCCGCTTGACGGCCATGAGCGCGTCGGCGAAGATGAGCGCGGCCGAAATGCCCCGATCCGGGTGCTGACCGGCGTGCGCGGCCAGGCCGTGGATGACGGCCGTGAATGCTGCGGCTGAAGGCGCCTGGAGAGAGGCCTGGTTCGGCAGGCGGCCGTCGAAATTGTAGCACCAGGCCGGCCGGCCGAGAAGGGCGCGGTCGACATACCGCGAACCGAAAAGCCCGATCTCCTCCTGCACGGTGAAGAGGAAGACCAGGGGCGGGTGGTCGACCCGGTGTTTGAGCAGGTTCTCAAGCGTCACCAGGAGTACGCCGGTGCCGGAACGGTCGTCCCCGCCGAGGGCCGTGGCCCCCTGCGGCCGGATGGTGTTCCCCCGGCGGACGGGCACGCACCCGGCGGCGATCGCCACCTTGTCGATGTGCGCCGAGAACATCCCCGCCCGTCCCGGCCGGGTGCCGGGCAGGCGGATGATGAGATTGCCCGCGTTCCCCTTCACCGGGCTCTTCAAATGGGCCCGGTCGCGTTTGATCCAGCCCGGCTTCACGCCCGCCTTGCGCGCGGCACGGATGATATAGTCGGCCACCGGTGCCTCGGCGCCCGAGACCCCCGCCAGGCGGAGCAGGTCCATCAGAATGGCAACGGCACGGCTGGTGTCAATGTTCATCGGTTATTCCTTTGTCTGTCAAAGCGAAACATACGCTGGGATCCCGTTCCCGTTTGCCCGGCCGAAGGCACGGGGGGACCGGCATACGGCTTGCGGACACGAAAGGCGTTTCGGTAGACGGCAAACGGTGTACGGCCGGGACCAAAGCCGTCAGTCGCACCAACGGCGGTCACCCCTTCAGATTTCCTGATCCCTATCCGTAACCGGTCATGTTTTTCGGAAAAAGGTTTGGCACTTTTTTCGACCCACAGGTGATTGTACGGGGAACATCCGGATGTCAACCGTGTAGGGGCGGGTTTGAAACCCGCCCTCCCGGCTAATAGCGAAACGGCAATAAAGGGCGGGTTTCAAACCCGCCCCTACGGTAACCACCCAAACCGGCCTATGGTTGATTCACGCGCCTGGCTGACGCCAAAAAGTGCCAAAGCATTTTCCGCCGGGATCAGGAAATCTGCCCTTAATTGTGAGGCGCTGTACTTAGCCACCGCCGCCTTGACCGTGTTCCAATGGGTGTGCACCAGCCGGGCGACCTCCTGCCGGCTCATCAGTCGCGCCAGGATGCTGCAGAACACGATCATGTGCAGGCTCAGCCGGCTATTGCCCATGCTCCACGGCATATGCTCCGCCGTGACCCCACACTGCCGGCAGTCCACACGCCGGGGCCGATACTGCAGCTCAAACGCTATGCCCCACAGTGGCACATACCGCCAGCGCCGCATCGGAAGCCGGTCATAGCCCGAACGCCGTCGCTTGCAGGTGCCGCATAATGGCCGGGCCCCCTTACGGGCAGCCAGCTCCGCCACCAGCCCCTTGTCGGTCTCTTCCACTTTGATCACACGAAATCCCTTGACTCCCAGTGTCCGCCGCAGTATACTTTCTACGAGCATAGGGCATACCTCC
>JBDREB010000254.1:0-2331 GCA_043820325.1 Planctomycetota bacterium | reverse complement strand
CGCGAAACGGCAATAAAGGGCGGGTTTCAAACCCGCCCCTACGGTAACCACCCAAACCGGCCTATGGTTGATTCACGCGCCTGGCTGACGCCAAAAAGTGCCAAAGCATTTTCCGCCGGGATCAGGAAATCTGCACTTAAGTTAACGCCATTCGCCACCGTCCCCTACTCTTGGCCCTTACATGTTCTCCCGGCACAGCCGCAGTGTCTGACCGACCATGTAGAGCGGTAGCGAGAGCAGCCGGAACGGCCTGTTGCCGCCGTCAGCCAGGCTTGTTTCGGCATCGAGCAGTGAAGGCCTGTCGGCGTTGAATCGCAGGCCGAAGTCGTGCCTTTTTTCCCGCAGAAAGACATGCAGGCTTTTAAGCGTTCCCGTACGGCCGGCCTTGACCTCCACCGGCACGATGGTGCCGCCCACGGCGATCAGGTAGTCGACTTCGGCGCTGGATTGGCTCTTGGGACGCATCCAGCAGTGCAGATCCGGTTCGTCATAGGGTTCGCCAGCATGGAGCAGATGCTGACCGATGAACTGCTCGGCAACGGCGCCTGCGTTGACCAGCATCGGGTCGGCGGCGGGCTCGAAGTCGAGAACACCCAGCCCGGAGCTCCGGACCATGAGGCCCACATCCATGAACAGGACCTTGAAGGCGCGGTCGTCGGCCTCGGCACCCATTGGCAGGCCGTTGGCCGCGGTGTGCCGGACACGGTGGGCGACACGGGCCATGCAGAGCAGTTCCAGTGCCCGGCCAAGGTCGCGCGAACGATCCTCGCGATCGACGCCGCTGTACATGAATTTCCGGCCGGCCAGGAGCGGGATCTTGGCGAAGACTTTCTCGATCCTGCGCACATCGGCGCGGCCGGCGTACTTGTTGAAGTCCTCCCGGAAGGTGGAAAGGATGGATTGCCGCTCGGCCTCGCTTTCGCGGCTCCCGCCGGGGCCGCCAAGCGCAACCACCGATGCGGGCATGCCCCCGGCCACCAGGAATTCACGCACCAGACGCATCCCCTCGGCGTGGATGGCCTCCGGCAACTCACCGCCGATCGTATACCCGGCCAGGAAATCCCGGAGCGCCGCGCGGTCGCGGGCCAGCAGGAATTCCTCAAAGCTCATCGGTCCAAGGTGCAGATACTCGATCCGACCGACCGGCATCGCATAGCGGTGGTCGGCCAGGGCGAAATCCAAGAGCGATCCGGCGGCGATCACATGCAGGGCGGGCAGGTGCTCATGGAAATAGCGCAGGCCGGCCAGGAGTTCAGGCGCGGCTTGTATTTCATCGAGGAAAAGCAGCGTGCCCCCGGGCTTTATCGGTTGCCCATAACGCGCGGCAAGGAGAGGTAGAATGGACGCGGGATCATGCGAGGCAAAGAGCGACGCGGCATCCCGGTCACGCTCCACATTGATCTCGATGAGGTTTTCAAAGGGTTTTTGGGCGAACATCCTTACCAGGAACGACTTCCCAACCTGCCGGGCGCCGCGGATCACCAATGGCTTGCGGGAGATCTTAGCCTTCCATTCAGAGAGGTAAACCAGGGCAGTCCGATACATGATCATATTCCTATAATTGGCTTATTGCAAGGGTTGTTATATCCATTATTTAGTTTTATGCAAGGGTATTATTGCGTTCATTGCATAACATAAACTTAAATAATAGCATGACAATTAACATAACACATTGCTATAACTATAGTTGTACACACCATACCATCAGCGGACTGCAATCCCAAAAGAACAGTTTAAAGGTGCAAGCCGTCCTTCCGCTCCGACGATCCGCCTTACGGGATAATGGCCAGGTGTTCGGCCATCATGTTTCAAAAATATGGAAAGGACTTTGTGAATCGGGCCCGGGATCATACCGCCCTCCCCATAGCTTGAACACATCCCAAAGTTTCGAAGATTCCTCAAAGCGCTGTTCCGGAGTCATCCGATACCATTCCAGCACTTCGGCATCCCTGACTTCGTCAAGGTACTTTTTCAATTCGCCGATCGGGTCCATAAACGCCTTTCGGGTGCCGGATACGGGTGGAACCACCCGCATAGTATATCGAGCCACTTGCAAAACCCCCAAGAGTCAGCGATCAAGCCACGGTCTGTGGTGGCGGCAACAAGAATAACCACTACATATAGAAGCGGTCAGGGGGTTTTGCAAGTGGCTCTATCTGCAATGCGGTCCCGGGCAATGGAAAAACAGGAGAATTGCGGGCCGCTCCCGGTAGCCCGCGCGGTTTCAACCCGCGGGATTTCCGTTCCCGCCGCACGCTGAAGTCATGGACCTTGAGCCTGTTGTTCTCAACCCTGAGCAAGTCATCGCGTCGAAGGGTCGAAAGGCCTGCC
>JBDREB010000253.1:0-8167 GCA_043820325.1 Planctomycetota bacterium | reverse complement strand
ACGCTTGTTTTGGGTCCAATTGGGTTGGGCACGGCATGCCGTGCCCCTACCAAACAAGATCCGGCTTGAACCAGCGTTCCGGAATCGGGTCATTATGATGATTGAGATCTGGCCCCTTAATTATGGGGCGGTGTACTAAGGAAAGCCATGGGTTCTGTGTTCCTCGACGGCCGCCTGATCGTCAAGACGGGCGACATCACGGCCGAGCGGGTCGATGTGGTCGTGAACGCGGCTAACAGTGGATTGATGGGGGGCGGCGGCGTGGACGGGGCCATCCACGCCGTGGGCGGGCCGGCGATATTGGAAGAATGCCGCCAGGTGCGCCGCACGCAGTACCCGGACGGTCTGCCCGCGGGAACGGCGGTGGCTACCGCGGCCGGCGACCTGCCGGCCCGCTGGGTCATCCACACGGTCGGCCCGGTCTGGCACGGCGGCGGCAGGAACGAACCCGCGCTCCTGGCCGCCTGCTACCGCAATTCGCTGAACCTCGCCGTCGAACTGGGAGCGCGGACCGCTACCTTCCCGGCCATATCCACGGGCGTCTACGGTTATCCCCGGGAAGCCGCCGCCGTGGTCGCGTTGGAATCGTTGCGCGGGGCTCTGGCGGACCACGCCGGCATCATGGTAACATTGGTGTTTTTCAGCGCGGAAGCCGAACAGGCTTTTTTGAAAGCCACGGCTGTCCTGCGATAGCGGGGATCGGTGGCCGGTCAGGCGCCTTTCTGCTTTTCGTGGCGATCGAGGATGCCCTTGAGGCCGCCGATCGAATCGAATTCCTCGATGGACATCATCACCTGGCGGGCCTTGGAGCCCTCGTAGGGGCCCACGACGCCCAGCAGTTCCATCGTCTCGACCATCTTGGTGGCGCGGTTGTAGCCGAACCCCAATTTGCGCTGGAGGAGCGATGCGGAACCGCGCTGGGTCTCGCAGGTGACGCGGATGGCGTCCTCGATCCCGTCCTCGATATCGCCGATCTCGCCGCCTTCCGCGTCGCCCCCGCCGGCCTGGGCCTTTTCGAGCGAGGTGGAGAAGATCGGCTGGCCCTGGACCTTGCAGAATTCCACGATGTCGTTGACTTCGGCGTCGGAGATGTAGACGCCCTGCCCGCGCACGGCCTTGGACGTGCCGGGCGGAACATAGAGCATGTCGCCGTGGCCCAGCAGGGTCTCGGCGCCGTTCATGTCCAGGATCGTGCGCGAGTCGACCTTGGCCGCGACCTTGAAGGCGATGCGCGTGGGCACATTGGCCTTGATCAGGCCGGTGATCACATCCACCGACGGCCGTTGAGTGGAGAGGATCAGGTGAATGCCGGCGGCGCGCGCCTTCTGGGCGATGCGCGTGATGGAGAATTCGATCTCCTTGGGCGAGGCGAACATCAGGTCGGCCAGCTCGTCCACCACCACCACGATGTAGGGCATGGGGTAGGGGATCGCGCCGTTGTGGAAGATGGCCGGGTTGCCGGCATCGGCCATGATCTTGAGGATCTCCTCCTTCTTCATCAGGTTATAGGCCGCCAGGTTGCGGGCCCCGGTGAGGCTGTACAGCTTGTACCGGCGCTCCATTTCGTTCACGGCCCAGTTCAGGACCGCCTCGGCCTTCTGGATGTCGGTGACCACCGGGGTGAGCAGGTGGGGAATGCCGCGGTAGGAGGCCATGTCCACCATCTTGGGATCGATGATGATGAGCTTGATCTCGTCGGGGCGGCGCAGCATGAGGATGCTGATGATCATGGAGTTGATGCACACGGTCTTGCCCGAGCCGGTGGAACCGGCGATGAGCAGGTGGGGCATGCCGGCCAGGTCGGCCTCGATGGGATTGCCCCGCGTGTCTTTGCCGATCAGGAGGGGGATGCCCATCTTGCGGGGCTTTTCGCTCATGTTCTGCATGAGGTCGCGCATCTGCACGAACTCGGATTCCTTGTTGGGGACCTCGATGCCCACCGTGGGCTTGCCGGGGATGGGGGCTTCGATGCGGATGCCCTGCGCCTGCAGCCCCATGGTGAGGTTGTCGGCGAGCTGGAGCACGGCGTTCACGCGGATGCCCGCGCCGAGCTCGATCTCGTACTGGGTGACCACGGGGCCGGGGTGGATGGCCACCACCTTGCCCTCGATCTTGAAGTCGTGCAGGACCGCCTCAATGACCCGGGCGCGGTATTCCTGGACCTCGGTCTTGTCCCGGGTGGCCTTGCGGAGTTCTTCGAGCATGTCGATGGACGGGAGGGTGTAGGTGCCGTCACCCCGGGGTGCTTCCACGGGTCTCTTGCGTGCCGGGACCGGGGCGGGCTTCTTTTTTTCCTCCTTGCGTTCCTCGCTCTTGCGCGGCGGGTCCTCGCGCGGTGGGGTGGGGGCCGGGACCGGGGCCGGTGCGGGGGCGGCGGGGCGTTTTTCGCCGGTTTTCTTCACCTTGAGTTCGGGTTCGGAGAGCGTTTTTTCGCGCCCGGCGGCCGACTTGGCCGCGGCGGCGCGGCGGGCCTTGATCGCGGCCACGGTCCAGCGGAAACTGCGCATCACCAGGGCGGAGAGGAGGAAGCCGAAGGCGAATTCGATCGCGATCAGGATGCACCCGAAGGCGATGATCTCGGTACCGGCCTTGCCGAGCAGTTTGTGACCGGCCTGGGTGGCCACATACCCGAATTTGCCGCCCAGGCCGACATCGCCCAGGTTGAGCTTGACTTTCACCAGGTTCTCCAGGAAACCGTAGACCTGGTGTTTGGCCGGATTGGCGAAGTCAAGGCTGGCGAACGAATTCAGGCTTAAAAATAGCGCCGTGGCGAAGACCAGGCCCAGCGAGGCCAGGATCCGGTACCAGAAGAACGGCACGGGTTTGCCTGAGAAGGCCAGCATGGCCCCCCACATGAAGATGAAGAACATGCATACGAAACCGGCCAGGCCGATGTTCTCGATGAGGAACCCGGACAGGAACTTGCCGACGACGCCCGCCTTGTTCTTGACCAGCCCCGGCCCGTCCCCCTGGTAATGGTTCTGGGGGTAGTCTTCCGGGGTGTAGGTCATGAGGCTGATGAGGACCACCACCGCCAGTACCAGGAGGGCGATGGCGATCGCTTCACGGGTGATGAGCTTCATGTTCATGGCATCCGGAGTCCGTAGATCAGAAGGCCCGTACCGGCCAGGAGCGTATAAACGGCAAAGAGCACGAAGTACCGCGAACGCAGGGCGCGAAAGAGCAGCGCAAGGGCGGCCAGGCCGGTGACGAACGACACACCGAAGGCCGCGGCCATGATGCCCCAGCCCTCGGTGGCGGCCAGTTCCGGCGCCTTGAGCAGGACGGCGCCGCCGATCGCGGGTATGCCGAGCAGGAAGGCGAACCGTACAGCCGCGTCCCGCTCGAGCCCGGCCATGAACCCCGCGGCCATGGTCGACCCCGACCGGCTCAGCCCCGGCAGGACCGCCAACCCCTGCAGGAGACCGATGACCAGGCTGGCCGGCCATCCGACCCGCACTCCCGGCGGGCGGGATGCGCGCATGGACCATTCACCGGCGGCGAGCAGAAGGGCGGTCCCGATGAATCCCAACCCTATCATTATAGCCGATTGATACGATTTATCAATCAGTTTCTCAAGCGGAATGGCCACGGCGGCTGTGACAATGGTTGCCAGCACCAGCGGCCGGATGAGGTCCCGCCGGCTGGTGATCACTGTCAGCGCGTCCCGCCAGAACCAGACCAGCAGCGCGGCCAGGGTGCCGGAATGCAGCATTACGGCCACGGTGGGGGTGACCTCTTCGCGGACCAGGCCGATCAAGCCGGCCGCGGCCAGGTGCCCGTCGCTGGAAATGGGCAGGAACTCCGTAAGGCCCTGGATGATGCCGAGGATGACGGTATCGGCGAGGTTCATGGGCGGCCTCCAGTGGAGGGGGAGAGCGGCGCTTCGCCGGGAAAGGGCGGCCAGCGCAGGTCGGCGGGCAGGGCGGCGAAGGCCACCGCCAGGCGCGTAAGATCGGCCGTGGTGACGGCGGCCGCATCCAGGCCCGCAAAGGCGGCGTGGGCGCTTTGCAGCGCTTCCAGCGCCTCGGACCGGACCGCGGGCTCCGGGTCGGCCAGGGCGTCGATCAGCCAGGGGATGGCGGCCGGGTGTTCCATGCGGGCCAGCGCGATCACCGCTCTGGCGCGGATGGGGGCCGGGTAGGCCGGCCGGGTAAAGGGTCCGATCAGGGCCGTATCGGTCCGGTCGCCGTAGATCCGGAGCAGGTCGAAGCATTCCAGCTTGATCGCATCGGGCGCGTCGCTTTGCATGATCGTCCGGGTGGCGGCCAGGGCGGGATCCCCCCCCAGCCGCGTAAGCATATGGATGATGCGTCGTTGGCCGGTTTCGCCGGCCCCGGCAAAGGCGCCCACGAGCGGGGGCAGGGATGTGAACCCCGCCGTGACCAGGCAGGCCGCCTGGGTGTTCACGGTTGCCGTATCGGTGGCCGCGAACAGGCCGGCCATCGCCGCGGCGATGATCTCCCGCAGGGCGGGATCATCCGCCGGCGCCAGGCTCGCGTCCGCCGCCGCCAGGCGCCGCTCCAGCTCGGCCAGTCCGGGGAAGGCGGGATCGGCATCGCGCAGGGTCACCAGTTCCCGCTGGGCCCGGTCGACCAGCTTGAGGTCCAGCAGCGCCTCGACGGCCCCGGAGGAGGCGTATACCGCGTCATGACGGAGGGCCCGCGCCCGGGCCATCCAGCCCAGGGCGGCCCGGGCCCGGTTGACCTGTTCGGGCCACTCCGCCCGGCGGGCGAGTTCCAGGTTGATCTCGCCGATCTCGGTGAGTTCGGTCGCGCCCAGGTCGCGCACGACATCGGCCGCTTCAAAGGACTTGAGCGCCTCCTCGAGCTGGAAACGCTTGTGCTGGGATTGCGCCAGGCGTACGGCCACCCGGAAGGCCAGGTAGTGTTCCAGGTCGGCCAGGAGGCCGTCATCAGGCATGAGGCGCAGGGCTTCCTTGATCCCGGCGCGGGCGGCGTCGATGCTGCCCGTCATCCAGGCCAGGCGGGTGGCGGCGTACTGGCGGCGGGCCTGGCGGTATTCGGCCGGTCGCAGTGCGGCGCTGTCGCCGGGGAAGAGCCGGTCGAAAGGTTCGGCGATCGCGTTGATGAATTCGTAGGTATGGAACAGGGCCTTGTCGCCGGCGGCGGCGGCGGCCAGGGTGCCGCCGTCATGCAGGGGTTGCCACGGCACGATATGGTCGGCCAGGACGCTGCCCCGGGTGATGTAGCAGGCCAGGATGTCGGCGGGGCGGCGGAACGGGCCCGGGCGGGGTGACCGCTCGAACCGGGCGCAGAAGCCGGCCAGATCGGGTGTCCAGGGCGGGACGGTCCCCACCAGGACGCAGTAATTGCCGAATGACCAGACCTGGGCCCCGGGGCCGAACACATCGGTGAATGCGGCCAGGACGCCGTTGAAGAAGGGGATCGTTACCTTGTAGCAGGGCAGGAATTGGACGACGATGCCGCCGGGCGCAGTGCGGGCGGCGGCCGCGGCGAAGAACTCGCGCGTGTACCGGCCCAGCGCCGCACGGGTGCCGGGTTGGGCCGGCAGGTTGATGATCGCATCCCATGGCCCGGGATCGGTCTGCAGGACGCCCCGCAGATCGCGCGGCAGGCAGGTGGCGGCGGTACCCGATGCCAGGCCCGGGAACTCCTCGGCCACGGTCACGGACCGCGGAAAATACTCGGAGAGCGCTCCGGCGATGGCTGGCGTCACGGGGCCGCCGTACAGGACCCGCGCCGGCGCCGGATGCAACAGGCAGGCGAGCTGGATGAGGGGCGCCTGGTCATCGTCGAGGAACTCGTCGGGGTAGAACAGGTCGCCATTGGCAAAGAGGTAGGTCTGCAGGGTCCGGCGGTCGGTGAGTTCGGCATAGTAACCGCCGCCGTATTCGTGGTAGGCCGCCACCCGGTACTGCGCATTGATGGCGGCCGGCGCATTCGCCTTGGTGCGGAACTGCAGGTTGAGCGCCTTGGCGTTCATGACCAGCGGGGCGCGGAACGCGCCCGGGCCGTGGGCCACGATCCCGGTGGCGATGCCGGCCGCGATGATGGCCAGTACGGCGGGGATCCGCCGGTCGGCCCGGGTGGCCAGTATCGCCAGACAGCCCGTGGCCGCGGCGGTGAGACCGCAGGCCAGGATCGCGGCGGTATGGGAGTGCCAGCCCAGCCAGGCGGGCAGGAAGGGCGGAATGATGGCGGCCGCCACCAGTACCAACCGCTTGCGCGCCCGCACCGCCCGGCCGGTCATCAAGGCGGGGAAGACCGTGGCGAAGGCCAGGCCGGCCAGAAAGGCGGGGGCGCCCCCCACCAGCAGGGGCACGACGATGCTCCGGGTGGGATCGGCCCCCGCGGGGGCGACGGCCAGCGCGGTGTGGGCCAGGAGGGCCCGGCCGGCCATGCAGGCCAGCGGCAGGGCCAATCCGGCCGCGGCGATGCCCAGGCCGGGCATGAGCGCATCCCGGTCACGCGAGAGGGGGCGCGCGGCCGCGGCCCCGGCGGCGGCCGCCGCCAGGAGGGTGGCGGCCAGCGCCGCCCGACCGGGACCGGAAAGGCCGGCAAAGCCCAGGATGACCGTGTACATGATGGCCGCCGTTCCGGCCAGCAGGGCGATCCCGGCGATGGATAGGGCCGCCTGCGGGATGGGCGGCAGGTCCTCTTCGGGCGGTACCCGTACCGGCGCCTTGCGGGTGAGGAACACGGCGGCCCCGGCCGGAACGGCCAGGGCGATCAGGAGGATGTGCGGGCCCGTGAATGGGGCCAGACACGCTGCCGCCATGATGCCCGCGGCGGTGCCGGCCAGCACGATGCCCGGCCGGTCCATCTGCGCGGCCCAGGCCGCGCCGGTGAAGGCCGGCAGGCCGAAGACGGCCAGGCCGAGCAGCAGGTCCATAAGCCGCGGGGCCACCGCGGCGGGCAGGCGCAGCCACGCGTCACCGTGGGCGGCGATGAGCAGGGCGACGGGCAGGGCGGCCGCATGGACCGGGATGGCCACCGCCAGGGGCAGCGGCCAGGCGGCATACAGGAAGACGGCGAAGGCGGCCGCCAGCGTCAGGAGGGGCGGCACCAGCAGGATGTTGCCGGCATGGTGCGACTGGTTGAGCAGAAGCAGGTTCGTGGCAAGGTTGAGAAAGGCGCCCCACAGCAGTCCGGTCAGGGCGTTCCGGGCCAGCGCCGCTGCGGAACGGCCCGTGATCATGCGGCGGAGGCCTTTCTCGCCCGGATGACGGCCTGGAGTTCGGCCCAGGCCTGTTCCAGGTCCTCGTTGACGATCTCGTGCCGGTACCGGCCGGCCTGGGCGAGTTCGGCCCGGGCGGTGGCCAGGCGGGCGGTGAGTTCGGCGGGATTCATCGTCCCCCGGTCCCGGATGCGGGCTTCCAGCGTCGCGATGTCGCGGGTGCGGACGAATACGAACTCGGCCGCGGGGAACCGGTCCATGATCTGCAGGCCGCCCTGGACATCCACATCCACGACCAGGTCGCGTCCCTGCCGGAGCTGTTCCTCCACGAAGGCGCGCGGGGTGCCGTAATAGAAGCGGTCGTAGACCCGGGCCCATTCCAGGAGCGCATCTTCCCGGATCATGGCCTGGAACCGTTCCTCGCTGACGAAGAAATAATCCACGCCTTCCCGTTCTCCGGGGCGCGGGGCGCGGGTGGTGGCGGAGACGGAGTAGGTGAACCCGGAGTACTCGGCCAGGATGCGGCGGACGAGCGTGGACTTGCCCGCCCCCGAAGGTCCGGAAAGGACAAGCATGAAGTTAGCGCCCATCCGCAAACCACTCCTGGCTTCGGTCGGCTGCGGCTGCGCCGGGCTGTGTCGCCCTGTATCGGCTATGCGCTCTGCTCTCGGCATAGCCTGTTTCGGGCTTCATGCCCGGCCCGTTCGACTGGCGCTCAAGGCCCTGAGCAGTGTCGCAGGGCTTGTCCTCGCACGACCTCGGGCCTTCGGATAGGTTTTCGGATAGGCTCTTATGGATTGTACGGTTTGAAGAGGCTTTGTCAAATGAAAAGCTCGGGTATCCGTCTGGTTGGACATTGAATAGGTTGATGAACTCGCAAAAAGTCCGTAATCTTTCTGTGCGCGCGCTTTACCCCGTAGCTGCGACCCTTGCGGTCGCCCATCCGGAGGCAGGGGCAAGCCCTGCAGCTACAAAGACTTGCGAGCACGGCGCATGGTAAGCATGG
>JBDREB010000252.1:0-21425 GCA_043820325.1 Planctomycetota bacterium | reverse complement strand
TGCTGGTGGGGCTGGCGCTGGGACCGACCGAGGCCGGCGCTGTCTGGAAGGCCCTGCTGAATGACTTTGTGGCGCGGGGTCTGAAGATCCCGCTTTTGGTGATCTCGGACGGCGGCAAGGGCGTCATCGCGGCGATCAAAGGCGTATGGACGGGTATTCCGCGCCAGCGCTGCACGGTGCACAAGGTCCGCAATGTACTGGAACGGGTGCCCAAGCGGCGGCGGGACGAGGTCCGTCCGTACCTGCATGCCATCTTCTATACGACGGATCTTAATGCGGCGCGCGCCGCAGTCCATGCTTTTATCGACCGCTACAGGCACGACCTGACCACGGCCGTTGAGATATTGGCGGATGACTTGGAGGCCTGTCTGACCTTCTATCGGTTTCCTGAGGTCCACTGGAAGCGGATCCGCACCAGCAATGTGATCGAGCGGTCATTCCGCGAGGTCCGCCGGCGCACGGATGTTATCGGCCGCTTCCCCACCGAGAAATCGGCCCTGGTGCTGCTCTTTGCCACGCTGGAGCACAAGCGGCTGAAATGGCAGGGCGTCAGTATGAAGGCTGAGATCTACGACAAGGTGGCGGCCAGTGCTGAAGCGTGCCGCAAGCGGCCGTTCAGATGGAAACTTGCCCAACGGATTGCCGCTTGACATGTGCCCCGATAAGGATACAATTCAATGCCGTGCTTGGAATTCAATTTCCACCAACTTTCGGCACGCCGCCGGAAGAAGACGAGGGTCAAATGAGCATCTTCAGGAAATATTGGATCGAAGCTATACTCATCGCCGTTGCCGTGGGCGTCGTGGTAATTGGATTGTCAGCCAGAAACAAGGACGGCCAATCAGCGCCCCAATCGCGGCGATCAAATCCATCCGTTAATACCCAAAGCTCTCTTGTCTCTCAAGATGAACGGTCCAGCCATAGTCAAGTGGACCAAAACAAAGAAACGGCTCTGAAAACCCAACAGGTCGGTTTAACCTCCGACCAAGCAGCAACCCAAAAAAGTGAAAGCGGTGTGTTTGACACATATCCTGAGACCCCCGCAAACCATAAAGAGGGAATTGCCGCGGTCAATATGACTGAAGAAGAAAGGATCGCGAAGTATTTTACCTATGACGAAAAGTATTATGGCACCATAGACTATAATCGTGTTCAGCAGACGCGGCCCGTAAAGCCGGGGGAAAACCTTGTTCCCATCAAGATTGTGCATGGGGGGTATCAATACACGATCAAAGGCCAAGCAGCCCCGAAGACCATTGAGGCGAAGGTGCCGCCTGGCATGCCGTGCACTTTCTACGCCCAGGATTATGGGGGTTTTATAGAGAACAATAAAAACATCATCACCATCAAGGCCGATGATCAGGGGATTGCCCGGGTGCATTATATATGTTCCGAAACCGGCGGGGGCTCAATGATCATCGCCCATTCCCCTGAAGCATCAGGCTGGGCCAGGATCCAGGTCGTGGGCCTGAGTGAAGATGAATACAAACGGCTGAAAAAAGAGAAGCCGGAATTATTTGCAGAGTAGGATATTAATGATAATTGGATATTGAAAGGGACGGCCATGCGTAAAGGGTTGTGGATTGCCATCGTTGCTGTGATCAGCATGCTTGCCGCTTCTTCCGTTTGGGCCGATGGCTCTGGATGTAAGAACAACCGAAAGGAAGGTGGGTGTGATCTTAATTGCGAAATTGTCGAAGCACATCCTAATAGTAATTGTGATGCAATCGGTGGTTCAATAACATCGAGCAGCTCATCATCGAACACAAGTCTCGGTAGCATGGGCGGCATTAACGGGCTACCATGCCCCGGATGCGGGAACACACTCGTCAGCGGGATGCTTGGACCTAATGGGGACAAACAGCATCTCAAGTTCAATCTCCGATTCAATTCCCGGTCCAAGCAATACGACGGCATCTTTGGGGGGCTTTGGGACCAGCAGTATGGGAGTTATCTGGTTATCAGCGAAACCTCCACGACCACCTATGCGGAAGCAGTCTTCCATAAGGGCGGCGGGGCGGGTATAAGCAACCAGAAATTCTCCAATGACCTTTCAACAAGTTCGACTTATTCCCCGGAATTCACCACCCTCTGGGGCGCAGTCTACGGCAAACGACTGACGGAAGTGATACCCGCGTCCATCACAGTAAGCGGACACAGCCTCGCCAATGTCTCTGCCCGGGCTTATCGTCTTGTCGACCAGCGGGGAAACGCTTGGTATTACGTTGATCCTGAAGAGCATTCATACAATGAAGAAGAATATAATGGCATTGCGTACCTTTATAAGAAACAGGATATTTACGGCAATGTCCTTGTCTTTGACCGGGTATATGACAGCGATCTTACCGAAAGCGCCAATGACGAAGTCTACATTGAGCCAGGCGAAACCACGGTCAGCCGGTTACGCGGTATCTATGAGTATGTGGCCGAGCAGACCACGGCTGCACGGTCAGTTACATTTGACCTGGAAGAATTCGACGACAGCGTAGCCCGGGCCGTGGCAGTCACGGACATCGATGGCAACACGACCGAATACAAGTACAAGCATGACACGGGCCTGGGCTACTGGATCATGGCGGCCGCCATTTACCCTGACGAAACCTACGGCATATACGACATCGACAAGAAAGACCTGGGTGGCGGCGAATACCGGCCATTCTGGGAGATGTGCGACAACCGTCTGGACGAGGCCAAGACCCGGTTTTACATCGGCGAATGGATTGATGGCAACTGGTCGGCCAACGGCGGTCTCATGACCGGCAAAGCCAAGTATTTCGGTTCTTCCTGGGTGGATGTATTAGAGCTTCAGGAACATGAGACCCTGGATCAGACCACATATGTGAATCTTCTGACCGGCGAGGGCCGGACCGAGCTTTACGATGAAAGCGGCAACCTGGCTGATAATACCGATTCCGTCACGGGCGGCGTTACCGAGTCGACCTACGGGTATAATGTTGAAACAAATGCAACCTTCGCCGACGGCCGTGAATATCACTATCATTATGAAGATGCCGCCAACAGCAAATACGCCCTTGTGCGGCTGGACCATGAGCATTTCTCACCGATTAAGAGCGAATACTGGACCTATTATTATGTCAAAGTGGATTACGGCGACCAGGAAATGTCTTATGGCCAGAGCTATTCCGGCGACACGGACAAAGAGCTCGTTGTCGTCTGTCTGCTGAAAACCCATCAAGATACTCTGGGCAATACAACCCAATCCATTTATAACTTTGATTCGGACGGAGATGGCAGTTTCAATGATGCCGGCGGGATCGATCCGATCGATCTGCGGCTGATCAAGAAAGTCCTGCCCGACAGCAATTGTGAGCAATGGACCTATTTCACCTCTTCGGCCAATGACGGCAATAAATACGGTCTTGTGCAGACCTATGTTTCAGCCTGCGGAAAAACCACTGAATTTACCTACGATTCAAACGGTTTCATCTCTTCGATTGAGCTGCCATCCAGCCGGACGATCAGCGAAACCCATAATGACGCCGGATATGTGACATCGCGTACCGATCCGGCCAACCGGACGTGGACTTACGCTTACAATGAAATGAACAAGCTCACGGAAACGGAATACCCGGACGGCTCACTGGAGCAGATCGAATACAATACCTGCGCAGATTGGGCGGACATCCCCACCGATCCTTCGGAGCTCGCCACCTGGATATCCAATAAACAGGCAGCGGACGATCCGATCGGCGCGGCCGGTCTGGTCAAGCGGAAAACCAACCGGTATTATCCTGACGGTGTTTCGGCGCCCTTGGTGGCCGAGGACCCGGTCTGGATGGCCTATACCTATGACGCCGCCAACCGGCTTACGAAAATCGAAACGACAAAGGATGATGACACTGTTGTTGCGACCGAAGATCGCCGCTACAACTCAACCACCCAACAATTGGAAGAGATCCAAACGGACAGCACCTTTATACTTTATGTGTATGCGCAGGGCGGACAAAGCAATACACTTCCGCTCATCAGGAAAACGTGCCGCCTGGTTTCCGGGACCCCCGGCAGCTCTGGCAGCCAGCTGTCAAGCGGAACCTGGCAGATAACCGAGAATGCCTTTGAATACGAGGATACGGCACAGAATCCTCGCCCGAAGACCAGGCGGGTATGGTACTCAGACACATTCTATCGCCGCTCCGGGATGGACGATACGCTCAAATCCCGTACCGAATATGCTTATACTGCCGCGGGTCAAACCTCTTCCCGGCAAACTTATGCCTTCAACGGCTCGGCCGGATCGGTACTTGCCAAGGTGGCTTATACTTATGACTCAAAAGACAACATGGTCACTCAGACGGTCTATGATGAAGACACCACGGCCTGTACCACAACATATAGATATGATATCCGCGGCCGCATGGACCGGATTACCAATCCTGATTCATCATATAAAACGCTTTACTTCGATGCTGATGGCAATCAGACCCGTGAAACCAACGAGGAAGGCCAGGACTTCTCCTGGACCTACGACGATGACGGCCGCCCGTCCACCTTTACGGCGGATGTGAGCGGAAACAATGACATAGACCAGGAATGGACCTATACGGATGACACTACGAACAGACGGTATATCACCACCCATACCAACAAAACCCGCGATTCCGATTCGTACGTCAAGAAGTATGAGGGCTGCTGCGGGCGCATCTACAAAGTGGAACGGACCTCCGATGGAATTGGCTCGGACCTGCTGACGGATTATACCTGTTTTACCGGTGACGGCCAGCTCAGAAGAGCGATCGAGGCTTCCGGCAAGGTGCTGACCACGGAATACGATGAGCTTGATCGCATAACAGCCAAGAAGGTTTGGGACGATGGTGAAACAATATCCATCACAACCGATACCTTCACCTACGAATGGGCCGCGGATATGTCCCAGACGGTCGGCTGGCGGGTCACCCGCACGGATGCCGCAAGCCGCGAATGGGTCATGGAGTACGACGGCGTCGGCCGCTTGGTAAAAAAGACTGATCCAGCGGATGAAGACACGGTATATACCCATGATGCAATGCCATCGGGAGGTGACACCCTTGATCCGGCAGATACCTATGTGTCCTCGGTAACGGATCCCGAAGACCGGGTGGACCACACCTATATGGACATGGCAAGAAGGACGGTCCGGAAAGTCGAAGACTGGGGGACCGGCACTTTGAACTCAGTCACGGATTCGGGATATGATACACGGGGACTCTTGCTGCAGTTGACAGCCTACACATCCTCCAACCCGAGTCTATCCGGTGCGCAGAAAACCCGGTACGAATATAATTCCCGGGGTCAGTTGGTCACAGAAACCCTTGGTTATGACTCAAGCAATCCGGACCTGTCCCATGATAAAATAACATGGTATTATCCTGACGGTGAATTGAAAGCCACGCTTGAGCAGCGGATTGAAAGCACCACGGACCAGTGGATCGGGGTGCTGAATACCCGCGATCAGCGCAACCGGATTCTGTATCGGTATTTCTACTCGTTTACTTCCGCGCCCACGGGCGATCCTTCAAACTGGGGGACGCCGGATTGCACCGACTCCTTTGATTACAACGATGCCTATGACACAGTAACTGCCACAGGCGGCATGTATGATACGTGGGTGTACACAAAGTTTAATGATGTGGGTCAAGTGCTTGAAGAGCGTCAAGCACATTCCGATGATATTACCCGTTATATCAATTATTCCTATATCCAGGGCGGGAGCAAAGCCGGCGAACTTAAATGCGTGTATTTCCCATCAGATTCATCGAACAACCGCATCCAGTGGCAGTATGACAGCTACCACAGACCGTCCAACCTATATCGGAAGACCAGCGGCACGGAACTGCTGGTCGGGCAATGGACTTGGAACGATGACGGAACCAAGCTGTGGTTCAGAAGAGGAAATGATATTGACACGACCTTGGAATACAGTACAATTGGTTTGGTTTCACGGAGCAGGACCGTTGATGGCAATTCCAATACGATCTTTGACCAGCATTACGAGTATGACAAAGTGGGGAATCGGATTACGCAAAAAATCGACGAGGAAACCAATTGGGACGAGCGGTATTACTATGACGGGCTTTACCGTCTGACGGAAATGAAGCGCGGTAATGTATGGCTGAACAATGACGAGTGGGTGGTGTCGAGCGTTCAGAGGACAGAGGATTGGGGGCTGGATCTGCTTTATAACTGGACCGGCTATGATGTATCCGGCGACGAAACGATCTCTCAAGACCGGACGCATAATGTCCTGAACCAGATCACGGACATCGATCAGACTTCGCTTGTGTATGACTTGCAAGGCAACATGACTGACGATGGGAACCGGACATATGTCTGGGATCTTGCCGGCAAGCTCAAGGAGGTCAAAGACGATCAGGATGCAACAATTGCAACCTTTGCCTATGACGCTTATGGCCGGCGTGTGACCAAAGATGATGGGACCAATGTTTACCACTACTATTATAATGGCTGGCAGGTAATCGAAGAATACATGGATAACGGGGTAACAACGGCCCTAATGGCCCGGAATGTCTGGGGCCTGTATTTGGATGAACTGGTCGTGCGGACGGATGTGAATGCGGGCTCTGATCTCTACCCGGTCAGCAACTCTGTATATTCCCCATTAAGGTACTACGACGGAAGCGGTAATTTGACCGCAAGGATCAAATATACGCCTTATGGAAAGGCTGCGCTTGTAGATTCGAATGGGACAGCGGTTATCCCCACTGAAGCGAATTATCCGATCCTGTTTACCGGCCAGAGACATGATCGGGAGACAGGACTTGATTATTTTAAAGCGCGGATGTGGAGTCAGCAAGCAGGACGGTTTGTCAGCAGAGATCCAAAGGAAACATTTCAAGTGAATTGCTACTCTGGTTTGTTTGTCCCTATTAGTATGGACAGTTTCGGACTAATGCCTATACCATCATCGAGCCCGGTTGACCCGAACAGTGGGGTCGCACCAGAAGCTGGTGGTGTCCCCCAAGATCCCATATACAGTGGGCGCGGTTTAATGAATGCGGTTTATCAGGGATTGGTAGATGCTGCAGAAGATGCACTTTCAAGAATCCCAGAAGACGAGACGAAATCCACTCGACCATACGGACTGGTTTATGATCCAACGCCGACGGGCACATATGTTGACGAAAGTTGGCCCATTGAGAATGGCATGCCAGTAAGTGGCGCCCCAACAGGATTGTTTGGATATTTATGTGTTCTATTGGGCCTTCTAAATATCTTATGAATGAGCCGGACCGATCCGAATTGGTTTTATCTATTACGGATAAATGCAATATGTCTTTTAAGCATGGTGTTGGCGACAGTTGGAATTGCATATATTGAAGGAGACATGTTGTTGTGCTTATGTTTAGCCCGAAATCTCATCTGATAGGACGGAGACCATTTGATGGTCCCCTCATTATCAACAATGCGAATCATGAATATTCAAAAGTAAGAGATTGAAGCCATATTAAATACAAAGGAGCCGCATTTTGCATCGGAATAATGGGGTAATGAGTTTATTAAGGATCGTTGTTGGTATATTTGGTTTTCAAATATTTCTCATATGTATTGGCTGTGGTAATCATATGCCATACAAATCTGACATTGTCCCAATTAGCAAAGGCCTTAACCTACTTGACACTTATTCAATGATTATCAATCAAAATCCCAAGGATGACCATGCATATATGCGCCGTTGCAAGGAATATATCCGGCAAGGCAATTATAATGAGGCAATAAACGATGTCAATAAAGCCCTGGATCTCAATCCAAGAATCAATGAATACTATTTACTCAAAGGATATCTTTATGAACTAATGGGGGATACTATCAATGCGGACCAAAGCTTCGCTGGCGCGATCATTCTTGATAAGAACGTAGAATGGACTGCTGCATTCATCAGGGGGGGGGTGATTAAAAACGAACTTGAATGTACCATACCGATGGCCAACCAAGGTGGGGTTTGGGTAATACCCGTAACTGTCAATAATAACCCTGACACTCTCAAATTTGCAGTTGATACCGGGGGATGGACAATAATCAATCCCCGCATTGCTAATAAATTGCACATTGATGCAGATTCGAAAATGTATAATAGTCCCATAGGTAAAATAAGGGGGGTACGGATCGATCGAATTGCTATTGGTGATTGGGTATTCACCAACACTACAGCTGCCATCTCAAGTGAATTGGATTGTTCCGTTGATGGTATCATTGGGGCAAACATATTAAGCAAGTCTATTGTAACGATTGATGGACAAACAAGTGAACTAACAATAGGCGACATACCTCGACCCCGTAATAGTGCCTTTGAATGCGATATTACCATCTCGTTATATGATCTATTTCAGCCAATTGTAAAATCCATTATATCCGGACATGACCAGGAGTTGTTGTGTATTGATACAGGTTTCAGAGGCGGGATACTTTTATCTGATAAAATCAATTCGACAGGATTGTCACCTCACGAAGATACTGGGATCTTCATGAACAAAAGATTCGTGGGAGTCCAAAAATTCAAAATATTCCCTAAGGTATTGGACCAGATGTCAATCGGTCCATTAGAAATGACAAATGTATATATTGGACAAGGTGGAGATCGCGGCGTGATCGGTAATAGCTTTCTAAGGAATTTTCGAGTAACGGTAGATTACTTGCATGGAAAGTTATTATTGGATCCATATAAAAGGCAAGTTATTATTGACAAGAGTTGGTACCATCTTATTCGCGGCAATGGATTCTGTTTGGCAAGTCAATTTAAGGATGCTTTATATGAATACAGTATGGCGTTAGGAGAAAATCCCGACTGTCTTGATCCGTATATTTACACTGGGAGAATATATTATACCGATGGGAAATACACGGAGGCCATCAAATACTATACAATGGCCCTGCAACGATCGCCGAGGATGTTTGGACTGTTACGATTAAGATCGCAAGCGTATTTCCAGGCTGGCAATTGGGCCCAGGGAATGGCGGATTATTATGAAGCCGAGAGGATGTCGCGGGAAGATGGTGATGACTCGGGTTTGTTATCAAATTAGGTGTGCCGGGCCAATTTCCTGTCGTATGATTTCCCGAATTAACCGTCGCACGATTCGGGCCGAAAAATCATCCATTTCCCACGCTCCCGGAAATTCCGGAGAGAATTTCTCCAATTGACAGCGTACGGTTCCCGCGCTCCGGTCGTACACGATCGCGCCTGTGATCTGACCCGCCCGGTCCGCCAGCAGTTTTATACTCCTTCAGCCATTTCCGCAGCAGTGCAACCGCCTGCTTGAAATCGTATCCCAGCGCCAGCAAGAGACCGATATTGTTGAAGTTCCTGTGACAGCAGAAGCAATGGGCCAGGTTGTTCTTGGGATTGACCGTGGCCCTGATCTGACCGCAGCGGGGGCAGCCGTCCGTTTGTCGTTGGGATTCGCCGGACCGGTAGGCGATGTGTCCCTTCTCGGGCGCATCCCCATATCCGTATACCAGGGCCCACCAAAGCTTGTTTGCGGGCCTTGACCCCTTTCCCTGCGGGGGGGGCACTCAGTGCGGTGTTTGTCACATGAAACTGTACACGGCACTTGACAATGGGCCGGAAGCGCGTACAATGTCGTTTTTCTGATTTCGGCGTTCTTTTGGGATGGCGATGGGATGCAGGCTGATGCTTTAGGCCCGTTGGTTTCTGAAAACCGACCTGGAGTGTAAAATTGCAAGAATTTTCATTGTTCAACGAAAGGTACTATATGGCCCGGGTCCCCCGGATCAAACTGCCCGGATGCAATGTGATCGCCTACCATGTCGTGACGCGCGTCCATTGCAAGGACTTCCGGCTGGATGCAAGCCTTAAAGAGAAGTTTGTCAAGCACCTGAAAAAGCTTTCCGGGCTCTATTATTGCCATCTTGGGGCTTTTTGCGTGCTCGACAACCATTACCACCTGATTCTGCGGTTTGACGATCCTGAAAGCATTCGGCCCGAAGATGCCATGCAACGGTGGAATACCTACCATGAGGGGACGGTCTGGAAGAAGGACGCGACCAATCCCGAGCACCAGGCGTATGTGGTAAAGGAGCTTACGGACCTTTCCAGCTTCATGAAACGGCTAAATCACCATGTCAGCGTGCGGCATAACAAGGCCAATATGAAACAGGGGACGCTGTGGGAAGGTCGGTTCCATTCGACGATTGTGGAGCGGGGGTACTCCTTGGCGATGTGCGCGGCGTATATCGAGCTGAATGCCTTTCGGGCCTCGATGGTCAAGAAGCCGGAGGATTATGCCTTCTGCAGTCTCAACTACTTGCAGAAGGGCAACAAAGATGGGCTCATTGATCAGAGCCTCATTGCGGAAGGCTTAGGCGCGGACAAGAGCGATCTTAACGGCCTGCTCCAGACCTATACGGCGCTGGTCTATGCCGGCGGGGCCAAGCCGCACAAGGGCAAAACCAATGGGCTGGTCATCACCGAGGCGATGCAGAAAGCACTTAAAGAGAAGGGGATCGAGATCAAGGCCGGGGGTCTTGGTGGCCGGGTCCGGGAATACATTCTGGGCAAGGTGGTGGGACGGTCGGAGTATGTGCGGAAGTTCTATGATGAGTGGTTGAATCCCGGATACAGGGGTGCCCGGCGCAAGCGGCACGCGGCCAAGTGGCTGAAGGACCTCGGCCAGGGGATTTGGACCGCGTGCAGTCGGGAGGCGCTGGGACGGGGGAGCATACCGGGAGAAGGTGCGCCAGACGCGTCCAATACCGGCTGAACGGGCCCTGACCGGGTGCATCGGCGAATTGAATGCCAAAGCCGGAGTGGTGCCGGCCGGGTGTGTTATTCGAAGCGGATATTATCGAGGATGATCTCGATGGCGCGGCTCCCGTTGTAGGGCAGGAGGATGAACTGCTCGGTATTCTGCCGGTTCTTGATGTCGCTTTTGAAATCCCAGGCCGTGTCCTTGGTCTTGTAGGCGGTGCTGTTGAGGTCGAAGCGGACATTGAGGTTCCAGCCGGGCTTGAGCAGCACGGTGCGGCTTTCATACCAGTCGTAGGTCGGGGCGGTGACGAACGCGATCGCCATGGAGAGGGGCGCGGCGTCGGGATTGAATGCGTCGAACGCGCAGGCGGCATACCGGCTCAGGTCGGACTTGACCTGCAGGCGCAGGGCGACCTTGTCGCCGGTCTTACCTTCGCAGGCGATTTTGAGCACCTGGTTCTCGACCTGGTTGGCGACCGTCCGGGCGACCGTGATCACGCCGGGATTGCCCCATTTCTCGACGCGCCAGCCCGGGAGGATCTCCAGCCCCTCATCGGCCTTGCGCATGGCCGGGGCGGCACCCGCGGCCGGCGCGGCCGGGGCGAGGGCTTCGGCCTTCTTGCTGACCAGGAGGTCGTCGGGGTGGCGCTGGAGATAGAGGGCGTACTGCGCCGCGGCGAGGTCGTTCTGGCCTTTCTTCAAGTGGATCTCGGCCAGTTTGAGGAACGCGTCGTCCGGTACGCCAGGCTGGCCGGTGCAGGTGAGGAATTCGGCCAGGGCATTGTCATTCTGACCGTTGGCCAGGCACCAGAGCCCCAGGTCGTAATGGGCCTTGAAGTCGCCGTCCACGATGCGGGCGAGGCGTTTCTCGTAGCTGTAATCGATCCGGACCACCCGTTCCTTGGGGAAGGTGAAGGTCCCCTTGCTCATTTTGACGGTCACCGTGGTGTCGGTGACGGCGAGGACATCCCCCTCCAGGGTCTGGTCATCGACAAAGAGGATGGTATCGGCGGAAAGTAACCCTGCAACGGCCAGGCTCGCGAAGAGGAGCAAGCGGAACATCCGGAACCTCCCATGGCCAGAAAACGGTTATTATACCCCGAAACCCGGTTCGTGTTGGCTTTTTTCGGCAAAAATCAATCGGGCTTGGTCCGGGGCCGTTTCCCGCCCCGCGCGGCCCGGCGGCGCGGGCGTTCCGGCGCCTCCTTGAGCATGGTCACCGCTTCGGCGAGAGCGAGGGTGTCCAGAGGCCGGTCGCCGATGGAACAACTGCGGTCGCCCCAGACCAGGTAGGGGCCGAAGCGGCCGTATTGGAGATTCACCGGCGCGCCGTCATCGGGGTGCGGACCCAGCAGGCGCGGCAGGCTCGCAATGGCCGCCACCTCGGTCAGGGTGATCGTGGTGATATCCCGGCCGCGCGGCAGGGGCAGGTTGCGGCGTTCGGTCCCCTTGACCGCCTGGATATAGGGCCCGAACCGGCCTTTCTTGGCGTAGACCGTGGTCCCATCGGGCAGTGTGCCGAGGGGCGTGTCGGAGGCGGCGCGGCCAGCGATGATCTCCACCGCCTGGGCGGCCGTCACGGCCTCCGGTTCGACCCCCTTGGGGAGCCGGCCGGTGAGGCCGTCCTCGGTGGCCAGGTAGGGGCCGAAACGGCCGCGGCGCAGGAAGATCTGGCGGCCCTCGTACAGGGCGCCCTCGATCGGCCGGGGCGCGTTGCTCCGCACCGCGCCGTTATCGTCCAGGGGCATGGTGAAGGTGCAGCGGTTCGCCAGGTCGGCGTACCCGGTGCATCCCAGGAAGGGACCCTGCCGGCCGACCTTGAGCACCATGGGCCGGCCGCAGGTGGCGCATTTATGGTCCGAGATCTCGGCCTCGTCGCCCTTGGTCGATTTCATGGCCAGCTGGGCCTCGGCCAGGTCCCGGGCGAAGCTCGTGTAGAATTCGCGGAGGACAGCCACCCAGTCTTTTTTTGCCTCGGCGATATCGTCCAGGCTGGCTTCCATGCGGGCGGTGAAATTCACATCCATCACATCCTTGAAGTGCTGTTCCAGCCGTTCGGTCACCATGGTGCCGAGCAGGGTGGCATGGAAAGCGTTCTCCTCCAAGCTGACATACTGGCGGTCCTGGATGGTGGAGATGATCGTGGCGTAGGTGCTGGGCCGCCCGATGCCCAGTTCCTCGAGCGTCTTGATGAGCGTGGCCTGGGTGTAACGCGCCGGCGGCTTGGTGAAGTGCTGGGAGGGGATGATCTCGCGGGCGTCGATCTCCTCTCCCTCGGCCAGGGTCGGGATGTGTTGGCGGTCCATTTCGGTCTTGACCATGCCCGCCACGCGGGTGTAACCGTCGAAGAGCATTTCGCGGCCCTGGGCCGTGAGGGTGTACCGGCCGGCGGCGATGAAGACGGTCGTGGCGTTGTAGGCCGCCGGGGCCATCTGCGACGCCACGAACTGTTCCCACACCAGCCGGTAGAGCCGGAACTGTTCGCCGGTGAGATGGGGCTCGACGGCATCGGGCGTCAGGGTGACATCCGTGGGCCGGATGGCTTCGTGCGCTTCCTGGGCCAGTTTGCCCGCGCGGAACTGGCGCGCGGCGGCGGGCACATAGTTGGCGCCGTATTCGCGGCCGATGTATTCGCGCACCTGGGCCAGGGCGCTTTCGGCGATATTCGTGGAATCGGTGCGCATGTAGGTGATGAGGCCGGTCGATCCCTTGGCGCCCAGTTCCACCCCTTCGTAGAGCTGTTGGGCGACGGTCATGGTCTTTTTGGCCGAAAAATGCAGGGCGTTGGCCGCCTTGCGCTGCATGGTGCTGGTCTTGAAGGGCGGGGCGGGGTTGCTGGCGGTCTGCTTGCGATGGACCTCGGCCACGGTGAACCGGGCGGCCCGGAGCTCGGCCGTGATCGCATCGGCCGCGGTCTGATCGGGGATGGCCAGCTTGGCGTTGTCCCGCTTGATCAGGTGGGCCGTGAAGGGCGTGGCCTGGGGTTCGGCCGCGCGCTTGGCGCAGAGCGCATCGACCTTCCAATATTCCTCGCACTTGAACGCCTTAATCTCCCGTTCGCGTACCACCACGAGTTTCACGGTCACCGACTGCACCCGGCCCGCGCTCAAGCCGCGCCGGATCTTGCGCCACAGGATCGGGCTGATCTGGTAGCCCACCAGGCGGTCGAGCACCCGCCGGGCCTGCTGGGCGTTCACCAGGTCCATGTTGAGCTTGCGCGGGGCGGCCAGGGCGGCCAGTACGCCTTCGCGGGTGATCTCGTTGGTGGTGATGCGGAAATACCGGGCCTCGGGCAGTTTTAAAAGTTCCTTGGCGTGCCAGGCGATCGCCTCGCCCTCGCGGTCCGGGTCGCTGGCCAGGTAGACGATGGTGTGCTTGCCGACCGCCTTCTTCAGGGCCGCCACCACCTTCATCTTGCCGGGCAGGGTGACATAGGTGGGCGCGAAGTCGGCCTCGATGTCGACCCCCAGCTCCTTGGCCGGGAGGTCGCGGATGTGGCCTACGGTGGCGGCGATGTCATAGTCCGCGCCCACGATCTTTTTGATCGACTTGACCTTGGCCGGCGACTCGACGATGATCAGTTTGTCAGGCAACGATTACTCCCGTATGGTGGTCGAAAGCGTCCCACACCATACGAGCGGGCGCGGAGTTGTCAAGTAAAAAATCGGGCCGGGCTCCCTGGCGGGGGGCGGATTGCCCCTCTTTTTGGCTTGCATTGGGCGGGGGGCGGCACTATAATAGCGCCATCGCCGCGGGGTGTCCGCCCGCGGGTTGACCAAGGGGAACGCACATGCTGGTGCCACTCATTCTGGCCGGCGGGGCCGGCACGCGGTTCTGGCCCGCGAGCCGCCGCAACCTGCCCAAGCAGTTCCTGTCGCTCATTACCGGCGCCACGCTCATCGGGGCGACCTACGAGCGCATCCTGTGCATCGCCCCGGCGGCGCATATCCATGTGGCCGTCTCCGCCGGGCTGGTGCCGCTCCTGCGGGAGACCCTGCCCGGCCTGGCCGAGGAGAACATCCTGGTCGAGCCCGCGGCGCGCGATACCGGCCCCTGCATCGGCCTGGCCACCCTGCGCCTGGCGCAAAAGTACGAGGGCACGGAGATCACCGTGGCCGTGTTCCCGTCGGACCATGTCATCCGGGACCAGGACGGATTCGCGACCGTGCTGCGGGCCGCGGCGGCGGCCGCGGCCGGGCGGGACCTTATCTGCCAGATCGGCATTCGGCCCACCGCCGCCGCCACGGGCTATGGGTATATCCACCGCGGCATGCTCCTGGAGACCGTGGAGGGCGTGCCCGTCTACACGGTCCAGGAATTCCGCGAGAAGCCCGGCCCCGATACAGCCGAGGAATATGTCGCCAGCGGCGAGTATTACTGGAACGGCGGCATGTTCGTCTTCCGGCCCAGCACGATGCGGTACGCCATGAACCGCCATCTGCCCCGGATGTATGCCGTGCTGCAGGAGATCGTCGCCGGCCGCGTTGATATCAATGACGCCTATCCCCGCCTCGAACGGCAGTCGATCGATTTCGGCATCATGGAGAAATCGGACCGCACCTGCGTGGCCGAGGCGGGATTCGACTGGGACGATGTGGGCGCCTGGGACGCGGTGGCCAAGCACCTGCCGGCCGATGTCCGGGGCAACATCAGCCAGGGCGCGTTCGCGGGCATCGACTGCAAGGATTGCATGGTCATCAACCAGGGCGGCCGCATGGTGGCCGGGGTGGGGCTGGACGGCCTGATCATCATCGCCAGCGACGACGCGGTGCTGGTGGTGCCGCGCGACCGGGCCCAGGATGTGAAGAAGATCGTGGACCGCCTGAAAAAGGACGGTCGCGAAGACCTGTTATGAATCTGTCGGGCACGGTCGCCGCGATCGATTACGGCCGCCGCCGGATCGGGATCGCGGCCGGCGACACGCTGGGCATATCGACCCGGCCCCTGGCGCAGCTGGAGGTCCGGGACATGGGCGACGCGGTCGCCCAGGCCGCGCGGGTCATTAAAGAGGCGCAGGTCGCGCTCGCCGTGGTGGGTCTGCCGGCCAACATGGACGGGACCGAGGGGCCGATGGCCCGTGAGGCGCGCGATTTCGCCGCGCGGCTGGCGGCGGCCGCCGGCATCCCGTGCGAAATGTTCGATGAACAGCTTACCTCTTACGCGGCCGACGAGGCGCTCAATGCGCTGGGCGTGCCGGGGCACAAACGGAAGGGCCGGCGCGATGTCAAGGCGGCGCAGATCATCCTGCGCGCCTGGCTCGACGCCCGCACCTGAGATCCGGGGAGAACACCATGGCCGGCAGTGACGCAACCATCAAACGCCTTTCCCTGGCTAAAAAAGTGGTCATTGCCGCCGGCATCGCGGGCGGCCTGAGCGTTCTGGTCCTCGTCATCTTTATTCGCGGATGGCTGGAGGTGCCCGGCCTCAAGTTCTACGACCTCATGTTCCACCTGCGCGGGGAGATCCCCGCCCGGCCCGATATTGTGGTCGTGGGCATCGACAGCGCCTTCAAGATGGAGTTCCGGGAGAACAACGCCCCGGTCTCCCGCGTGCATTACGCCGCCCTGCTCGACGCCCTGGCCGACGCCGGCGCCGCGGTGGTCGCCTTTGACCTCATGTTCGAGAAGCCGGACTGGACCGCCGACGGGGACGCCGCTTTCGCGGCCGCCATCGCCCGGGCCTGGGCGAAGGGGACCGCGGTCCTCCTGAGCGCCAAGTGGGACCCCAAGGAGGGCGTGATCGCGCCCATCGCGGCACTGGAGACGGACAGCGGCCTGATCAACATGCAGAGCGACACGGACATGGTGGTGCGGCGGATGCAGTACATCATGGCCCAGTGGGACCCCGCTGATCCCGAGCCCGACCCGAAGAAGAAGAAGAAACTCCTCCACGGCGCGCTCTGCCTGTGGGCCATTGCCTACAAGGAGAGCATCCCGCCCGATCAGTGGGTGGCGGGCGATGAAGACCGGGGCGACCGGTTCGCCTACCGGATCGGGACCAAGGAGCTCGCCAGCGATTTCATGCGCATCAATTTCCTCGGCGGGGCCGGGCATTTCATCCACATCAGCCCGGGCGACATATTGAACAAAAAGGCCGACCTGGCCCCGGTCAAGGGCGCGATCGTCCTCCTGGGCGATGTGACCCCCGAGTCGCAGGACCTGTATCCGACTCCGTTCGCCCGGCCGTCTTCCCGCCAGATCGGCGAGTGGCAGGCGCTGGGATTCGACATCGGCCGCACCCAGGTCGGCAAGGTCCGTACCTTCGGGGTCGAGGTCCACGCCCATGCCGTCCAGTCCCTGCTCGACAACGCCTGGATCAGGGAACTGCCCCGGGAACGGGCGTTGGTCGTGTTCGCGGCGCTTGCCTTTGTGACCGGCCTGCTCTTTTTTCTGCCCCAGATCCCGGTCTGGGTCGCCACGATCATCTTTATCGTTCTCGCCGCGGGCGAGGCGGCCGCCGCGCAGGCGCTCTTCCGGCACTGGTACTGGCTCGACATGGTGCCCATGCTCCTGGTGACCGTGCTCAACTTCGGCGCGGGCATCCTCTACAAGAATGTGATCCTCACCAGCGCCAACCGCAAGGTGGCCGGCATCTTCGGCCAATATGTCTCCCCGGCGATCGTGGAGAAGCTCCTGGCCGAGGGCGAGACCATCTCCCTCAAGGGCAAGACCCAGGACCTGACGGTGCTCTTTTCCGACATCCGCGGGTTCACCACCATCTCCGAGCGGCTCACGCCCGCGGAGATCGGCACTCTCTTGAATGTCTACTTCGACCGCATGATCAAGGTGGTGTTCAAGCACGACGGCACGCTTGACAAACTGATGGGCGACTCGGTGATGGCCTTTTTCGGCGACCCGGTCTACTACCCGGAACATCCCGTCCATGCCTGTCGCGCGGCGCTGGCCATGGAGGAGGAGCTCAAGGCCATGCATGCCAATCCATCCGTGCCGGGGCTGGAACTCGTGAACATCGGCATCGGTTTGAACAGCGGCGTGGTCACGGTCGGCGACCTCGGCTCGACCGAGTACCGCGACTACACGGTGATCGGCGACAATGTGAACCTCGGTTCGCGCGTCGAGGGCCAGAACAAGGATTACGGCACCCGGATCCTCATCACCGAGTTCACCCACGCGCATGTCAAGGACCTGTTCGAGTGCCGCAAGGTCGACGCGGTGCGCGTGAAGGGTAAAAAGAAGCCCGTGGTACTCTACGAGCTCATCGCCGAAAAGGGCAAGGCCGACCCCGCCCGGCTGGCGCGCTGTCAGAAATACGAAGCTGCGCTGGCGCAGTACATGGCCCGTGATTTCACGGGGGCCAAGGCCGTCTTTGCCGCGCTCGCCACCGAAGGGGACGGCCCGTCGAAGACATTCCTCGAACGGTGCGACGAATACCAGGCTGTGCCGCCCCCGGCCGATTGGGACGGTTCCTATACCGCCACGCACAAGTAAGGCGTGCGAATGGCCCGCAAACGACCCCCGTTACATGTCGTGATCGCCCCCGCGGCGTTCAAGGAGACCCTCTCCGCCCGCCAGGCGGCCGCGGCGATCCGCGCCGGTCTGGCTGGGGTCTGGCCAGCGGCGAAGTATACCCTTCTGCCCGTGGCCGATGGCGGCGAGGGGACGGTCGACGCCCTCGTGCGCGGCACTGACGGCCGGCGGGTCACGGCCGTGGTCACCGGCCCGCTCGGCCGCTCGGTGCGGGCCGCCTACGGTCTTCTGGGCGACGGCCGCACGGCGGTGATCGAAATGGCGGCCGCCTCGGGACTGGAACTGGTGCCGCCGGCCCGGCGCAACCCGCTGGTGACCGGCACCTGGGGCACGGGCGAGCTCATCCGCGACGCGGTGCGGCGCGGCGCGCGGCGGATACTGCTCGGCATCGGGGGCAGCGCCACGGTCGACGGCGGCACGGGGCTGGCCCGGGCGCTGGGCGTGCGCCTGCTCGACGGCCGCGGCCGGCCGCTCGCGGGCGGGGGCGGCGACCTGGAACGGATCCGGGCCATCGATGCATCGCAGCTGGCCATAACGCCCGGCACGGTGGAATTCATGATCGCCTGTGATGTCACCAATCCGCTCCTTGGCCCGCAGGGCGCGGCCCGGGTCTACGGCCCGCAGAAAGGCGCCACGCCGGCGCGGGTCGAACGGCTCAAACGGGGCATGCACAATTATATCGGTGTGATCGAGCGCACCGCAGGGCGGTCCATGCGTACTATGCCGGGTGCGGGCGCGGCGGGCGGTATCGCCCTGCCGCTTGTGGCCTGGTACGGCGCGCGGCTTGTGCGAGGGATTGACATGGTCCTTGAAGCGCTCGACTTCCGCGCCCGCCTGCGCGAGGCCGATCTTGTGGTCACGGGCGAAGGCAGTCTCGACGGCCAGTCGCTTTTCGGCAAGGCGCCCGTGGGCGTGGCCCGCGCCGCCCGCGCGGCGGGCGTGCCCGTGGTCGTGCTGACGGGCATCCTGGGCGCGGGCGCCGAACGGACGCACGCGGAGGGGGTCACCGCCTGTTTCGCCAGCCTGCCCCGGCCCATGCCGTTCGATGAAGTGCGGGCGCAGGCCGCCGCCAACCTGCGGCGCGCGGCGGGCGAGGCGGCGCGCGCCATCCGGCTGGGAATGGGCCTGGCATGATCGAACTCGCCGGAGTCTGCCGCGCATTCCGCCGCGGGGGCGGGGCGTTCTTCGCCCTGCGCGACATCGACCTGGCCGCGGGCCGCGGGGAGATCGTGGTCTTCACCGGCCGGTCCGGCTCGGGCAAGACCACGCTCCTCAACATCATCGGCGGCCTCGATCGCGCCACGGCCGGCACGGTGCGGGTGGGCGGCCGCGAGATCGGCGCCCTGGGCGAGTCGGCCCTGGCCGATTTCCGCCGCGACACCGTGGGATTCGTGTTCCAGGCTTTTCATCTCATCGAGGAAAAAACGGCCCTGGCCAATGTGATGCTGCCGCTGGCCTTTGCCGGGGCGGGCCGGCGCGAGGCCGAGGCGCGGGCCTGGGAACGCCTGGAGCGCGTGGGCCTCGGCGACCTGGCCCGGGAGCGGGTGCGGACCCTTTCGGCCGGACAGAAACAGCGGGTTGTCCTGGCGCGCGCCCTGGTGAACGATCCGGCCCTGCTCATCGCCGACGAACCCACGGGGAACCTGGACAAGGAGAACAGCCGGGCGATGTTCGACATCATGGCCGCCTGTGCGGCGGGGGGCTGCACCATCCTTGTCGCCACGCATGACACGGCCGTTCTGCCGGCCGCGTTCACGCGCCGGTACAATCTGACCGGAGGGCAGTTCGATGCTGCAACGGTCCGCTAACATCGTACGGCTGGCGGCCGACAACCTCGGCCGCCGCCGGGGGATCCATCTCATGCTGGCATTCTCCATCGCCATCGGCACGGCCATCATCGTCTGCCTGGTGCTGGGGGCCGGCGGCCTGCGCGCCACGGCCCAGGCCAACCTCATGCGCCTGCCGCTCACCAAACTCTGGGTCTGGCCGGGGCACTCGGCCGCCGCCGCCGCGGCCGACGCGGGCGACATCGTCGTTACCGAGGATCTGCTCAAGGAGCTCGGCGCCGACCCGGCCGTGACCGGCGTCTGGCCGCAGGTCGATTTCGAACGCACCGCCTGGGTGGAACTGGTGATCAGCGTCGCCTTCTACCGCGAGGAGTTCCAGTCGGTCGTGGAAGTGTACGGGGTCAATGCCGACCTGATCAAGGGCGAACTGTTCGCCGGGTGCTCGTTCGACTGGGACGGCACCGGCCCCGTGCCCGTCCTCTTTCCCGCCGCGGTGGTGAACATGATCAACACCAATGTCTCGCGCCAGGTGCTCAAGGAAGGCAAGCGGTTCCCGGCCGACATCATCCGCAATTTCCGGGTCAACCTGCACCTGGCCACGGGCCGGGGCGGCGACGATTTCGCGGTGGTCGAATGCAGGCCGGTGGGGGTCTCCACGGTGACGCCCCAGATCGGCGTGGTCCTGCCCATCGCCGCGGTGCGGCAGTTCAACCGCGACCATGCTGGCCGGACCGGCGCCGCGGTATTCTCCCGCGTGCTGGTGGAGACGGCCGATGCCGACCGCGCGGCAGGTCTGGCCACCGCGCTTGAGAAGCGGGGATACACGATCGAATCCTCGCGCGCGACCTACGACAGTATCCGGCGCATTTTCACCGGCGTGCAGACGGCCGTGGCCGTGCTGGGACTGCTCATCGTGGCCGCGGTGGGCATCGGTCTCCTGAACGGTTTGAGCCTGGTGACCTACGCGGAAAGGGATATCATCGGCGTGATGCGGGCCGTCGGCGCCCGGCGCCGCGACATCGTGACGATCATCCTGACCCAGGCCGGCCTGACCGGTCTGGCGGGCGGTCTGGCGGGCACGGCGCTGGCTTTCGGCGCCGCCCTTGGGCTGGAGGGTCCGCTGGCCGCCGCCGCCCGGGCTTACGGCATGACCGTGCCGACCCTCTTTGCGTTCGACCCGGCCACGGCCGCGGCCGGTATCCTCCTGCCGCCTGCGGCCTGCGTCCTTTTCGGCCTGGCTCCCGCTCTGCGCGCCGTGGCGACACCGCCGGCCGATATGCTGCATTAGTGGTTACTATTCAGGTACTCGAATGGAAAAATGTGGTTGGTTGGGGTGGGGGCCACGGATAATGGCGGTTGCCCATTTTTATATTTTCATGCCGTTTTTTTGTTGACAATATCCGATAGCCGGATATAATAATCGTATTG
>JBDREB010000251.1:0-3522 GCA_043820325.1 Planctomycetota bacterium | reverse complement strand
TCGTAGAGCTTGAGCTTCTCCGGCCCCTTCTCGATGTATTCCACGCCGTCGGCGCCGTAGACCTCCCTGGCGATCAGTTCGATGCGCTTGGAGAGCGGCGTGTCGAGGTCGTAGAGGAACTTGAAGTTGTTCTTCTCGCTGGAGGCCTGGATCACGGCTTCGGCCAGTTCCACCGCGCCTTCGCCGCCCTTGAGCCAATGCTGGGACAGGGCCGCCAGGGCGCCGTTCTGCTCGGCGACTTTCTTGATGAGCGCGACTTCGGCCTTGGTATCCGTGTGGAAACTGTTGATGCAGACCACGGGCCGGACGCCGGCCTTCTTGATCGTTTCGATGTGCGCGATCAGGTTGGAACAGCCGGCTTCGAGGAGTTTCAGGTTCTCCTGCTTGTAGCCCTCGTCCAGCGGTACCACTGGTTTCACCGTGGGGCCGCCGCCGTGCATCTTGAGCGCACGGACCGTGGCCACCAATACCACGGCGTTGGGCGTAAGGCCGGAAAACCGGCACTTCAGGTTCCAGAATTTCTCGAAACCGATGTCCGCGCCGAACCCCGACTCGGTGACCGTGTATTCGGCCAGGCTGGCCCGCGCCTTGTCGAACAGGGCTTTTTGCTCTCCGGTCATACCTGTATATGCTCTTTGCGCACACCCATCAGGAATGGCGTCTGCCGGGTGGCGTAATCCCGGCTGGTCACAAAAGTCCGGGAAATGACCACATCATATTTCAGACTGAGGGCGGCTGTCAACTCGGAGGTCCGGGCGATCATGGCGCCAAAGTCAAATGGCTCCCGAAGTACACACAGGATGTCAATGTCCGATTCAGGTCCGGCGGTGCCCCTGCTGTAAGAACCGTACAAAACAACCTGCTCAAGGAGTCGTCCCAAGGCCTTCGTCAGACCGGCATGGTATTCCGCTATGATCCGTTGCACGGGGGTAGGGTCAGCGGATTCCATGATCGTCATTGCTCCTTGCCTGATAAATACACAACGATTCTTATTATAGCACACGGCATATGATTTGGCAACTGAAAAACAGACCGGGGGCCATCCGAACCATGCCGCTCTCCTTTTCCCTTTTGCAATTATACCTACTCAAGGCGCACGGTCACGGAGAAACGATGGGGTACCGCAGACCTTCAGATCTTCCGGGATGCCCGGTAAGTCTTAAGCGACATCCCGCCCTTTTCCTGGCTGGCCTTACGCCTCCCCCACGGCGCAGTCGGCTTCTTGCCGGCGGCCGGCAGGCGGTCCAGGATCATGGCCGTGTAGGCCGGAAACGACATTTTACCGGTCACCCGTTTGCCGCCGATGCGGTCCCGGTAGGCCGCGGCGCCCTGGTCGACCTTCACGGGCCGGCGATTAAAGCCGAGGAGAAAGACGATCTCCCGGTCGCCGGCATGGCGGACATGCGCGGTGACGCCCTCCGGCAGGTTGCGGCCCAGCGCCCGCTTCAGGCCCAGCCGGTCGATAAGGGTGTTGTAGAGATCATCGTGGAACCGTTCGTCGTTGCGGCTGGCGATGTAATAGGCTTCGCCTTGGCCGACTTTGTTCACCGTCAGGGCGGGCGAGCCCTTGTAGAACTCCGAGCCGTATGCGGCGAGGACTGCAGTCCTTCCACGATGTGCAGGCCTGGCCGCTTCAGCTTGTTCACCGGCTTCCAGTTCTGCACCGAGGGCGAGCACTCCATCTGCATCCAGGGCTTATGCTTGAAACTGCGGTTCATGTTGTGGATGAACGATACCGCCACCGCCTGCTTCCAATCCCCGGGCCGGTCGTGATAAGCCGGGTAACTGTCCCAGCACACCACATCCAGTTCCTGCGCGAGCTTCCAGTAGTCGAGGCCGGGATAGAAGCCCATGAGATTGGTGGTGCAGGGTATCGCCGGCGCCAGCCGCTTCAGCGGCCCGATCTCGTGCCTGTAGAAATCAATGGTCTGGTCGGTGACAAAGCGCATCCAGTCCACCGTGTGGCCGTGCATCACATTGCGTTCGCCGTGCGGGCAGGGCGATTCCACCTGCTCCCAGGCGGTATAGGTATGGCTCCAGAAGCCCGACCACCAGGCGAGATTCAGGGCGTCGAGGTCATTGCGGTAGCGGCGCTTCAGCCAGCCGCGGAAGGCCTCCTGACAGAGCGGGCAGTGGCACTCGCCGCCGTACTCGTTCGACACATGCCAGAGCAGGAGAGCCGGGTGGTCCTTGTAGCGTTCGGCCGGCCGGGTGTTTATGATCGTCACCTTTTCGCGGTAGACCGGCGAGGTGAAGCAATGGTTGTGCCGCCCGCCCCAGAGACAGCGCCGGCGGTCGGGTGTGACCCGGAGGACTTCGGGGTACTTCGCCGCCATCCAGGCCGGCTTCGCGCCCGAGGGCGTGGCCAGCACCGCGAAGGCCCTGTTCGCGGCCAGCTTGTCCATGATGGCGTCCATCCAGGAAAAGTCGAACCGCCCCTCCTCCGGTTCCAGGGCGGTCCAGGAGAAGATGCCGATCGACATGGCGTTGCACCCGGCCAGGCGCATGAGCCGCATGTCCTCGTCCCAGACCCCGGGCGTGCGCCGCCACTGGTCCGGGTTGTAATCACCCCCGTGCAGGAGGTGCGGGCATTTCGGCTGCGGGCCTGGCGCTGGGCCGGATCGATGCCGCGTTCCCGGAAGGTCACCACCAGTTCCCTGGCGTTGTGCCAGACCTGGAACGACTGGTCCACGGGGCGCAGGTAATCGCAGGTCTTGAAGAAGCCGCAGTAGTCCTCGATGAAATTCTCGCCCGAGCGGAAACAGCTGTTGTGCTGGAGCGGCAGGAACGGCCCGGTCGGCGCGCCGGGGCAGACCGTCACCGACGGGGTCGTACGGGCCAGTTCGTTGCGGACGAATTGCAGCCAGGCGGCGACATTCGGCAGGGATGCCCGGTCTTCGGGGGCCGCGAGCAGGGCGAGCGCCTGCTCCGCCCGGGCGATCGAGGTCCGCAGTTGTTTCACCGCGTAACCGATCACCTCCCTGTCGTGGCGCCGGTAGGAGCGGACCACGCGGCGGACCTCGTTGTAGGCACGGCGCGAATCCAGGTAGGCCCGGAACGCGTCCATGGGCAGGTGGGCGCCGCCGACCAGCCGCAGGGCTTCTTTGACCAGCGCGATCTCGCGGGTGGGGTTGAGGTTGTCCATCATGGCGCGGTGCATGCTCCGCACCGCGGGGCTTTGGGGGTCGGCCACCAGTTGCGCGTTATGTTTTAACGAGATCGTTGCGCAATGCCTTGACCACGGCCGGCTTGGTCCGGGCGAAGTAGATGGAGTAGAGCTGGATCCCCGCCAGGATCTCGTGGCGGATGTAATCGCCCAGCAGGGCGTTGTCGGTCAGAAGCGGTTCGAGCTTGGCTGCCGCGGCTTTCCCGGCCAAACGGCGGTAAGTGCCCGTAAATGAATAAAGTATCCATTTCGACATAGAGATTCCGTCCGCAGCCAAGGCGCGAGGAGGAGCCGTATCAATGGAAAGATCCGGCGTCGACGAGCAACGCCGGATGCGGACGGAAGATCATGTCCCT
>JBDREB010000250.1:0-5828 GCA_043820325.1 Planctomycetota bacterium | reverse complement strand
GGGAGGGCGGGTTTCAAACCCGCCCCTACACGGTTGACATCCGGATGTTCCCCGTACAATCACCTGTGGGTCGAAAAAAGTGCCAAACCTTTTTTCCGAAAAACATGACCGGTTACGGATAGGGATCAGGAAATCTGAATTGATGTTGTCCAAGTGGGCCCATTCACCGGCAGGGGGCCGGGTCTTGTTCGGACAGGAAGATGCCATGTCAGTCACAGGGCGCCTTGCATTCTTCGGTGTGATACTGGCCGCGGCGGTCCTCCTGGCCGGGGGGCGCCCGGTCCCCGCGGAGGAACAGGCCGCCGCCTTCTCGTCCGGCGGGGCGGTCATGCTCACCGACCCGGTCAACGGTCGTCCGCCGGTCGCGGTCCGGGTCTACGACCACATGTATGCGGCGGTGATCGCCATCGACACATAGAAGAACCTGCCGGCCGATCCGGCCGATCGCGCGGTGGCGGACGCCCGGGTGGTCGCGGAGGCGCTAAGTGCCCGTAAATAAATAACCTATCCATTTCGCGTGCGGTGCAGAGTGATGGTTTGACAAACAGGTCAGGCACTGCCGCATCATTAAAGAGGTATAGCTGCCATGGTTGGCCCCCGCCATCAAACCCCGCACGCCCGGAAGGGACATGATCTTCCGTCCGCATCCGGCGTTGCTCGTCGACGCCGGATCTTTCCATTGATACGGCTCCTCCTCGCGCCTTGGCTGCGGACGGAATCTCTATGTCGAAATGAATACTTTATTCGTTTACGGGCACTTATGCTCATTTCCATCATTGAATAATATCGGATGCTCAGCCCATGAAAAGGTACCTGCTTGTATTGCTTGTGCCGGCTCTCGGTGGGTGGTGCGGCCCGGTATGCGGCGATAGTGAGGGCATATGGCCGCATGTGCGGGGAGAAGGATATGATGCCCGGGCAGACCTGCTGGACGCCACCTGCCCTGGCCAACGGCAGGCTGCTGGTACGGGGAAACCGTACGGCCGCCTGCGTGTTTGTGGGGCCGCCCGGTAAAAGGCCGGCCCCGGTCTCCGGAACGGATGCCGACCGGCCGGCGATCCGGGAAGGATGGGCGGCGCGGTATGTTGACCGATCGGCCTATGAACCCGGACCGGCCGATCTTTTCAGGTGGTTCCTGTATATCCTGACAGGCGTGTTCGGTACGGCCAGCCTGGCGGCCTGGGCCGGCGGAGCTCCGTTCAAAAGACGACTGGTGATCTTCGGTGCCACATCGGTCCTGGTGGGCATTACAGGCGTTCCATTGTTCAGTATGGCCGCGGGCCGCTTCGTGTTCACCTGGCCGGCAGTCATGTATACGGCTTATGTGGGACTGTTGCTGACCGCGGTCGGTGCCCGGCACGGCAAGGGAGGCTTACGGCCGAAACATGCCCGGCTGGCGCTGGTCGGGTTCATCGGCCTGATACTGTTCTACTGCGCGGTCTGTCGCGCCCTGGGCATTGCGTCGGGGATCGGCTTTGCTTTCGGTCTCCTGATCGCCTGGCCCGCGACCGTTCCGCTGGTACGCCGTCTTTGGGAACGGCGGGCCGGATGGACGACCCTGGGGTTGGGAGGCGCGTCGTTCACGCTCTATTTCTGGAGTTCGGCTCTGCTGGTAATATTTAAAACAGCCGGATAATAATAGCGCCACGCCGGTACGGATGGGATCGGTTATGTGGAGCTTGGCGCTTGTGACTTTGAGCTTCCCCGGCAACCCGGGGTTTTTCCCTTGACCCGGACGCCGGAACGGCTACAATGGTGCCGTTCCGACAGGCCCTGGAGGAAGATCGCCCATGCGCACGCGGACCGGTTTCACCCTGGTCGAACTGCTCGTGGTCATCGCCATCATCATGCTCCTGGTGGCGCTCATCCTGCCCGTGATGCGTTCGGCCCGCGGCGCCGCCTACCAGGCCGTGGGCGCGTCGAACATGCGTCAGCTCTACCTCGGGTTCCAGAGTTACGCCGGCGACAACCGCGGCGCCCTCCCCTTCGTCGATGCCGGCTTCTGGGGACAGGACCTCCCCATGCGGGCCGGCGATGTGGACTGGATCGGATATTGGGTCGATGTCAAGAAGATGCCCAAGGGCGGTACTCTATGGCCGTATATCCTGAACCGGAAGATCTACATCTGCCCGGCCGATGTGCTCACCACCCGGAAAGATTTCCACATCTGGACGCCGATTCCCGGGGTCCACAGTTATACGGTCCCCGTCAACCGGGAAGGCCGACCGTTTACCGCCGACCTGGGCGGCAAGGTCCTCCTGGTGGACGAATCGGAAACCACCATCAATGACGGCGGTTTCGCCACCAACTGGGATTCGATCGCTTCGCGCCACCGCACCTCCGGGTACGGCGCCGAGACCCGCACCAACGCCGGCGGCAACATCATGTTCGGCGACGGCCGGGTGGAATTCTACCACGCCGGCGGCATCGTTGCCGCGGACGCACCGATGTTCCAGTGACCGATGACCGATGACGGACAACCGATAACTGACAGCCGGAACAAAGACCAGACCCTGGATAGGAACCGAACATGGCCGACACACCCGCATCATTCCGTAAACGCCTCAAAGAGGAACTGGCCCTGTGGCAGCAGGAAGGACTGGTATCGCCCAATGCCGCGTCCAAACTGATCGCCCGCTACGGCCTTGACGCCATCGGCGGCGAGACCGCCAACTACCTGATCACCGCCATCTACATCATCGGCGCCTTGCTGATCGGCGGCGGGGTCATCAGCCTGGTGGCCTCGCACTGGGAACAGATGGGTCCGGCCTTCAAACTGGTGCTCATCATCGGCGCCATGCTCGCCGCCTACACCGGCGGGTACCATTACTGGAAGGTCTCCTGCCGCCGGCCCCGGCTGGGACACGCCCTGGTGGTGCTGGGCACCCTGATCTTCGGCGCCAACATCGGACTGGTAGCCCAGATCTTCCACATCCAGAGCAACTTTTACAACGGGTTCGCGGCCTGGGCCGTGGGCGCCGCGGCCGTGGGCTACGCGGCCGTCAGCACACCCGTGATGACCATCGCCATCGTGACCTCGTTCATTTACTTCGCGGGGTGGTCGATGGACAATCCCGACCGCTTCGCCTGGTATACCCTGGCCGCAGGCGCCCTCCTGTTGCCCTACGCCTATCTGTGGAATTCGGCCTGGACCGCCTTCCTGACCGCCCTGGTGATCGGCATCGCCCTCCTCGTCACCGGCGGCACCGGCGGAGAGTTCATGGGGTTCGCCCTGGCATCGGTCACCGCCGCCTCACTGCTCTACGCCTGGGGCCTCCTGCATAAGAGCCTCACCCGCATGCCCGGGCTGGAGGGCGCGCTCAAGTTCCTCGGTGCCCTGACGCTCTGTCTGGCGGCCTACCTGTGCTCATTCGGTGACATGGCCCGCGACCTGCGGTTCCATTCCTGGCACGCCGACCGGTACGGCTGGGCCTGGACCAGATCACTCGGCATCGCCGCGGCCGTCTCCATCGGGCTCTGGGTGGCGGCGATCGGCCGCCAGGTACGCGGCGCCACGGCCGGCGGGCCGGCCACCACCGGCCATCTGCTGAAGACCGTCTTCAGCCAGGTCGACCTCACTTTCGCCGCGGGACTGGTACTCTTCCTGGCCACGGTCCTGGTCCAACTGGACGGCCTGGCTATGACGCTGGCCAATGTCACCTGCCTGATCCTCGCCGCCGGGTTCATCCGGGCCGCCTTTGTGACCCTCGACCGCCGGCCATTCTGGAGCGGCCTGCTCCTTCTGGCCCTCGTGATCGTCAGTCGTTTCTTTGAGTGGGACACCGACCTCATGCTCAAGGCGCTGGTCCTCATCGTGACCGGCATCGGCGTTCTCGTCGGCGGCGTGGCGTTTGAAAAACACCTCAAGGCCGGCCGACCAACACCCCCGGTGCAAGGAGGCATCCAATGAAACGAGCCACCCTCCTTTTCTGCGCGGCCGTCGCCTTCCAGGCCCTGATCCTGGCCGGCATTCCGGCTGAAAAGATCCACACCCGCCTGACCGGCACACCCGTCCTGCTCAAGACCGCGCCCATCGACCCCTACAACATCATGAGCGGGTATTTCGTAGTGTTGAGCTATGTCATTTCCAACCCCGAGGGCGTGCCCGGTTGGAAGCAGTATGACAACACCCGCGGCGACATCTTCGTGGTCTTGGAACCCGACCTCACCGACGAACTCGGCTCCTGGAAGGCCGTGCGCGTGAGCCGTGACCTGCCCGCCGACCTGGCGCCCGGACAGGCGGTCATCAAAGGCCGCAACAATGGCTGGCGGATCGAGTTCGGCATCGAGACCTACTACATCCCCGAGACCATGCGCGGCACGCTCGACGACCTGATCCGCAAGAACCGCGAGAATGTCCGCGTGGCGGTCAAGATCGCCCCCTCCGGCGCCAGCGCCCTCACGGGAATGAAGATCGGCACCTCCACCTACGATTATTGATCACCGCGGCCGCTCCGGAATCCGGTTGACAACCGACGGCTTCGGAATACCATGAAGCCCTTTGTCCCCCTCACCCGGCCCTCTCCCGCGGGGGGCGAGGGTTAAGACTGCGGGGGCCCGATCCATGTCTCCCGCGGGGGAGGCCGATCCACCCCCTCTCCCCATGGCGGGAGGGGTGGGGGTGAGGTCAATACAGCACTTTTCTTTAAAGACCAGCACCATGAACGACCCGACCGAACTGAAGCGCAACATCATCTGCAACGGCATCGGCGAAAGCCTGTGGGGTCTCGTGGTCGGCCTCGTCGCCACCCAGACCGTCTTCGTGGTCCTCTTCCGCCATTACGGCGCCTCGGCCACCATGATCGGCGCGCTGGCGGCCATCGAGACCGCCATGTTCCTCCTGCCCCAGGTCGCGGGCAACTACTTCTTCTCCTCGCCCCGGCGGCGCAAGGAACGCCTGCTCATCTTCCACTGGGCCGTGGTAATCCCGCCCATGTTCGCGATCGGCATCTTGAGCTGGTTCGGACCCCGGCTCGACCCGGTGGCCGTGCGGTGGCTCCTCCTGGCCCTCTTCACCGCGGGTGCGCTGGCGGGCGGCCTGGCGATCGGCTCGTGGATGGAATGGCTCTCGCATGTCTTCCCGGTCCAGGGGCGCGGCAAGGCGCTTGGGATGGGATTCGCCTCGTCGGCCCTGCTCAATACCTGCGGCGGCGTCATCGCCGGCACCCTGCTCAAGCTCTGGCCCGAACAGCCTGTGTTCCTGTGGCTGTACCTCATGGCCGGCGGCGCGGCCGTCTGCTCGATCCTGGCCTTCTGGTTTATCCGCGACCCGTCGGCCGGCGACACCCATGATGTGCCGCCCCTCCCCTTCCCCGAACTCCTGACACACTTCAAGGCCAGCCTGGCCGAACCGAACTTCCGCAACTACCTCCTCGGCCGTATCCTGGGCACGGCCGGGTTCACGGTCGGCCCCTTCATCGTGATCCATTACGCGTCCGCCGCGGCGGGCGGCCTGCGCGAATCGACCATCGTCACCCTCGGTGCGGTCGGCGCCATCGGCACCATGCTCGCCCACTTCACGCTGGGCCACCTCGGCGACCGGTTCGGCCACCGGCTGGGGATCATCATCGGCACAGTGGCGCAGATCATCGGTCTGGCCGCCCTCATCGCCGTGCCGGGGGTTACGGGCTGCTCGATCGTCTTCTTCTGCGCGGGCGTAAGCGGCAGTGCCGGTTTTTTATCGCACTACAACGGATGTTCCAGACGCTATTTCTCATAACTCATTATTAGATAAGGAGTTGATGCTGTTTTTGAGCTTTTTTTGTAGCCACTAAAATATTTAATATATTTAACATAATTTCAATATTTCTCTTGACAGCCAAGCATTC
>JBDREB010000249.1:0-4728 GCA_043820325.1 Planctomycetota bacterium | reverse complement strand
GAAGGGACATGATCTTCCGTCCGCATCCGGCGTTGCTCGTCGACGCCGGATCTTTCCATTGATACGGCTCCTCCTCGCGCCTTGGCTGCGGACGGAATCTCTATGTCGAAATGGATACTTTATTCATTTACGGGCACTAAGCGGTGAGATCGGCAAGTCCATCATATTCGCCGTCAGCCAGAACCACGCCGCCAAACTGGCCCAGATACTCAACCAGATGGCCGACCGCATGTTCCCCGGCAAATACCAGTCCGATTTTGCCGTGCAGGTCACATCCCAGATCCCGGACGCCCAGCAATTCACCATCAATTTCAGCAACAACAACCTGCTTGGTTCGGCCAACTTCATACCCGCCTACAAAACCAGCAAGGCGCGGGTGTGTGTGACCGTCGGCATGATGACCACCGGCTACGATTGCACCGACATCCTCAATCTCGGTATGTTCCGCCCGATATTTTCGCCCACGGACTTCATCCAGATCAAGGGGCGCGGCACCCGCAAACACGACTTCCTGGACCAACTGTTCGATGAAAGCCTGAAGGGGAGCGTGGGGCAACCCCGGAAGACCGCCTATAAACTGTTCGACTTTTTCGCGAACTGCGAGTATTTCGAGGAAGGTTTTAATTACGACGAGGTCTTGAAGCTCCCCCGGCGCGCCACGGGCGGGGATGAAGGCGTCGGCCCGGTGGTCTTTGATGGCACCTACGAGTACCCGGGGGATGATATCATATCTTCGATCAAAGAAAAGGCCGTCGGCTCTGAAGGCATGAAGATCGACCGCATGTTCTTCGAGAAATTCGAAGCTGCGGTGCGGGAAAACGCCACCATTGCCACGGCCGTTGAGGCCGGTCAATGGGACCGCGTCATTGATTATGTGAACCGCGAAGTGTTTGAAAAGCCCGAGGAATATTACAACCTCGAAAAACTGCGCAAGGCCGCCGCCGTCGACCGGCGCCTGACCTTGCGCGAAATATTGGAGAAGATATTCGGCCTCATCCCCCGGTTCAAGTCCAAGGATGAACTGCTGGAAGAGGAATTCGCCAAATTCGTCGCCGATTTCAAGCCCGTTGAGGCCGCCGCCATACCCGCGATCAAGAATTACTTCAAGGCCTACATCACCGATGGCGGGGTGCGCGGGATCATCGACCGCAAGGACTTCACCGATCTGGCCACCAATCCCGTTTTCTCAACGAGCGATTTCAAGGCAGTGCCCAAGAAATACCGCACCCTGATACCCGAATATGTCAAAGACTATGTTTCCCTAAACCAGTTCGCGGCATAATGTGAAACAATAATGGGCAAGATCAGGCCGAGCGGCGGCTTCCGCGACCTGCGCAGTTTCCAGCTCACCACGGTCATTTACGACGCCACCTACTGGTTCTGCGAACGCTGCCTGGAACCGCGTTCGCGCATGAGCGACCAGATGGTGCAGGCCGCGCGGAGCGGCCGGCAGAACATTGCCGAAGGCAGTCGGGCCTCGGCCACATCGTCACAGACCGAGCTCCGGCTGGTCAATGTGGCCCGCTCCAGCCTTGAGGAACTCCTGCTTGATTTTGAGGACTTTCTGCGGCACCGCCGCCTGCCCCGGTGGGCGCCGGATTCCCCTGAAGCCATGGAAGTCCGCCGGATCGGCCAGAATCATCCGTCCAATCCGTCCGATGCGACGGATGAACAGCATTACGCGGCTTACGCCCGCTGGCTTGACCATGCTGACCCGGCCATTCGCGCGAACGCCCTGATATGCCTCATCAACCAGGCCAACTACCTCCTTGACCGGCAGATAGAGGCGCTGGAGGCTGCGTTCATCGCCGAAGGGGGCTACAGCGAACAACTCGCCGCCGCCCGGCTGGCCAAGCGCCGGGAAGTTCGGGTTAATCCGTCCGATAAGTCCAATCCGTCCGATGCCATTCCCCCTTGCCCGAAGTGCGGCAAACCCCTGGTTTTGCGTACCGCGCAAAAGGGCCGGAAGGCCGGCAAACAGTTCTGGGGCTGTACCGGCTACCCTGAATGTAAAGGCACTGTGGAGATATGAGCCATGCTTGACACCGATACCAAACGCCGCATCGACACCGCCCGCGACATTCTGGTGGGCAAGGTGCCTGACCCAAAGAGCCAGGTCGAGCAGATCACCATTGCCCTGATCTACAAATTCATGGATGACATGGACGCCGAAGCCGAGGAAATGGGCGGCAAACGCAAATTCTTTGCCAAGGAATTCGCGCGCTACGGCTGGGCCAAGCTCATGCGCTCGGGCCTGGGCGGGCATGAAACCCTGAACCTGTACGCCGAAGCCATCATCAAGATGCCCGAAAACCCCGGCATTCCGCTACTGTTCCGCGACATCTTCAAGAACGCCTATCTGCCTTACCGCGACCCGGAGACCCTGCGCGCCTTCCTCAAGATCATCGACGAATTCAACTACGACCACAGCGAAAAACTTGGCGATGCCTTTGAGTACCTGCTCTCCGTACTCGGCTCCCAGGGCGACGCCGGGCAGTTCCGCACCCCGCGCCATATCATTGATTTCATGGTTGAGGTCATTGACCCCAAAAAGACCGAGACCGTGCTTGACCCCGCCTGCGGCACCGCCGGTTTTTTGATCTCGTCGTACAAGCACATCCTCCGCGCCCATGATCCGGCTCATCCGTCCAATCTGTCTGATCCATCCATCAAACCCCTCACCCCCGACGAGCGCGGCCGCCTTGCCAAGAACTTCATGGGCTACGACATTTCCCCCGACATGGTGCGCCTGTCCCTGGTGAACCTGTACCTGCACGGGTTCGCCGACCCGCATATTGCCGAGTACGACACCCTCACCAGCATGGACAAATGGAACGAATACGCCGATGTCATCCTTGCCAACCCGCCCTTCATGTCACCGAAGGGGGGTATAAAGCCGCATAACCGGTTCTCAGTGCAATGCAAGCGCTCCGAAGTGCTGTTTGTGGACTACATGGCCGAACACCTGCGGCCCAATGGTCGCGCCAGCATCATCGTACCCGAGGGTATCATATTCCAGTCCGGGACCGCCTACAAACAACTGCGCAAGATGCTGGTGGAGGAATACCTCGTCGCCGTCGTCTCCCTGCCGGCGGGCGTGTTCAACCCCTATTCCGGCGTCAAGACCTCGGTCCTGATCCTCGACAAGTCATTGGCCAAGAGGGCCAACACCATCGCCTTCTTCAAAGTTGAGAACGACGGCTACGGCCTCGGCGCCCAGCGGCGGGAGATTGATAAGAATGACTTGCCGCAGGTTCTCACCGAGATCGGCGAGTATCTGCGCCGATTGAGGGCGGGGGAATCCGTTCTCCCCTCGCCCGACGGGAGCGGGCAGGGTGAGGGCTTCCAGCCAACACTTGGCCTGATCGTGCCGAAAGGAAAGATAGCGGCGAATGGAGACTACAACCTGAGCGCCGAGCGGTATCGGGAGAGAAGCATCAGCGCCTCTTACTATCCACTCGTTCCGATCGGTGAACTTTGCGAACTGATTGGTGGCGCTACACCGTCAAAGCAAAATGAGTCCTACTGGCAGAATGGTTCGGTGAGGTGGATTTCTTCAAAGCACATTGACGAACGCGGGCAAATCACCGGCTACGAGCTTATCTCAAAGAAAGCCGTCGAAGAGTCGTCCACGAAAGTCGCCCCCAAGAATTCGACCATCATCATCACGCGCGTCTCAGTTGGGAAGTTCGCATTCGCAGATGATGACTATGCAGTAAACCAAGACCTCACTGCGCTCGTCTCCAAGGATACCGAATGTCTTGCCCCGAAATTCATACGAGTCGTCGCGCCTCACATTGCGGCGGTTGTTGAGCGTAATGCGGAGAGTATCGGTGTTCGCGGCGTCACTCGCAGTTTTCTGTCAGAACTTGCAATCCCCCTCCCGCCGCTGGAGGTGCAGAAGGAGATCGTGGCGGAGATCGAGGGCTACCAGAAAGTCATCAACGGCGCTCGCGCCGTCCTCGACAACTACCGCCCCCACATTCCCATCCACCCCGATTGGCCGATGGTGGAGTTAGGTGAGTTGATAAAGCTTTCGAGCGGTGAATTTCTCTCCGCATCGATGAAGGAAGATGGCCCTTATCCTGTTTATGGGGGCAATGGCATAAACGGCACGCATAATAAATATCTGTTCGAGTCGCCAACCATCGTAATCGGGCGAGTGGGAGCCTATTGCGGGGCAGTCCACCTCACGGAACCGAAGGCATGGATAACTGATAACGGTCTTTATGTGAAAGAGGTTCTCAAGCCAATTGATCTGAAGTTCTTAGAACAGTCTTTGCGGAGTCTCAATTTGAATCAATATGCAAAGGTTGGCGGTCAACCATCCATTTCCCAATCAATCGTTCTTGAAAGAAGCATCCCATTTCCTGATCTTGCCACCCAGCGAACCATCGTTGCCGAGATCGAAGCCGAGCAAGCACTGGTTGCCGCCAACCGCGAGCTGATCACCCGTTTCGAGAAAAAAATCCAGACCTCCCTCGCCCGTGTTTGGGGTGAAATCGATTTGATAATTCCGGGTGCTTAAAATGGGGAATGTTAATATTCGTTGGAAAGTCGCTTGACCTTGGGTAATTATGGATAAAATTGAGACTGTAGCAACAATACAGAGTATTATGCTTGACTTTCCATTCGATCCGGCGATAATAGGGGGCATTGCGTCATCAAGCGGAGGCCAATGCCATGTCTGGACCGGGAGCATACACGCCGGATACAACGGAGGGGATC
>JBDREB010000248.1:0-6617 GCA_043820325.1 Planctomycetota bacterium | reverse complement strand
GAAGGGACATGATCTTCCGTCCGCATCCGGCGTTGCTCGTCGACGCCGGATCTTTCCATTGATACGGCTCCTCCTCGCGCCTTGGCTGCGGACGGAATCTCTATGTCGAAATGGATACTTTATTCATTTACGGGCACTTAGGCCAGATTTACAATGAATCTTCTGAGGCTGGAATGGAAACCCTGCCCGCCATCGCCAGCCGCCGCAGCCAGACCACCACCGCGGCGAGGATCACACGGGGCACGGTGATCCAGATCACGGGCACACCGATCGCCGCGAAAAGGAAAGAGTCCTCGAGCAGGGAATGGCATACGCCGATGTGGTGGTTCAGGGCGTCGGCGTGTTCGCGCGAGAGCTTGCCGCTCTCCACCTCGTCGATGAGCACACCCGCGCCGTAGGCCAGCCCGAGCGTGTTGGCCACGATCCATAAAAAGACCGTGTCGGGCGGCAGGCCGAGGACGATCAGGGGGTACTTGAGGAGCCACGCCAGGAACCGGGTGACGCCGAACTCGGCCAGGATGCGCTGCAGGATCATCAGGAGGACGATGAGCACCAGGATCTTGACCGTGAGGCAGCCCATGTCCCGGCCCCAGCTGGCCATGGCCGTCCAGAAGGTCTCCCGCGCCTGGGCGACCGCGGCAAAGGCCTGTGCGCCCATGTCGGCCGGCAGAAGCAGGTTCAGCACACAGCCGGCCGCGAAACTGGAGGTGAGACGGACGATCAGCATACGCCACAGGCCGGACCCGGTCCGCTTCTGCACCGCCGTTTCCACGAACAGGTTGTGGGAGATGAGGCACATCAGCGCCAGAATGGTGATGGCGCGCAGGTTGAGTTCCAGGGTCTTGATCACCGCGATGGCCGTGTATATGTTGAGCATGGCCGCGGATATGAACACCAGCGCCGATTCCCCCGGCAGTCCCAGGAGCTTGAAGGCGGGGGCGAAAAGCGCGGCGATGTGGGGCAGGATGCCGGCCTCCTGCATGAGCTTCACGGCCAGCGAGATGGGAATGGTGATGCCCAATATCAGCACCGCCGCCCTGAGCGACGGCCGCATGGCCTGGTGCACGCATTGTCCGATCCGGCCGAAAAATCCCGGCCGCGGGGTCGGTTGTTCCGTCATGCTCTCCGCTTCAATTCAGACCGCGGTATCCCGGTCAAACCGGTTGAGGACCGTTCGGATAACCGTTTTGCTGAGACGCCGCGCGCAGGATGTGTTCAATCTGCGAACGATTCAAGGATCCGGCTCCTGACCATCGACGGCACCAACCCGGCGAAAGGACTCGACTGCCTCAACCGCACCGCCCGTTCACTGCGGGCCACAAGCAGTCGGGCGATGGCCGCCGGTGTCTGCCAGGCAAGGATCGCGTCCCACTCCCGGAAAGCGGCGGGAACGGGTGCCCCCGCTTTGATGTAGGATGCGGACCAGCGCCGGATATTCATTCGTGCCGTCCGTATCGCCTGCGGATCGCCGGTGACCGCGTGCGCGACAAACCGGTGCAGGGCCAGGCCCCGGGAATCGATCCGGCGATGGCGATTTGTTCCATGCATTGTTTTCATAATATGCCCTTGACGCTGATTATAGACGGTCATTACACTTTGTCAAGGAGAAAGGATTTCCAGGAAGACGGTTGCGATGTCTACCGGTGACAGGAGAAAACCAGGGGTTCAAAACCGGCATACCCCCAAGGGCGGCACCTCGTCCCCATGGAGCCCGGACGGGCGGTTCGTGAACCGCCCCTACCGGTCATGGCAATCGGAAATCCGCAATCTGCAATCGGCACTTAACGCCTCCGATACCCCTTCCGCGTCTCTTCCGTAATAAGGTGCAGGCGGCGTTTCTTTTCATGGAAGGTGCGGACCACGGATACGGGTTGCAGGGTGAACGGGTCGCGACCGGTGTGGAACATGCAGGCCGACACGGTCATGGGGAGCGGGATGAAGACCTGGACGCTCTCCGTATTATGCAGGGAGGTGACCTTGCGGCGGAGGAGCTGGAGGTCGCTTTCCTCTTCGCCCGGGTGGGCCACCATGAGGTAGTACTTGAGTTCCTGACCCGTGGCGGAATTCAGCGCCGCGAACCGGGCGCGGAACGCATCGAAGTCGCCGCAGTCCTTGTGCATGCAGGCCAGGACGCGGCGGCTGAAATGCTCGGGCGCGATCTTGAGCGTGCCCGAGACATGGTGCGCGGAAAGCGCGGCCAGGTAGGCGTCGGAGGCCAGGTCGAACCGGATGCCGCTGCGTATGAAGGCCTTTTTAACACCGGGAATGGTGCGCACCCGTTCCATGAGCGCGATCAGGCGACCATTGGTCCGGTCGAGGTTGGGGCAGGTCAGGCAGTCGCGGCGGGGATCATCGGTCCGGCCGCAGGCGCAGTCCATACCGTACATGTTGGCCGAAGGGCCGCCGAGGTCGTCGACGAACCCCTTCCATTCCGGGTGACGGGTCATGCGCGTGATCTCATTGACGATCGAATCCTCGGACCGCGACACGATCCGCCCGCCCTCCAAAAGCGCCAGCGAGCAGAAATGGCAGCCGCCCAGACACCCGCGGTGAAGGACCACGCTGAACCGGGCCATGGCCAGGTCGGCCGCTTCGGGCGGGATCTCCCGCGTGAACGGCAGATCGTAGACCGCGTCCATTTCGGCGGGGGTTGTATCGCGGCCCTTGAACTGGAGCATGAACCGGTCCTGGAACTGCTGGGCCAGACAGGCCGCGTTGGTAAAGCCCGCCTGCAGGCGGCAGAAGGCGGCCGGGTCGGCCGCGGCCTCCGCATGGGACGGGAGGAGCGTGAACCCCTCCGGCACGATCTTCGCCATGACGCAGGTGGAAGGAATGCCCGCCAGGTCGGCGGCCGGGTCGGCGCGCAGGCGGCGGGCGATCTCGAGGAGCGGGTATTCGCCCGGCCCGTAGACCAGGATGTCGGCGCGCGTGTCGGCCAGGATCGGCCCGCGCACGCGGTTGGACCAGAAGTCGTAGTGGCTGAACCGGCGCAGGGAAGCCTCGACCCCGCCCAAAACCATCCGGCTTCCCGGAAAGAGCTGCCGGACCTTGTTGGCATAAACGGTCACCGCCCGGTCGGGCATCCCCGAATCCTGCGGTGCGTTGGGATCTTCGCGCCGGTCCCGCTTGAGGTGGGTGTAATTGCGGAGCATGCTGTCGACGGGGCCGCTGGTGATCCCGAAACAGAGCCGCGGCCGGCCGAGTTTCTGAAAATCGGCATCCCCTTTCCAGTCGGGCTTGGCGATCACGCCCATGGAAAAGCCGTGGGCCTCCATGAACCGCTTGAGGAGCCCGGCGCCGTTCAGGGGGTGATCGGCGAACGCATCGCCGGCGATCAGGATGATGTCGAACGCGGTCTTAGCCATGGAGTCTCAAGTCGGGGGGATAAAGCGTCGCAGGTCACAGGTCTTACATCCACAAGACATAAGACTTGAAACTCCCGGTTTCACGACATGTGACTCCACCTCTTGCCGATCTGTGACATCCGACTTGTGACTCCTGATCTGCAAGACTTGCGACTCTTGTGCCGACATGCGACTCCCCCGGCCTGTCACCGCGCCCTGGCATGCTCCCGCAAAAAGGCCTTGATGCCCTCGGCCATGAGCTTGGCCGCCTTGGCGCGGTATTCCTCCGTCGCCAGGTTGCGCGCCTCGGCCGGATTGGTAAGGAACCCGGTCTCCACCAGTATGGCCGGACAGGCGTTGCACCGGATCACCCGCAGGTTCTTGGTCTTGATGCCGTGGTTGTCCAGCTCGAGACCACGGGCCAGGGTGTCGACAACGATCTGCGCCGCCGCCTTGCCCGCCCGGTCGGATTCGTCGACCATGAGTTTGAAAAAGAAGGTCTCCTCGGCCGGCGAAAATGCGCGACTGCCGGCCCCGGTCTGGAAACAGTTCAAGTCGGTCGCGCCGGCCAGATAATAGGCGCGGCTGGTCGAATCGATGCTTTCTTCGGGCCAGTCGGCGCCGTAGAAGACCTCCACACCCGACACATCCTCCGATTCACAGGCATTGGCATGGATGCTTACAAAGAGCTGGGCGGCGTGCTGATTGGCCGTGGCCGGACGCGCCTCCAGCGGGATGAAGGTGTCGGAATCCCGGGTCAGGAACACCTTGACCCCCGCGGTCTCCAGGAGCTTGCCCAGGGTGCGGGCGATGTCAAGGACCACATCCTTTTCCTGGAGGCCGTTGACCGGGCTGATGGCGCCGGGATCCTTGCCGCCATGGCCGGGGTCGATCACCACGGTCTGCCAGAACTCTTCGGCCACCTTCCCGAACTTCGACTTGACCAGGGCCGCGAAACCGGGCGAGACCATCAGCCGCCCGTTGCGGAAGACCGGCGGTTCATCCAGGGGATAGCCGGTGTTCTTGATGACCAGCTGGCCCACGCCGACGGCGAAATAGCCGGTCGTCGAACCCCGGGTGAGCTTGTACCGGGAGGGATATTCCGTGCGGGTCAGCTTGATGTTCCCCGCGGCCAGAAGCGGTTCAAGGGCGAGGTCGGCACCGCCGGCCGAAAGCGCGATCCCCAGCAGGAGGCACAGCAGAAGGATGCGAGACATGCGATGATCTCCGGCAAGGGGAACGGCCCGGAACGGTCACAACTCCAGTATTATACGCACAAAACGACGGATTACAATCAAATTCGGCGTTAGGGGCGGACGGCGCGTGCCATCCGGTATTCAAAAAACCTCCATCCTTCGGAACCGCTGCGCGCCCAGCCAGAGGAAGAGCGTACCCGAACCGATGGCGAACACCGTGGCGATGGCCAGGATCACCGTCAGGGGCACGGTCGCCAGATGGCCGTTGTCTGCGGCGTAATAATAGTGGAGCGGGATCGTCACGACAAAGATCATCAGGATCACAAAAAAGATCGAAATGATCAGGTTCAGCGTGCCGCCGATGCCCGAGACGATCTTGGAGGGCGAGGTCTCCTTGAAATTGGGCCATAGCGCGCCCGCGCCCACGGCGATACCTGCCAGGCCGAAGGCCACCAGGCTGACGGTATAGAGGTGCACCAGCATGATGTTGGCCGAGACTTTGAGCATGCCGTCGGAGAGCAGGATGAGCAGAACGCTGATAAACCCGCCCGACAGGAAGGCGAAATAGAATTTTCCGCGGATGATCTCCGTGCGGGTCACGGGCATCATACCGATGATCCAGAACTTGCGGCCCTCCAGGCTCACCTGGGGGAAGACGAACCGCCCGTTCAGGGTGGCCAGGGTCATGCTGACGGCGCTCAGGTTGAGGAAGGAAATGATGTTTTTCCACCGCAGCCCCGCGTCGTCATACCCGAAACTGCGCAGGTTGATGAAATAGAGGCCGATCAGTCCGAAGAAGATCATGAACTGCAGCCACTGGCCGGGATCGCGCAGGAACGAACGGATGTCCTTGAGCAGGATCAGGCGGACCGGCCGGCCCATAAACGGGATCAGGCGCACCAGGTACCCGGCGATGCCCGGGCCGCGGAACCGGCGGGTGGAGCCGAAGTTCCGCACCACATTCCAGCCGCGGATCAAAAGCCCCCCCGCGACCCAATGCACCACCAGGGTCAAGAGCAGGGCATTGGCCAGGAGCATCATGAAATGCAGGGCGATGTTCCCCCACATATGCACCTTGAAGGAAGTGACGATCTCCGCCGCCCACAAACTGGGCAGGAACGCGCTGCGGGCGAAGTCCAGGGAACGGAACACCTCCTCCACCCAGAGCGCCTGCATGACCCCCAGCGCGCGTTCGGCCAGGAACAGGCGCAGAGCGGCCCAGACCACCGGCGCCACCAGCAGGATGCCGAGGACCGTGAACACCAGCTTCACCCGGCGCCGGGGCAGGAGGCCCACCAGCAGGGTCACCAACCCCGCCATGGCGGCCGGGATCGCCAAAAACGGGAGCAGGGCCAAGATGGTGAGCGGATAGAACAGAACAGGGACATGGAACGCCAGACCGTAGGCCGCAAGCACAGGCACGGCCAGGAACATGAACGCCCAGGAACTGAAAAGCACCGAATCGATGAAACTGACGAAGAAAAGCACATGGTAAGGGACCGGGTGGGTGAGGAGGTAGGTGGTCTCCGTGCCGTAATAAAGCGTGGAATAGGTGATGATGGTGCCTGAAAAAAGGAGCATCAGGAAGATGGCGAAGAAAAAGAGCGCAAAGATATACCGGACCATCACATCCTCAAGATCCTCGAACCGCCGGATGAACCGGAACCCGCCGTAGAAGAAACCGAACATCACCAGGGCCAGGAACACACCCATGGTCAGGAGCAGGAAGAACTGGAACGGGCTCTGGCGGTAGAACGCCGCCACCCGGTTGACAAAACTCCGGTGCTTCACCCGCAGGAGCGGGGCCATGGTCGGATGGATCAAAAGCACGCATGGTCCTTACGCAAAGGTGCAGCGCACACTATACCGCGGCGGAAGCGGGAGTCAAGGGATTTTACAGGGGACATGGGAAACCGCACAATGCACAATGTTCAATGTTGATGAACTCGCAAAAAGCAGTATTGCATGTCCCATGCGTCCCGGGAAGGTCGTACCGGTCGTATCCCGCACGGTGCACGCAAGTTCTTGTAGCTGCGGGGCTTGTCCCCGCCTCCGGATGGGCGACCGCAAGGGTCGC
>JBDREB010000247.1:0-2324 GCA_043820325.1 Planctomycetota bacterium | reverse complement strand
GAAGGGACATGATCTTCCGTCCGCATCCGGCGTTGCTCGTCGACGCCGGATCTTTCCATTGATACGGCTCCTCCTCGCGCCTTGGCTGCGGACGGAATCTCTATGTCGAAATGGATACTTTATTCATTTACGGGCACTTATTTCGGCCACTACCGCCATTTGTCACATCCCGTCAATGAACACCGGCGGTTGCGATGCGTCCAGCCTGGCGACGATATCCGTTCTGTGGCGTTCGCTAAAGAGGAGCATTTCCTCGGTTTCGTAGATCAGGCCGCTCCATGCCACCCATTCGAACTGCTGGTCGGCCTGCGTCAGGATCTGGGGATAGAAGCGGACCTGGTATACCCCTTCGGGCGCCGGATCATTTCTCAACGCCAGGAACCGGCCGATATAGGCCGTTATGGCCGCGGGCGCCGCATCCGGGGGGAACATATGGTAGTCATGGCCCATCACCTGGCGGCAGGCCGATCCCATGAGCGGCAGATCATCGGCCTTGTACAAACAATATGTGGTTTGGGGATTGATGGTGATCTGTTCGATCATGGCATCGTTAAGCCGGGCCCCTCCGGAGGGATCTTCATCGGCTTTGCGTGAAGACAATACCAGCGCACCCCGGCCTTCGAGCTTGAAAGTTTCCCACAGGAACGGGACCGCATGCCGCCGGTTCATAAGAAAACAACTCCCGGACCGGTCCAAACTTTGGGTGAATATCTGCGCAGTCGGCTTGTGTTCGGCGTTTACTTCGGCAATGATGCTAGTCAGTCCGGCCATGAAATCAACATCGCCGCCGAATAGCAAGGCGTTGATGTCATACCCGCCCCAAGGGCAGATATACCACCGGTAGTGCGCACCTAGCGATCCATGAAACTGATCGAGCATGGCCGGGTATATGGGGATCATCCGTTTGCGGCCCGGCGGGACGATGCCGTCGGCGCCCTCCGCCCGCGGATGAACGAACCACCAAGTCCCGCCCATTAGCTTCTGGTGGCATTCAAAGAGATCGTCCACCGGGAATTCCTGTCGCTTTCCGCTCCTGTCGAAATCGGCCAGCACCGCCCCGTGCGCGCAGGCGGCATTCAGCCGGCCGAAAAAAGACCGTATGATCCCGAGGGTGGGCAGGTGGACCAGGCGTTTATTCATGTTGCCTCATTGCCCATGGGGTAAGCGTGTGAACTTTGTATTAATTCGACAGTCATTATATCGGGACCGGGCGGTATTGGCAAGGAATTTCGGGTGGTGGGCAGGCGGGGGTCAGGCCCGAACGGTTGAAGTGGTGATCATGCGCCATCGGAGACCGGTTGAGCGCATCCGGGGCAGTTCATCGATCGCGCCTGTCAAAGCGGGCCGCGGTCGGGAACGCGCGGCGCCCTCCCCGGCAGGCATGTCACCGGTTGCGACGGCATCGTCCAATAAAGCGCGCCGGCGGGTGGTTGGACCCGCCGGCGTTTAAGACCGGAAAGGCCGGCTGTGTGGTGGTGAAAGGAAGAAGAGGCGTTGGTGTTGCCGGCCTTTGCGGTTTATCGTCTCATGTCACCTCGATCTTTTTCACCTCCGGCCGGACCGCCGCCACACGCGGGATGATCACCGTGAGCGCCCCGTCGTGGAAGTCGGCCGCGACCTTGTCCGGTTTCATGTCTTCGGGCAGGTGGACGACGCGGTGGAACCGGCCGAATTGGCGCTCCGTGGAGACATATCGGCCTTCCTTGTCCAAAGCCGGGGCGGACTTTTCGCCCTTCACGACCAGGTGCCCATCTTCGACCTCGATCAGGAGGTCCTCCTTGCGCACGCCGGGAATGTCGAAGGTGACCTCCAATCCACCTGCCGAACTCCGGATATCGACCGGCGGATGGAAATCGAATTCATCCCGGTCCTGGTTCGGATGCCCCATCATATGATCGATCTCATGCCACATCTCGTGCATCAACCTGTCCTCTGGTTTGTGAACCGTCAGCTTGTTCATATCGCCTTCCTTCATCAAGTTTTCAATGAGTAACAACTATATATAGTTCAATTTCCATGCTATTAGTATGCTTTATTATATCTCATTTAACACATATTGTTATAAATGGTTTAAAATTACTGTGTCTGTTATTTGACGAGACATGACCATGGTTTTGGAGGTCATTATGACAATTGCTTGTGATCAACCTATTGACGGACTCGCAAAAAAGGATTACTTCATATTTCATGGGTCCCGGGAAGATCCTGCCGGTGGCAACCATGCTTACCATGCGCCGTGCTCGCAAGTCTTTGTAGCTGCAGGGCTTGCCCCTGCCTCCGGATGGGCGACCGCAAGGGTCGCAGCTACGGGGTAAAGCGCGCGC
>JBDREB010000246.1:0-5881 GCA_043820325.1 Planctomycetota bacterium | reverse complement strand
CTCCAAGCATGGCGCAGATAACTTCTGCCTTATTCGCTCAATCATCTCGACAACCGTCAAGCAGACCGGTAAGGTCATGGATGCCATAGGTGCCTTGACCAAAGGGATTCCACCAGATATCAGCACCTGAATAGTAACTTTTTTTGATGGTCGGGGCGAGAGGATTTGAACCTCCGACCTCTTGGTCCCGAACCAAGCGCCCTAGCCAAACTGGGCCACGCCCCGACTTCGGTGAGGGGCGTTATTATATGCGGCGGTCAGGTTTTGCAAGGAAAATATTGGTTATACGACTGAATCCACCCCGGGCGTCATGGTTCAAATAGAGGGATCCCTTCCTCCGATCAGCCCCTGGCGGTGGTTTGGGCTTGACTTCGGCCCTGGGTGCGGTATAGTGGGGCGGGTCTGTCATCAAGGATGAATATGCCCGAACTGGCCTGGCTGAACGGCACCTATTCTTCGATCGCCGACGCGCGTGTTCCCGTCGATGACCGGGGGTACCAATTCGGCGACGGCATTTACGAGGTGATCCGCAGTTACAACGGCATCCTGTGGGCCATGGGGCCCCACATGGCCCGGCTGGAGCGGAGCCTGCGCGAGGTGGAGATCACCGGCATCGCGGTGGACACGATCGCACGGCAGATCGAGGAGGCTTTCTTCCGGAGCCGGATCCCCGACGCCCTCATCTATCTCCAGATCACCCGCGGTATCCAGCCGCGCACTCATGTGTGGCGGGACGACCTGGTGCCGTCGATGCTCATCACGGTCCGCGAGATGCCGCCGCGCGCCAAGGCCGATCTGGGCAAGGGCGTGACCGCGATCACGCTCCCCGACACGCGCTGGGGCCGATGCGACATCAAGTCGCTGAACCTGCTGGCCAACTGCATGGCTATGAAAACGGCCGCGCGGCAGGGCGCTTTCGAGCCCATCCTGCACAAGGACGGCCTGGTGACCGAGGCGGCCTCGGCCGGCCTTTTCTTTGTCAAGGGCGGCCGGCTGGTGACCCGCGAGAACGGCCCCCACATTCTGCCCAGCGTCACCAGCGGCCTCATCGTCGCGTACGCCCGTGAAGCCGGCATCGCCTGCGAGAAGCGGCCCTACACGCTCACTGAACTCATGGCTGCCGACGAAGCCTTCTTCACCGCCTCGTCGTTCGCGGTCCAGGGCATCGGCTCGATCGACGGCCAGCCCGTGGGCGCTGGTGTCGTGGGCCCGGTCACGAAGCGGATATATGAACTGTACATGGCGAAGGTCAAGGCCGCCGTTGACGGAAATCCTAAACTCTAAACTCGAAATCCGAAACGAATTCTGATCCGAGAGAAGGCCTGGGCCACAAACAGGCGCCAAGTGGACATAATGTCACTTTATCCCATTGCTGTCACTGGAGATATAACCATTTTCCGCTTGCCATCAATACGGGGTGTGATATAATGAAGATAACATTACATTAGGAGCGCCGCATGAACAAACTGGTGCCGGTCCTCATTCTTATCGCCGCGGTGGCCGCCTGGGCGGCCGATGATCAGCCCCTGCCGCGGATCACATCCTTCACCCCCGAAGACTTTGCCTGGGTGGCGCGCGACCTGCGCAAACCGCCCGCGTTCAAGTCGGCCAAGGTCAAGTACGCCATCTGGGTCCTGGGCGAAGGCCGCGCATCGGTGATGACCATGGCCTGGGACGAATCGGGCGGCACGGGCGCCGGGTATGACACGCTCGACCTGGACCGCAACTTCGACCGCGACCTCACCGCGGCCGATGAAGTGTGCGTCTATCCCAACCCCGCGCCCAAGGGGCAGAACCCGCCCCAGGGCAAAGCGTTCGAGCACTACGAGTTCAAGAATGTCAAGGAGGCCGACGGCCCGCGCACATTCAGCTTCGTCTTCGACTCGGCCTACAATCACGATGAGATCGAGTACAATTCAACCTGCCGTGTCACCGGCGGCAACACCGGGTATGAGGTGGGCAACCTGCCTTGGTCGATGAAGCTCCTGTGGACGAATGACCCGAAGAGTGCGCCCGTCTACCGGTTCGGCGGCCCGGCCGTGCCGATCGTTTCGTACCAACCCGCCGGTGGCGAACGGAAAATCTTTTTCGCGGGCGAGGAGTTGAGCACCTGGCCGGCCGGCGCCACGCTCGGTCTTTGATGTGCTCGTTGCGCTCATCGGCGAACGCCGCGATATCCAGCTCCGGTTCGTGGGATCCAAGTTCCCGGGCATGGGCAAGGGGATCCAGAACCTGCGTTGGGGCGGGGGCGGATACCCGCTCTCCTTTCTGCGGATCTTCCGGCCCGACGGGGGGTTGCTCGAAGACATCCCCATGAATCCCGGCTGTCCGTGAGGGGGCGGCTTTGACCAGCAGTTGCTGGTCCCCAGCCGCGTACCTGCGGGCCGCGCCGAATTCCTCGTCCGCATGTACCGCCAGGCTTCGCTCGGCGGCCCGGCCGAATTCGTTTTCCCCATTACGATCACCAATCCCGATTACGGCAAACCCCTCGACGACCCGGCCTATGCCCTCCTGCGCAGCCGCCACAATTCCGGCGGGGTGAAGTTCGCCAGCCTCCGCCGCGCGGCGACGCCGGCGGAACTTGCGCCCGCCTTTCCCGGCGAGGTCGTGGCGGCCGTCGATGCCGCCGACGCCGCGCTCTTCCCATCCAACCGCGACTGGGATCCGCGCAAGAACAATTTCGGCGCTGAAAAGTTCAACCAGTTCGGCTGGCCGCCCCACAACCATGCCGGCGTGCCGCTCCTCATCAAGTTCGACCTTTCCGGCACGGGTCCGGGTACAAAAGTCGTCGGCGCCGCCTTCCGGCTCACGGTGGTCGACAGCTGGGGCCCGGCCCCGCTCGATTTCGAAGTGTTCGCCGTGCGCCGCGCCTGGATCGAGAGCGGCGCGTGCTACTACGGCCCCGAGGGCGGCAAGGGTCCGGCCTGGGGCGCCGAAGGCTGTGCCGACCCGGCGGCCGATATCATCGCCGGCCCGGCCGCGATCCTGCATACGGAACCATTTGTCAAGGACAAGGAACGCCGGCGGCTGGTCACCATCGACCTGACCGGGCTGGTCAAAGAGTGGCAGTCGGGCAAGCTCCCGAACAACGGCGTCATCATCCGTCCGTCGGCCGCATTCGCCAAGGACCATGACCTGCGCGTGTGCGCGCGTGAATTCGAGGATTACCCCTTCCGGCCCACGCTCGTGCTCGCGTACGAGGGCGCGGATCCCGTCTCAAAAGTCAAAGGACCGGGCCCGGTCTTTCCGGGTGCCGGAACGGCCACCCCAACCGCCCCACCGGCCGCCAAAACCGAACCGCCGGCCGCCCCGCCGAAGGAGCGCAAGCGCACCGACCTGCCCGAGGGATTCTGCTGGCTCGTGACCCAGGAGGGCGATAAGTTCCCGGCCAAAATCCTCCAGTACGATGGCGACCGATTCCAATACCAGCGAACGGACGGTTCCACCCACTGGGGCTCACGCGCCGAATTCGCGATCATCTGCCCTTGAAACCGGGTAACCCGGTAATGGCTGCGGCTACGATGCCCGTTTGGGTTACGGCCAGGGCTATGGCAGGATTGATCCGTCCGGACACTTTGCCGTCACCCTTGCCGATACGGGCCTCGTTACCGTTGCCGCTCCTGGATTTAAACCGGGCGTGTATCCGGCCAAAATTGATGGACTCGCAAAAAGGTTTTTTCGTGTTCCATGGGTCTTGGAAAAGGCGTGCCGTCGGCAATGCTGCGCTTCCTGGCCTGTGTACGCAAGTCATTGTAGCTGCGGGGCTTGTTGTTCTGAACCCTGAGCGGAGTCGAAGGGACCCCGCCTCCGGATGGGCGACCGCCTTTCGACAGGCTCAAGGTCGCAGCTACGGGGGAAAATACCGGGCACACATGGATTACGGATTTTTTGCGAGCCCGTCAAAATTGATTTTTATGGAATTATGTACCCTCCGCGCGCTCTTTGTGTCATAATCGCATAATTGTATTGTTATTCCACCCCATTGAGGAAACAGCCTGGTGAATAAAGAGGAAAAACTTGGCGACAAACTGTTGCGATATCGCATGCTCACCCAGGAACAACTGGACAACGCGCTCGCCGCATGCAAGGCGACCGGGGAACTGCTGGGCGTGGTCCTGATCAACCAGGGGCTGATCACCCAGGAGGCGCTCCACAAGATCATGCAGATGAGCGGCAAGCGGATCCGCCCGGGTGAAATGCTGGTCCGCGAGAAAGCGGTCACGGCCGATGACCTTGAGACCGCCCTGGAGATCCAGAAGCTGAACAAACAGCCGCTGGGCCGGATCCTGATCGAGATCGGCAAGGTGACGCCCGAGCGGTATCTCAAGGCGCTTTCCAAACATTTCAACATGCCGGTCAAGTCGCTGGCGGGATTTGTGCCGCGCATCGGCCTGGATGAGATCGTCGGGCAGAAGGTTTCGCTCCCCTGCAATGTGGTGGTCCTGGAGAACACCCCCGAAGCCGTGGAGGTGGCGGTGGCGGAACCCTACGATGAACTCCTGCAGGACCCGCGCATCCTGGTCCCGTCCAAAGAGTTGCGGGTCCACCTGGCCGCTCCCGATGAACCGGAGGACGCACTGGCCGAATACTCCCGGCAGGTCAACATCACCACCATCCTATTTCACTAAACACCCCGACCAGCTCAAGCTGGGGAGCGGTTCAGGAGCGGAGTGAAGCCAAGCTCCAAGTTCCAATAAAAAAACGGGGCCGGCGAACCGGCCCCGTTCGATCGCTTGCGCGAAAGCGGTTCAGCTCAGGTGTTTGCTGATGAGCTTGGTCATGTCAAACATCGTGACCTGGGCCTTCTTGAAGATGGGCTTCAGCTTCTCATCCGCGTTGATGTTGCGGCGGTTCTTTTCGTCCTGGAGCTTGTTCTTCTTGATGTAGATCCACAGTTTCTTCGTGACCTCGGTCCGGGGCAGCGGCTTGGAGCCGACGATCTCGGCGAGCTCGGCGCTCGGGGTCATGGGGGCCATGAACTTGGCATTCGGTTTGCGCTTGGCCATTCTCGTTCCTCCTGAAAAAAGTTTCAAAGGCCGTTTACGGGGCTAATGCCCCTTTTACATAGGGAAATTGTATCCACCCCGTGTGATTTTTCCAGTAAAAAATTGTCCGAATGCGTATTTTGTCATAGGGGAACCGCGGAAATGCAAACTATGTATCGGAAGGATAAACATAAGGTTATGACGCTCCATCTGAAAAACGGACGAAGACCGGTGGTTATTCGGCATGATGATCAGCATGTGATTTTAATGGACCATCATCCACGCCAGGTGGCGGACTATATCCCACCTCGCTCTGTCAATAGCTACAAACAAAGCAATATCAACCAGTTATACCGATCGTCCTGCGGGAGGGTCCTGTATCGGTTTATCGCTGTACTATGCATAGGCTGTATCTCCCCCTATGATACGGCATGAAAAATTCCGTATGTTCACGCATGCTGATGAAACACCCTTGGGGCAACTATATCGGCTCACACCGGGGAAGATCGTTTTCCCCTATGAGAAACAAAAGGCGGAAGAATTTTATATTCCTTGCGGGATTTTACCACCCCCTATTCGGGCGCCGGCCATTTCAGGTTTATGTGCCCGCCTGCGCCTTGCGGATCAACTCGGCGGGTTTGCGGCGGAATTCGATGATCGGCAGGTCGCCCTGGATCGGTTATTCATCCATCCCGGACGCCATCGCGTCGGGCCAAGAGTTGGGGACAGTGGTACTTTTGCACCTTATCTCTCCCAAGATGTTTGCGGGAAAGATACAGCCGCCGGTCGTTCCGCTCCACATGTGCGACCTCCGCTCATGATCCCGCTCGTTCCTGTAATGACACCTTAAGCTCCCGCTCGATCCGCCGGCCGATATCGGCCCTGCGGGCCACCGA
>JBDREB010000245.1:0-4318 GCA_043820325.1 Planctomycetota bacterium | reverse complement strand
AATCGCGAAACGGCAATAAAGGGCGGGTTTCAAACCCGCCCCTACGGTAACCACCCAAACCGGCCTATGGTTGATTCACGCGCCTGGCTGACGCCAAAAAGTGCCAAAGCATTTTCCGCCGGGATCAGGAAATCTGCCGTTCGGCAAATTCCAGGTCGAGACCGCCCGGCGGATCATCAGGGAATACCCGCGGCTGGCGAGGTTCTTCCTCGACTGCTTCCGGCATTTCGAGATCGACTTCGCCCACGATGACGGCGTCACCGTGGCCAACAACCGGCCGGCCTACAGCATCAACTTCTCCTATGACGACATCGAGACCGCGATCGAGACCATGCTCAAGAACATGGCCACCTTCGCCAACAAGCCCCAGACCATCCGCACCATGCGCTGGGTCGACGGCATGATGCTCGAAGGCGACGGCGACCGGATGGAGGGAAAGTACTTCTACTCCTGCCTGGCCAAGCCGATCATCTTCCTGTGGACCTCGAACGCGGTGAGTGACGACGAGAATCTCCGCCGCGCCGTCATCCTGGGCTGTTACCCGCGCGTGGTCGACGATCTGTGGGGCGCCAACCACCTTTCCGGCCATGACGAGGGTGTGGGTGGTTCGACCGCCGCGGTGACGGACCTGTCCAAATCCAAGACCGTCGCCCGCCGCAAAAAGTACATGCCCCTCTACGACGCCTTCCGGGGCCGCGTATTCTACTTCGAGCCCGACCCCATGCGCATGCCCAAGGGCTGTCGCGGACGCCTTTTCACCGTCGGGGAAAAGGGAAGATGATCAAGAATGCCGTCGGGGTCGGCGGACTCGCGATGACTTGTCATCTGTCACTGCGAGGAGTCCGCGACGAAGCAGTCTCTCCCCGGGATTGCTTCGCGGGGCCTCGCAATGACGGAGGGAGATTGCTTCGCGGGACTCGCGATGACTTGTCATCTGTCACTGCGAGGAGTCCGCGACGAAGCAGTCTCTCCCCGGGATTGCTTCGCGGGGCCTCGCAATGACGGAGAAGGAGCCTTGAATTGGAAGACCGCGCTCCATCGCGATCGGGGTTGCGGTAAAAACAGCAGTCCAAGACGGATGTGACAGCGTGCACCCTCCGGGAAAAAATGGCCGGAAAAACCTTGCAAACCGCTTGTCGCGGGGTACAATCATTGTTGTTCTCGTTGTTCCCGCGCTGGTATTCTCAAGGAGGCTCAACCATGCGTACCATGGCCATCTTCTCCATCCTGCTCGTATGCCTCTGCGCCTGCCGGATTGCCCAGGACGACAACCGCGGCATAGGGGGAGTGACCACCAAGGAAGGGGGCCTTGTGCCGCCTACGCCGCCTACGCCGCCTACGCCGGCCGTCCCGGATACGATGATCTTCGTGGATGGCGGCACCTTCGACATGGGGTCGGACCAGCAGGAAGACGAAAAGCCGGTCCACAAGGTGACGCTCGGGAGCTTTATGATCGGCAAGTATGAAGTCACATTCGCGGAATACGATGCCTATTGCCAGGCGACAGGCAAGGGCCAACCTGGTGACCAGAACTGGGGCCGGGGTAACCGGCCGGTGATCAATGTGCGCTGGTACGACGCAGTGGCCTATTGCAACTGGCGGAGCCAGAAAGAGGGCTTGACGGCCGCATATGCCATCAACGGGACCAATGTCACATACAATACCGGCGCGAACGGCTATCGCCTGCCGACGGAGGCGGAATGGGAATACGCGGCGCGGGGCGGGAATAAGAGCCGGGGATACACCTATTCCGGGAGCAATGACGAAGGCGAAGTGGCGTGGTATGCAAGTAATTCAGGCAACACAACCCATCCTGTAGGAGGGAAAAAACCGAACGAACTGGGTCTCTACGACATGAGCGGCAATGTATGGGAATGGTGCTGGGACTGGTATGGGGACAAGTATTACAGCCAGAGTGGCCGCGAGAATCCGACCGGTCCTTCTTCAGGGCGATACCGCGTTCTGCGCGGCGGGTGCTGGGGCCCCGATTTCGGCCTTCTGCGCTGTGCCATCCGCTACAGCTTCATTCCCGGCAGCACGGACGGCGACTACGGTTTCCGTCTGGCGAGGACTTCTTTTTAACCTTAGCCCTCTACCCTCTTACCCTTTGCCATTGCCGCGCGCGCAGCGCACGGCTTTTTCGCGCCCGATAATATCCTCGGCTTGTCACTGCGAGGCCGCAGGCCGAAGCAGTCTCCGGAGGGGATTGCTTCGTGGGGCCTCGCAATGACGGAGGGTGGCGTACGCCGCGCATATCTCCCGTCACTGCGAGGAGTCCGCGACGAAGCAGACTCCGGAGGGGATTGCTTCGCGGGGTCTCGCAATGACGGAGGGTGGCGCACGCCGCGCATATCTCCTGTCACTGCGAGGAGCCGCAGGCGACGAAGCAGTCTGTCCCGCGAGGGAGAAACACGACCGCGGCAGTCTGTGCCCCCGGAGATTGCTTCGGGTCTTGGACCATCGCAATGACGGAGGGGGCGATTACTTTGCCTGCGGCCCGCAATGACGGAGGAGGGCACAATTACCTTGTGTTACTGCGAGAATTCCGCGACGAAGCAGTCTGTCCCGGGATGCGAGGAGATCGCTTCCCGCTACGCTGCGCTCGCGGCTGAAGGCTTGGGCCTCGCGATGACTTTCCATCCCCAGTGGCGCGGGTCGCGGTGCGATAACAGCCTGCGGACAGCGGGCATGTACTTTGCGCCCAATGTCTATCACCCCGAGGTGTTGGCCCTGTACCGCCAGGCGGTGGAGGCGATCGCAGCTGCGTGCCCGGCCATCGATACTTTTGTGTTCCACACCAACGACTGCGGCGCGGGGTATCCCTGGGCCGAGAAACTTTATGTCAATCCCAACGGCCCCACGGGGTTCGAGGGCCGCGACATGGGGCTCTGCGTGCGCGACTTCCTGCGTTCGATCCGGCAGGGCGCGGCCGACGCGGGCATCGACGCGCGGGTCTTCTCCGCGCCGTTCATGATGACGGACGAGGAGATGCACCTGGTCAAGCGGAGCCTGGAACCGGGGATCGGGCTGGTGGGTGCGGTGCCGGGCGAACTGGCGGCCGAATGCAATGCAGTCTGGGCAATGCCGGGTCATGGGGCGGCGAGTTCGGCGAGATCATCGACGGTTTTCCCACACCCCACGCGGTGCTGGGCGGCGTGACGCGCGTTAAAACAAGCGCGGCAGTGCGATTCCAGGCGGCCGGCGACAATCCGGCCTTCTTCACCCTGTTCAATGCGGCCATGGCCCGGCCCGCGGCCGTGACCGCGCGGGCCCGGCTGGAGACCCTTGGAGCCATGGCGGCCGCGCTCTATGCGGGCGATGTGACCGACCTCGTACTGGACGCATGGGATCTCCTCCGCCAGATCCAGGTCCGCGAGCAGACGGGGGGCGTCTTCTACCTGGGCGGGCCGGTGATGCTCCGCTGGCTTATCCGGCCGCTTGTGGCGCGTCAGGAACTTCTCACCCCCGAGGAGCGCGCCTACTGGGAGCCATACCTTTACCAGTCGCGCACCGCCCAGCCCGAGAGCTACCTTGACTATCTCAATGTCACCGGCAAGCCGGTGGCGGCATCGTGGGATGTGGCCACGCCCACCTGCATTGCCGTCGACAGCATTGACGCCGAACTTCGCGCAGCCGCGGCGCTCCTGGAACAGGCCCATGACAAAACGGCCGACAAGGCGGCCGCGGGGCGGTTGCATGCCGACGCCCTGCGGCCTTCGGGCCAAGGCCTGCGTGGCGCTCACCATCCGCCACACCCTGTAGGTGGGTACGCTCATCTACGAACGCGACCGCATCCAGCCCGAAGGCGGCCGCCTGCCTTCAGTGGACCCCGAGGTGCCCGACCTGTCGCACGGCGGCATGGGGTCGCACGGGCTCTTCTTCATGCATCGCGCCCTGCGCTGGGAACTCGACAATGTCCACGATCTCATCAAACTCATCGAATCGTCGCCCGTGCCGCTCATCGTCACCGCGCCCGACAGATCGCTTGAGGCCCCCCCCGCGTATCCTCGGCCCCGATATCCTCGATGGGCTCCGCAAGAAAGCGGCGATCATGGTCAAGCACTGGCGCGACGCGGAGCAAGGGTACTTCCGGCCGACGAAGGGGGGATGAAGCGTTACGCGTTGACCGTTCAGCGTTCGAAGACTCACTGCGTTGAGCGGCCTTAGTACACCGCCTCACAATAAAGGGGTCAGATCTCAATCATCATAACGACCCGATTCCGGAACGCTGGTTCATGCCGGATCTTGTTTGGTAGGGGCACGGCATGGCAATGCGGAGAAAGATGATGTGCCACGAAGTCACAAAGACACTAAAGGG
>JBDREB010000244.1:0-5669 GCA_043820325.1 Planctomycetota bacterium | reverse complement strand
GGGAGGGCGGGTTTCAAACCCGCCCCTACACGGTTGACATCCGGATGTTCCCCGTACAATCACCTGTGGGTCGAAAAAAGTGCCAAACCTTTTTCCGAAAAACATGACCGGTTACGGATAGGGATCAGGAAATCTGAACTGACGCTTGAACAGGCGGAAACCGCCGCCCGGGAAGCCCTCGACGCAGCGACACCGCTGGATGTCAAGGAGATCGTCGCATCCGCGCCGTCACACCCCCGGGAACCCTGCGCCCGATCGGTTGACCCCGTGAGACTATTCCTGAGGCTTGACCTGTGACTTGAGACCTGCGACCTGGAACTTTTAACCCATCGTACCGCACAGAATCCATTTGCTTAAACCCCAATTCGGGATACAATATATTTCTTCTGTTACAGGAGTGTTATTGCCATGATCGGAATTTTCAAGGCCGGGAGCCCGGAGGCTGAAAAGCGTTTGGCCGCGGTGGGCGGCCGGCTCTTCAACTGGAGCGCGCTGATATCGGCCGCGGGATACCGGGCCGCCTCACAGCGTGTTTTCGGGGCGGTGTTGGCGCCCGACAAGGCGGTCCGCCGGGTGGTGGCCGATGTCCGCGCGGGCGGCGACAACGCCGTGCGGCGGTACACCCTCGCCTTCGACGGGGTCGACATCCCCCCCGCCCGCCTGGCCGTGACGGCCGAAGAATTCAAGGCGGCGACAAAGGAAGTTCCGGCCGCTTTCACCAAAGCGATGAAGACGGCCATCAAGAATGTCCGGGCCTTCCATGATAAGGTCCGGCCGCCGGCGCAGGTGAAGATCAGTCCGGGTTTCAGCCGCACAAATGCGCCCGTGGCCGGCGCGGGCATCTACATCCCCGGCGGCACGCGCGGCGAAACGCCGCTCGTTTCGTCGGTCTACATGAATGTGATCCCGGCCCAGGCGGCCGGCGTGCCCGCTATCTGCGTGTGCACACCGCCGGGACCGGGTGGCCGCATATCGCCCTTTATCCTGGCGGCCCTCGCCGCGTGCGGGATCGACAAAGCCTTCCGCATCGGCGGGGTGCAGGCGATCGCGGCCATGGCCTACGGCACGGCCACGGTGCCGGCCGTCGACTTCATCGCCGGGCCGGGCAACCTGTTCGTGATGCTGGCCAAAAAAGAGGTCTACGGCAAGGTGGGCATCGACCTCCTGGCCGGGCCTTCGGAGATATTGGTTATCGCCGACACCACGGCCGACGCCGCCCTGGTGGCCGCCGACCTCCTCTCGCAGGCCGAGCACGACCCGATGGCCTCTTCCATCCTGGTGACGCCTTCGGCCAGATTCGCCGCGGCCGTGGACAAGGAGCTTGAAAAGCAGGTCCAGGCGTTGCCGCGCGCGGGCATCGTGCGCGCATCCATGGACGCCTTCGGCGCGGCCATCGTCGTCAGGAACCTCGACGAGGCCGTGGCCGTGGCCGACCGGGTGGCGCCCGAGCACCTCGAGATCATGACCGCCGGCGCCGAGCGCGTGGCGGCCAAAATTCGTAATGCGGGCGCGATCTTTCTGGGCCCCTTCACGCCCGAGCCGATCGGCGATTATATCGCCGGACCCTCCCACACCCTGCCCACGGGCGGCACGGCGCGGTTCTTCTCGGGCCTGTCGACGGAGACCTTCATGAAGCGGACCACCACGGTGGCCCTGCCCAAGGCGCGGTTCGCCGCCCTGGCCGGTGACGCCATGGAGCTGGCCGCGCGCGAGGGTCTGGCCGCGCACAGGCAGGCCTTGGCCATACGGGGCAGGCGATGAGCGCCGTTCGTCCCTCGATCGCCCGCATGGCGGGGTACACCCCCGGCGAGCAGATCAACGAGAATGTGGTGAAGCTGAACACCAACGAAAACCCCTACCCGCCTTCGCCACGGGTGGTGGCGGCCGTGCGCGCGGCCGCGGGCGAGCGCCTGCGGCTCTATCCCCAGCCGTGCGCCGATGACCTGCGGGCCGTGGCCGCGAAAGTCTACGGCCTGCCGGCCGAATGGATCCTGGCCGGCAACGGGTCGGACGACCTCTTGACCATCCTCTTCCGTACCTTCGTGGGCGCGGGCGAGACGGCCGTGACCTTTGAGCCCACCTACACGCTCTACGAATCGCTGGCCGAGCTCCAGGACGGCAAGCTCGTTTACCAGCCCTTTGCCGACGACTTCGGCATACCGGCCGGGTTCCGGGACAACGGCGCCAGGATGGTGATCCTGGCCAATCCCAATTCGCCCACCGGCACCTTCATCCCGCGCGACGGGGTGCGCAAGCTGGCCGCCGCGGTGACAAACATGCTCGTGGTGGACGAGGCCTACGCCGACTTCGCCCGCGAGAACTGCCTTGACCTGGTGCGCGAACGGCCGAATGTGATCGTCCTGCGGTCCTTCTCCAAATCCTATTCCATGGCCGGCGTCCGGCTGGGACTGGCCTTCGCGCGGCCTGAAATCATCACCGCGATGGTGAAGGTGAAGGATTCGTATAATGTCGACCGGCTGAGCGCGGTGGCGGGCGCGGCCGCGCTCGAGGACCAGGCCTGGATGCTTCAGAACACCGGCCGGATCAAGGCTTCCCGCGCGGCACTGGCCGCAAGCCTCGCCAAACTGGGGCTGGCGCCCCTGCCCTCCGAGTCGAACTTCATCTTCGTCCGCTGCCCGGGGCTCGACGCCCGGCGCATCTACCTGGGACTCAAGGAAGCCCGCGTGCTGGTGCGTTACTTCGACGCCCCCCGCACCCGCGACGGCCTCCGCATCACCGTGGGCACGGAGGCGGAGATCGCGGTTCTCATGGAAAACCTGACGGGCATCGTCGCCCGCATGCGTAAGGAGAAATGAATCATGGCGGAGCGTACGGCCGAGACCAAGCGCAAAACGCGCGAGACCGACATCACCCTGCGGCTGAACCTCGACGGTTCGGGCAAGGCGGTCCTGGACACGGGCATCGGCTTTTTCGAGCACATGCTCGACCTCCTGGCCCGGCACAGCCTGTGCGACATCACCCTCACCGCCCGCGGCGACATCAAGGTCGACCTGCACCACACGGTGGAGGATGTGGGGCTGGTCCTGGGTGAGACGCTGGTGAAGGCCCTCGGCGACAAGCGCGGCATCAAGCGTTACGGGTTCGCCTCTGTGCCCATGGATGAGGCGCTGACCCAGACCACCGTCGACCTCGGCGGCCGGCCGCACCTCGCGTTCAGCTGCGCCATTCCCACGGCCAAGACGGGCGAGTTCGACACGGAACTCTGCCGCGACTTCTTCCAGGCCGTGGCCACCGCGGGCAAGATGAACATCCATGTCACCTCCCAGGGCGGCATCAACAGCCACCACATCATTGAATCGGTCTTCAAGTCGTTCGCGCGCGCCCTGCGCGAAGCCGTCGCCACCGACGGCCGCGAAAGCGGTGTGCCCTCCACCAAGGGTGTGCTCTGAAATGACGGCCCCCCTCGGGATGATGCGCCTGATCCGCGCTTTTGAGGAGGCTGTTGACCGTCTTTTCCGCGAAGGCGCCATCAGCGGCACCACCCACCTTTCGGCCGGCCAGGAAGCCTGCGCCGTCGGCGTGGCCGACGCCCTCAACCATGACGACCTGGTGGTCTCCACCCACCGCGGTCACGGTCATCTATTGGCGCGCGGCGCCGATCCCAAACTGGTGATGGCCGAACTTTGCGGCCGGGCCTCAGGTTTGGCCCATGGCATCGGCGGCAGTCAGCATATGGCCGACCCCTCCGTGGGTTTCATGGGTTCCAACGGCATCACCGGCGGCGGCATCCCCGTGGCCACGGGCATCGCCCTGGCCGAAAAGCTCAACCGCTCGGGCCGGGTGACGGTCTGCTTCCTCGGCGACGGCGCCGTAAGCCAGGGCACATTCCACGAATCGCTCAACATGGCCGCGCTGTGGCAACTGCCCGCGGTCTATTTCTGCGAGAACAACCAGTACGCCATGTCCACCCCCTTCCGGGCCGGTTCCCCGGTCCCCCGGGTCACCGACCGCGCCGCGGCCTACAACCTGCCGGGCGTGGTGGTGGACGGCAACGATTACCAGGCGGTCAGGGACGCGACCGCCGCGGCCGTCACCCGCGCCCGCCGGGGCGAGGGGCCCACGCTCGTCGAGGCCCTGACCTACCGGATCTACGGTCATTCCAAAAGCGACCTCTGCGAATACCGGCCCGCCGGCGAAGCGGATAAATGGGCCCGCCGCGACCCCATCCGCCTCCTGCGCGAACGGCTCACTGCGCAAGGCGTCACCACCGCGGCCATGGACCGAGCCGAGGCCGAAGCCGAAGCGGCCGTCAAGGCGGCCGTGGCGTTCGCGCTGGCGGCGGCGATGGCGGGGTAGGACAAAGGCAGGGTCGGAAAGTCGGAAGGTCGGAAAGTCGGAAGGTCGGAAGGTCGGAAAGTCTGATCAAGAAAAATGCCAAATGTTGCTCGGAACCCCGGGCGCCCCGAGGCCCTTGCGCGCTCGGGGCGGCTCGGGGCTAAATGCTAATTTTAAAATGAAGTATTTGATCTTGTCCTCTACCAAAGGATGTTCTCCTCATGAAAAAGCAGCCCAAACCCGCCCTGCCGCCCATCCTGCCATCGTCCGACATCAAGGCCGTGATCCGGGAAACGGCCAAGGGGTTGGGATTCATCGCGGTCGGTTTCACCCCGGCCGGTCCCTCGGCGCACGGGGAATTCTTCAGGCAGTGGCTGGCCAAGGGCATGCACGCGGGCATGGAATGGATCGAGGAGTACCAGGAGGCCCGGCTCGACACCCGGCTGGTGGAGCCCGGCACGGCCACGGTGATCGCCTTCGCCTTCCCCTACCGGTCGACCCCCTTCCCCATGGAGGGCGGCCGCGCGGTGGCCCGCTACCTTGAACCGGAGGAGAACGACTACCACCGCCGCGTGAAGCACAACCTCCGCACCATCGCCGATATGCTCGCCCAGGCCTTTCCCACCAACCGGTTCCGCGTGATGGTCGATACGCCGCCCATCTTCGAGCGCGAAGTGGCGGCCAAAGCGGGCCTGGGGTTCGTGGGCAAGAACTGCTGCCTGATCAAGCCCGGGTTCGGGTCGTATTTCTACCTTGGCGAGATCGTCACCGACCTCGTCATACCGGCCGACGGGCCGCCCCCGGCCGACGGCTGTGGTGATTGCGACGCCTGCATCAAGGCCTGCCCCACCGGCGCCCTGACCGCGCCCTACACCCTTGACGCGCGTAAATGCCTTTCATACCTTTCGCTCGAGTTCGACGAGGAGATCCCCGAGGAACTCGCCGCCAAAATGACCCTGCTCGCCGGGTGCGACAAATGCCAGGAGGCCTGCCCCCACAACCGCCTGCGCGAAGCCGAACCGCCGCCGGCCGAACCTCTGCCCTCGGTGGACGGATTCCTGGCCATGGGCCCGCACGAATTCGGCAGCCGCTACGGCCGCACCGCCTTCGCCCGCCCCGGCTACGACCTCATCCACCGCAATGCCGAGATCCTGAAGAAGAACAGCTGACCGCGAACGGAAGCTTTGCCACAGAGGTCACAGAGAACACAGGGGGAGTTTAGGGTCCAATACTTGACGGACTCGCAAAAAGTCCACAATCCTACTGTGTGCGCGCTTTTCCCCGTAGCTGCGACCCTTGCGGTCGCCCATCCGGAGGCGGGGTCAAGCCCGAATGGCACATAGATAAGGATCAAGAAGCCACCCCCGTAAGTT
>JBDREB010000243.1:0-2149 GCA_043820325.1 Planctomycetota bacterium | reverse complement strand
TCAAGGCCCTGAGTCGTATCGAAGGGCGCCGGGCTGTGTCGCCCTGCATCGGCTATGCGCTCTGCTCTCGGCATAGCCTGCTTCGGGCTTCGTGCCCGGCCCGTTCGACCTTTCGACTTCGCTCAAGGTCGTGGACTGGCGTTCAGGGCCCTGAGCCGGGTCGAAGGGCTTGTCCTCGCACGACCGCGGGCCTGCGGACAGGTTTTCGGATAGGCTCTTATCATCGGCTGGCTGTGTCATCCGTGTCCCTGTCCAGAAGTGCTGAAAGCCTTTTACTGCGGCCATTCTAACGCGCCGCCGCCGGGATGCAAGGGAAAAAAGAGTTGCGAACCGGCCAGCCTCCGTATAATGGGGGCGGTCTCCATGACAGGAAGCCTGCATGACCGATGTCCCGCCCGTGGAACGGCGCCTGCGGCGCTGGTCCATCGCCGTTACCGCCGCCATTGTACTCCTGTGGCTTGGGACCGCGGTGTGGTTCGTCCGGGTCAAGGTGGTGCCCACCTACCGCCAGCGGCACACGGTCGATTACGCCCAGGTCTTCGACCAGGACGGCTCGCGCGACTTCACCTACATGAAGATCTTCCTCAACGACCAGGAACTCGGGTTCACCCAGTCGGTGGTCAAGGCCACGGAGGGCGGTGGGCGGCTCATCACCAGCGAGACCAGCCTGACCATGCGGACGCCGATCGTCTCGGGCGCGTTCACCATGACTTCCAATATCCATCTCACGCCCGAGCGGCGGCTGGACCGGTTCGACATGGAAGTGTTCGTGCCCGTCGGCACCGGCCAGAAGGTCGATATCGAGGGGCACGCCGAGGGGGCCGACCTGGTGGTTTCCATCCCCGCTTTCGGGTATCGCGAGGTGATCCCGCTTGCCGACGCGCTCATTTCCTCGGGCATTTCGCCCTTCACCGACCTCGTGGCCACGCGGGAGGGGCAGAGTTGGGAAATGCGCGTCTTCGACCCGCTCCAGCGCCGCGTGCAGCGCCTGACGGTCACGGTCGCCCAGCGGGAGGAGTTCATGTGGCGCGGCGGTATGGAGATGGTCTTCCGGCTGGAGTGCCGCGACGAAGGCGGCGCCGTCGTCGCCACCGCCTGGGTGGACCGGTACGGCCGCATCCTGGAACAGACGGTCACGCTCATGGGCCTGACCCTGACCCTTAAGAAGGACGATCCCAAATGATGATCACCGTGGAGCGCGTGCGCAAGGCCTACCGGGACAAGGTGGCCGTGGAGGACCTTTCGTTCGAGGTCGGGGAGGGGGAGATGTTCGTCTTTCTCGGGCCCAACGGCGCGGGCAAGACCACCACTTTCAAGATGCTCACCGGCCTGCTTGAGCCCGACGCCGGCGCGATCCGCATCGGCGGGTACGACATCCGCGCCGACTACCTGGCCGCCAAGCGCATCCTGGGGTACATCCCGGACGAACCGTTCCTGTATGAAAAGCTCACCGGCAACGAGTTCCTCGATTTCATCACCGCCATGTTCGGGTACGCGGCGGCCGACCTCAAGGGCCGGCGGGACTACCTCACGGAGAAGTTCGAGATCGCCGATTTCGCCGACACCCTCACGGAGAACTACTCCCACGGCATGAAACAGCGGCTCATCTTCACCGCCGCCTTCCTGCACAACCCGAAGGTGGTGGTGATCGACGAGCCCATGGTGGGATTGGACCCCTACAGCATCCGCGTGGTCAAGGACCTCCTGCGCGAGGAGGTGCAACGCGGCACGACGGTGCTGATGTCAACGCACACCCTCTCCGTGGCCGAGGAACTGGCCGACCGCGTGCTCATCATCCACCGCGGGCGGATGGAATGCTGCGACACGGTGGCCAACATCAAGCGGGCCCACAACCAGCCGTTCGAGGACATTTTTCTGTCGATCACGGGACGGAAAACTTGAGAGAGGCCGGAGGACGGAGGTCAGAGGTCGGAGGACGGACGACTGAAAACCGATGACCGGGGACCGAGGAGGACGGCCGAGTCAGGTCCGGATCTTAACATGAAAATTGACGGACTCGCAAAAAGTCCACAATCCTACTGTGTGCGCGCTTTTCCCCGTAGCTGCGACCCTTGCGGTCGCCCATCCGGAGGCGGGGTCAAGCCCGAATGGCACATAGATAAGGATCAAGAAGCCACCCCCGTAAGTT
>JBDREB010000242.1:0-4986 GCA_043820325.1 Planctomycetota bacterium | reverse complement strand
AGGCAATTGGCGCCTTGCTGCTCGAACTGAACGAATTATCTTTCCACCATCCCGAGACCGGAATGCGGATGATTTACACTCTTGCCTGACGTGAAAATGCGCCAACCCATTTTCCGCCCGGATCAGGAAATCTGAAGTTACAACATCCTCGGTGAAAAGATGGTGGAACTCAAACTGCCTGCCGCTGATCCCGGTTTTTCAAAGGTCGCCGCCGGCATGCGCGAGGCGGGCGCGGCGGTGGTCGCGGCGATACGGGCCTGGCGTGAGGGCCGGGAGGCGGAGGCGATCGATGCCCGCGCCAGGGCGACCCTGGCCATGGCCGAGATCGGATCCCTCGGGGAAACCCTCGAACAGGAAACCTGGTTAGCGCAACTCCGCACGGCCGCCATGGTCCTGGCCGGCAACACCGAGGTGGCCCGTTTGCTCAAGATGGCCGAGGAGCAGTTCGCTGCCCTCAACCGTATCCGCGCCGAGGTCCTCGCCGCCGAACGCACCCGGGTGGCGGTGGAGAACGAGATGGCCGCGCTGGAGCGCAAGCTGGAGATGATCGAAGCACAGCAGAATGCACTTGACGAGCAACAGGATACAGCCAACGAGCAGTTCGACAACGCCGCCGAGGAGCTTGAAGACGCCATCGATGCGGCGGGCGACAATGGTGAAGACGATGAAAACGCAGATGGAAATGCCGGTAATAAGCAGGGAGATCCCGACAACCCACCAGCCGCGGATGCGGGCAAAGACGGGGGCTTTTAGCGAACCTAAACCGTCGTATTGTTACTCGCGTTCATCAGCGTTGATCAGCGGTTAAATGAAGTTCACAGTCGATAGTTGACAGTCTACAGTCATTGGACTGGATTGCCCGATCAAGTCGGGCAATGACAGAGGTTCGGTGCTGCCTCGCTCCAAACCCTTTCGTGCTTTTCGTGTGTTTCGTGGTAAAAACGCCCCGTCTTGTCCGCTCCGAACCCCAACCCGATTATTTTGCGCCCTTTGCGTCTTTGCGGTGAGTCAGGGTGGTTACTGCTTTGGGGCTTTCTTTTTTCCGTCCTGGGCGTTCTTGCGGGCCTGTTTGACTTTGGCGGCCGCGGCGGCGAACTCCTCTTTGGTGACTTTGCCGTCCTTATCCGTATCCATCCGCTCGAAGAGCTTGGGCCGCTTCACCTCGTCCACGGTGATCACGCCGTCCTTGTTCTGGTCCATCTTGTCGAACATCGAATCCTTGGCCACGGGCGGGGCGGTGGTCTCCAGGGCCGGCCGGTCGGCCGGTGCATCGCCGGCGAGGTCGGCGCCGATGAGGCGGGGGGTGAGTTCGGCTGCATTCACGCCGAACCGGGTCAGGATGGTGGCAGGGACATCGGCGATGATGCCGCCGCGTTTCACGGCCGTGTCGTTGGTGACCAGCCACGAATGCGGGGCGTTGCCGTGCGAACGGCCGTGTTCGTCGAACCCGTGGTCGGCCATGACATAGATCAGGGTCTGGTCGTAGAGTTTCTCATCCTTGAGCCACGCGACGATCTTGCCCAGCCAGAGATCGCAGGCCTCGGCGGCCGCGCGGTATTCGGCCGAGTCGATGCCGTGGCCGTGGCCGGCATGGTCGGGGCCTGAGAAGTGGAGGAAGGCGAAGAAGCGGGGGGCCTTGTTCGCGGAAAGGTATTGGAGGCAGAGCGGACCGGTGACATCCGCATCGCGCTGGTCCGAATCGAACACATCGAGGTGCTTGCGGGTCAGGTAGAACGGCTCCCCGCCCGCGGAAGCGATCGTGTCATCGGCGCCTTCGGGCACCTTGTTGTCCGGATGCTTTTTGGAATCGGCCCATTTCTTGAGTTCTTCGGGCCCGCGGCCGCCCACATGAGCCACCTTGCTTGAAACGAAGATGGAGCGGATCGCCTCGCGGCCGCCGAGGGCGGCCTGCAGACGCTCGAAGACCGTGAGCCCCTCGGGGATCGGCTGGAACACGGAATTGGAGATCACGCCCGTATCCTTGATGTCGAGACCGGTGAGCATCTCCGCATGCCCCGGCTTGGTGACGGTCACATGGCCCCGGACTTCGATCGGCTGGAACGACCCTTCCATCATCAATTCCTCGATGTTGGGCAGTTTGCCTGCGGCCAGCAGTTCCGTGGCCACGGACCGGTCGAAGCCGTCCCATGAGATGAGGATGACATTCGTGGGCCCGGCCGCGGGCACCGGTGCGGCGGCGGGTTCGGCAACGGCAGGCGTCGGCGCCGGTGTAGCCGCCGGGGTGGGCGCCGGTACAGGTGCGGCGGCCGCATGCGGCGCAGGTGTGATTGCGTGCGGTGGGGTGACGGTCTTTGCCACTGGGGCGGCGGCAGGGGCCGGCTGTCCACAGCCCAGGCATAATGCGATCACCATTACCGCCGCGATCAGCATTGTTTTACGCATGTTGAACCCTTAAAAAATAGAGACGATATCGACTGTGTAGTATAAGCATGGTTCATGCCAATTGCCATTGCCAGTCATTGCAAGTTCCTCATAACTCATATAATATCAATTGATTGAGAATTAAAGACAGTAGCTCTGTTTTCCCTTCATGGCCGGTAGAAGTGGGGTAAAAACCATCATCTGGGGTATCTTCAGTCAACAGTTGACAGTCAACAACCAGGACTGGATTGCCCGATCCAGTCGGGCAATGACAGAGGTTTGTCTGTATCCCGGTCCAAACCCTTTCGTGCTTTTCGTGTGTTTCGTGGTAAATCTTCCTGTCTTTTTCCGAACCATATCCGTGTGTATCAGTGTGAATCTGTGGTTACTGTTAGAATCTGAAATTCGTTTTCTTTATCATGGTATTGAACAGTTTCCACGCATCGTCCACGCCCAACCGGTGGCAGAGTGGTTCATTCATGAAAGCCTGGAAGGCCAGATCGCGGTCGCGGGTGAAGACCGCCTTGATGAGCGTTTCCTGGTTCGTGATATGGGTGAGGACCAGCTGGTTGACCGAATCGGGCAGACTGCCGCTGGCGACCGGTTCTACGCCGCCGCCCGTGAAGATGGCGTTCGTTTCAACCACCGCGCCCTTGGGCACCTTGCCCATCTGCCCTGTGTTGGGGAGGTTGACATTGGTGCGGAAGGTGGCCTTGCCGCAGACAGCGAGCATCTGGTTCATGTATTCCTCGCCCGAGCCGCCGAGCTTGGGCAGTTGGCGCGAACGGTAGACCTTGGCCAAGTCCCTGGGCGCCTGGATGTAGCGCCCGATGCGGTAGGAATAGGGCGTCAGGCGGAAGCCCCAGCGGTAGCATGAATCCTCACTGGTCAAAAACCACGGCACGAACTCGGCCAGATGCCGGTCGCCGGCCGCGGCGAGGACGCCGAACCGGCGGAAGAACTCAAGCGACACCTGCTTGTGGCTCACAAAGTAGTTCTCGCCTTTCAGGACCTGCCGCTTGTTGAAGGTTCTGATCACCCCCGGCTTTTTGATGTAGTCCCTGAGCAGGGCGATCAGGTCCGTGCCGTGGCAGGTGGCCTTGTCGATCCAGGTGAAGTGGTTGATGCCGAGCACATTCACGGCCACCTCTTCGCGAGTGGGAACGGGTTTGCCGGTCATTTTCGCGTAGACCTGGCCCAGGAAATGCTGGGTGCCGAAGACCTCGTGGCAGCAGCCCCAGGCATGGATGCCGGGGAAGGCTTCGTACAGGGCGCGGGTGCAGATGGTCATGGGGTTGGTGAAGTTCACGGACCACGCCTTGGGCGCGTATTCGCCGATGGCCTCGCCGAAGACCTTGTAGTCGCGGATCGTGCGCAGGGCGCGGATGGAACCGCCGGGCCCGACCGTGTCGCCCACGGGTTGGTAGATGCCGTACTTCATGGGCTCCAGCAGATCGACGCCCATCGACTGGATGGGGCCGGGCTGGATGGAGAGGAAGATGAAGTCGGCGCCCTTCACGCACTCGCGCAGGGTGTCGACGGCCCGGTACTTCCACGACGAGACCGCGTCCGGGTGGGTCTGGAGCCAGTTGGCGAACTTGGCGTTGAACCGCGCCAGGGGCTTGTTGATGTCATACAGCCGCACTTCGCCCTTGAAGTGCGGGCACTGCGCCAGGTCGCGCATGAGCGCGTGCGCCCACCCGCGACTGCCGCCGCCGATATACCCGATCTTGAGGCTGATTGCGTTGCTGGAATCCTTCACCTTGATCGTGGAACTCTCGCTCTTCTTTTCCTTGGTCAGCATGGCGCGGGGCATGAGTGTGCTCCTCATCTCTCAAGGGTGAGTTGTAAGCCTTCTCTTCCAATAATGCGGCTTTTTGTTGAGATGCATGATGGCGATGATATATATGTCACTCGTGGTAACACTGTAAATGATCCCATACGGGAAACGCGGGATCAAACAACGCCGGGTATTCGGCGAAAGGGGCGCCCACGCGGAAGGATGGAGCACAATAGTCTGGATGGCCTTGTAAATTTCCTTGGCGAAGCTGACCCCAAGGCCTTCATTGCACTGTTCGTAAAAACGGACGGCATCAAGGAGTTCCCGCTCCGCCGCGGGGTGGAATGAGTATTGCATCTGTGTTTACTGTTTGAAGATCTTTTTAAACACGGCATCGCCGGGGATCGTTTTGACTTTGCCGCTTTTGATCTCCCTGATGCGACGCTCGGCCTCTTTGGCCCATAATGCGTCGATCGCCTTTTGGGCGGGATTAAGGGTTTGGAGCAACTGGTCGATTATTCGTGCCCGAAGCTCAACGGGCAGGGAGCGGGCTTCCTCGATCAAGGCATCGGTCTTGGTCATGGAAAGTTCCTTAAAAAAACTCAAACAATTATAGCATACCTTTACGGCGTATCAAGGATATTTTTATATGATTTGTCTTGAGCCTGTTGCACAAACATTTTTAGGCTCTTCTGGGTTTGTTGTACATAAAAAGCGATGTTTTTTGTGCCATAACCCTCCGATGAGGACAAGGGCAATGGAAAAGATTACCGATAACAAGGGGGGATTCTCCTATGGAATCACACCTGCTCGTATGGCCAACA
>JBDREB010000241.1:0-4686 GCA_043820325.1 Planctomycetota bacterium | reverse complement strand
CTGCCGCGATCGACCGCCTGGTCCATCACAGTATTATCCTGGAACTGAATGCCTCCAGTTACCGGGTCGAGGCCGCCCGGAAGGGCCAGAAGCGGGGGCAAAAATGAAAGGTGTCAATCACAATGTGGCCGCCGGGGGGGGGACCCCCCCGGCGGCCTCTTCACCCCTCGATCTTTCTCTATCCCGGAGACCGCAATTCTAATCGTCGCGGGAACCTCAATTCTAATTGTCGCTTGACACAGGAGCCACTTGCAAAACCCCCAAGAGTCAGCGAGCAAGCCACGGTCTGTGGTGGCGGCAACAAGAATAACCACTACATATAGAAGCGGTCAGGGGGTTTTGCAAGTGGCTCACAGGTGGTGCGGGAGCCGGACAAGGGGATCTACGACGCGTTGAACAAGGGCTTGCGCCTGGCAACGGGCGACATCATCGGGATCGTGAACGCGGGTGATTCGTTCATGCATCCGGATGTTGTTGCGCATGTTGTTGAGGTATTCAAAGACGGGGTGGATGTGGTGTATGACGACATCATCATGGTCGATCCGCGCAATACCAACCGGGTGAAGCGGACCTGGAAGGGGGGCGATTACCGGCGGAAGGATTTTGAGAAGGGGTGGATGCCGCCGCATGTGGCGACTTTCATCCGCAGATCAGTGTTTGACCGGTTCGGCTTGTACAACACCGATCTCAAGATCGCCGCGGATTATGAGCTGTTGTTCCGCTTCCTTTACAAACATCAAGTTCCCGCCGTCCACATCCCCGAAACTCTTGTCCGCTTCCGCCTTGGTGGTGCCAGCCCTTCGACTTGTATAACGCGCTCAGGGCCTGAATCGGCAACAAATTTCCGCCAGATCTACTGGGCCAACCAGGAAGTCCGCCACTCCTGGGTCATCAACGGCTTCAAACCGCCCCGCCTCCTTATCCCCCGCAAACTCTTTTCCAAGGTCCTCCAGCACTTCTAAGTCAGGGAGTCAACAGTCATCAGTTTTCAGTCAACAGTCTCTGATGGGAAACAAATCCGCCAGGCTACGAATCGTCCCAATGTGCGCAAATCGATCCACCGGCTCCCGTTGGGTGAAAATACTTGACAATGGCCGGCCAGGGCCTATGATTGGCGTATATTCGGTATCTGGTTCGGAGAGTGATCGTGAAGCGGGTTTATATTGAGACTTCGATCCCATCTTTCTACTACGAAGTCCGTGAAGCCCCCGATATGATCGCACGCCGCGATTGGACCAGGCAGTGGTGGGATCAACAACGGCGGCACTATGAATGCGTTACCAGCATGGCGGTGGTTGAAGAGCTTGGCCGGGGTGTATATCCCGGTAAAGCCGATGCACAGAAAATGATCGCAACCATACCCGTTCTTCCGCTTGTGGATAGCATCCCGGAGGCGGCGCAGGCATATATCAGCCGCAAGGTCATGCCGCGGGGGATCGCCGGGGATGCGTTCCATCTGGCCTTCGCTTCGTTTTACCACTGCGATTTTCTCTTGACATGGAATTGTACCAACCTGGCCAATGCGAACAAGTATGAACATATCCGCCGGGTCAATGGACTGATGGGATTGTTCAATCCGGTATTGACCACGCCGTTTGAACTTATGAAATGGGAGAGGGAATATGAAGGCTGATCCGGTGATCGACCGCATCCGGCGGACCCGCGGGGAAATATCGAAGGAATACGGGCACGATCCCTTCCGGTATGCGCGACACCTGAAGGCCCTGGAAAAACGCTATAAGGGGTGTAAAATCGGCATGAAGCCGCGCGCGCCGGGCAAGGTAGTTGCCGGGGTCTGATCATCGGGGAAGAGTGGTCGGGCAGTGTAGACCGAAGCCCGAAGGCCGGGCGGAAACGGGAATTAATTTGACATTCCATGTGAACTCAATAAAATCCCGCCGCGGATAGGATGTTCTTTCTTATATAAGAAGCCGGGGGTGAGAGGATTACTCTTTTCCAAAAACACCTAATCACACCCTATATCCACCTCTTGTCCTCGGCTTCCTTTATTTGTCCGTATATGCTCCCCCCAAGGACACCCCGCATGCAACCCAAAGGCTCGAAGCGCAACATCCGTAAAAAAGAACTGGTCAACGCCGTGGCCCAGAACACCGGCATGACTCAGGCATATACGATGCAGGTCATTGAACGATTCATGGCGGAGATGATCGCCGAACTGGCCCGTGGCAACCGCCTTGAGTTCCGTGATTTCGGGGTGTTTGAGCCGGTCCTGCGGAAAGAAAAGAAAGCCAGGAACCCCAGGAGTGGCCAGGCATTCATTGTCCCGCCGCATATGGCGGTGCGGTTCAAGATGGGGAGGGAGATGAAGGCCTTTATGAACAAACAACCGTAGCCGCAATTTACAATGCTCAATGTTGATGGACTCGCAAAAAGTCTTCGAGGCACATGGTATCGATCGGAGTCCGAAAAGCCAGAAAAAAGCGAAAAAGGACTTGACAAGTGTAAAGGCATGGTATACTTAAGGCATTGATAACACAATGGTTATAGGACACCATGTGCGCAGGATAGACGATCATGCATCGGGATATCTGATCGACCCATGGGCGTTTTTGGGTCCGAAGCGGCGCAAGATGCTGGACGAGAGCTGGGCGGGAGAATTCCGGCGGCATATATTCCCCCATCTACCCGTGGGGAAGCTGGGGGAGCGGTTTAACGCGGCGATGGGCCGCCCGACCAAGGAGCTTTACCAGATGCTGGGCGCCCCCATACTGCAACAGTTACGGGACCTGACCGACGAAGAGGCGCAGTGGGCGATGTGTTTCGATATTGGGTGGCAGTATGCTTTGGATGTAACCGATATATCGGACCAGGCCAGTTACATCTGCCAGCGGACGATCTGGGAATACCGGCAGATCCTGGTGGAAATGGGTTTGGACGAAGCGATCTTTGCTCAGTGCACGGATGCGCTGATCAAGGCCTTCGGGGTGGGTACGGACAAACAGCGGATGGACTCGACGCACATCCGGTCGAACATGCGGAAACTGGGACGGCTGCGGATCTTCGGGGAGACGCTCCGGGGCTTTTTACGGGAGCTCAAGGGGGTAGCGCCCGATCGGCATGCCGGATTGGAAGCGGCCATGCGGGCGCGTTACGAGGGGGAGGAAGGCGGGTGCTTCGGCTAGGTGCGGCCATCGGAAGCGGGGCCGGTCTTGGATCAGGCGGTCCAGGACCTGGCCCTGCTGGTGGAACGCTTCCGCGCCGACCGTGCGGTGGCGGAGCTGGCCAGCTACAAGCTGCTGGAGCGGGTGATCGAGGAGCAGTGCACCGTCACGCGGGACAAGGACGACGCGCCGCCACAGACGAAGCTCAAGACGCCCAAGGATGTGCCGTCGGACAGCCTGCAAAATCCATCCGATCCGGATGCCGGATACAGCGGTCACAAGGGCCAGGGCTACACGGCGCAGATCATGGAGACCTACACCACCGCGGAAGAAGATGCCACCATACTGAGTCTCATTACGCATGTGGCCGTGACGCCGGCGCATGTGGGCGACAGCGGGGCGCTCGTGCCGGCGCTGCAACAAACGGCCGGCCGGGGCTGCGGGGCGCAGGATGTGACGGCCGACAGTGCCTATGGCAGCGATGACAACCAGCAGGCCGCAGCGGCGCTGGGCGTTGCGCTTGTGGCGCCGACCGCAGGCGGTGACGATGCGCGCAACGGCAGTTTGGGGATCAAGGATTTCACCTGCGACGAGGCGACCTTGACGATCAAAGTCTGTCCGTGCGGCCAGGCCGCGCTCCAGACGGAGACGACCCGAACCGAACGCAAGGTGACCGTCTTCGACCGTGAAACCTGTGCGGCTTGTCCTGATCGCGAGCAGTGCCCGGTGAAAGTAACGGCCACGCGGGCGTGCATCTATTATGAGGATCCGCAGATCCGGCTGGCCTTGCGGCGCCAATACGAGGCCACGGATGCTTTCCGGGACCGGTATCGATGGCGCGCCGGGATCGAGGGGACCAACTCACGCCTGAAAAGCCAGACCGGTGCGGGACGGCTGCGGGTGCGGGGTCTGGCCCGGGTCCGGTTTGCCATCCGGCTCAAGGCGCTGGGACTGAATATCCTGCGCGCGACGCGCGCATATGCGGCGCGGATGCGCCGTTTAGAGAACTTGCCGCCATTCTACGGCCGATATGGCCTCTTTTCAGCCCCATCCGCTCGATCAGGATCGGCTTGGATCAATTTTCCCTGATCATCGGCGAAAACCGTCCTTTGACTTGGAATGTCGCTGCGTGACTTTTTGCGACGGCGTCAATGTTCAAGTAGGATACGATGAGCAACCCGGGGTTAAAAGCGACTTCAGCGTGCGTTCCGATCCCATCCCCTCGCCCCGTGGCGGGAGAGGGACAGGGTGAGGGGCACCTTGAATGCCGAGCTGGTGCTCGGCGTTTCCAGGGCAGACCCAAGGCGTTCCTTGAATACGGTGCTCGGGGAATGGTGGATGCCGGCCCCAGCCGGCGGGACAAACTTGAAGGGGAGGACCTGAAGTGGAAGTGAAAAAGATCACGCAAACCGATGTCGGCCTAGCGGTGGGTCTGTCGCGGACAACGATCAACAAGATCTTGAACGGCGATCCCTCATACAAGACCAACAACGCGACCAGGCAGATGGTCCACAAAGCCGCCAAACGGCTTGGATACATACCTGTCGCCCGAACGAAGCATAAG
>JBDREB010000240.1:0-12121 GCA_043820325.1 Planctomycetota bacterium | reverse complement strand
ACGGGAGGGCGGGTTTCAAACCCGCCCCTACACGGTTGACATCCGGATGTTCCCCGTACAATCACCTGTGGGTCGAAAAAAGCGCCAAACCTTTTTCCGAAAAACATGACCGGTTACGGATAGGGATCAGGAAATCTGAACGGATACTTGGGGTCGGAATTCAAGTTGTGGCACATCATCCAGCCGCCGGCCTGGTATGAGCCGTCCTCGTTGCGGGCGATGGAGCTCTTCCAGCGCTTTTCCATGATCGGCCGGAACCCGTCGGTATAATTGAAATACCAGAAGGGGTTGACGCCCCGGGCGGCCAGTTCGTTGACATACTTCTTCACGAAGGCGCGGGTGGTGAAGACGCGGCGGTCGGCCTCTGCGGGCGTGTAGTCAGCGGGCTTTTTACCCTCGATGAAGGCCGGGATCTCGGCCGGGGTGTGCGTGTTGACCCAGTCCCACACTTCCTGGGCGTTCTTCTGCTTGCCGAACTTCAGGCAGACGCGCTCGAGCATGATGATGTCGATCCACTTGTCCTGCGCCTCATTGAAATAATCCCCGTAATAGGCGAAGTGTCCATGGACCTCGAAGAGCTTGCCCCCCGAGGGCGGCCACGCGGGCGGCCGGTTTGGGGTCGCCGTGGATGCACTGCCCGTCGAACATGCCCTCCATGTCGTAGAACTTATTGGTCTTGCATACGAAGTACGGCTTCCAGTGCTGGAAGACCTTGCCCAGACCCGGCCGCCAGTCCGCGTGACCATTGCCGTTATGATGCGCTTTTTCATTGCATTGCCCCGCGTTCTCCATAGAATTATACCACGCAGCCGGCAGGGCCGCAGGGCAAGATTATGCGAGGATGACCGGATGAAAAAAGCATGTGTGACGAAGGGCGCGCCTGTCGCCGTGTCGTTCGCGACCGCCCGGTGCGTATGCCGGCCCCTGCGCCGGGCCGACATCGACGCCTGCTGCGGTTGGGATCCCCGGCCCGTCCGGCGCACCAGTGCGGAGCGCAGGACCCGCGCCGACCGTCTTGTCACCCGCTGGACGGCCATGCGCCGCCGGTGGTTCGCCTGTGAACTTGCCGGGACCGGCAGGCTCGTGGCGCTCATCTCCCTGCGCGACCATTGTCCGCGGGCGGGGGCATGGCGGCTGGGGATGGAGGTCGCGCCCAAACTCGCCGGCCGGGGGTATGGGACCGAGATCCTCAAGGGGTTTCTGGAGCACTATTTCGATACGCTCAAAGGCCGCCTCCTGATGCTCGATGTGGCCCGGTCCAACGCGCGGGCCCGGCATGTCTACACCCGGTGCGGGTTCCGCCTGCGCGGCTCGTTCCGGCGTCCCGATCCGGAGGCGGTGGCCGAACGGGTTGAACGCGGCCGGCCGACGGCCGTTTACGATGAAATGGCGGTCACCAGACGCGAATGGCGCGCGGCCCGGAACGCGGCCGGGGCGGCTACGGCATGAAGAAGGCGGCGTTCTTCATCGTCGGCATCCTGCTTCTGCCGGTGATACCGGCCTGCGGCTGGGCCGCGGTGCGCCAGGTGACGCTGGGCGAGACGGTCGCGCGCGACACCTGGCTTTTTATCGCGGGAGTCCTCACCTATGGGTTTGTCCATCTTTTTCTCCACCGGCCGCTGGCCATGCATGTGTTCGGCCATGAACTCACGCATGTGGTCTGGTCGCGCCTCTTCGGCGGCAAGGTGACCCAGTTCAAGGTCTCCGAGGCGGGCGGCCATGTGGTCGTCACTAAAAGTAATTTCCTGGTGGAACTGGCCCCGTATTTTTTCCCCCTCTACGCGGTCGTCGTGGTCCTGCTCTACGGCCTGCTGGCGCTGATCGACGCCCCCCGGCCCTGGTTCGGTCTCCTCGTGGCGTTATTGGGCGTGACTTTCGGCCTCCACCTGGCCATGACCGTCCATACCCTGCGGTCCCGCCAGAGCGACCTGGCCGGCGTGGGGTATGTCTTCGCCCTGCCCTTCATCCTGATCATGAACATTGCGGTCCTGATGCTCTTTGCCGCGCTGGTGATGCCCCAGGTCAGGTACGGGGCGTTCCTGGCCGACAGCGCCCGGGGTACGGCACGGGCCTATACGGAGATCATTGCGTGGATGCACCCGTGAACCCGGCGCTCAAGGAAGGCCGGCTCTACGCCGCCTGGACCGCGGTCATTCTGGCCGCCTGGGGGCCGGCAGTCGCCGCGGGCCCGGCGGCCGGGCTGTTGCTGTACTGCGAATCGCTCATGGCGGCCGCGGTATTCATCGTACCCGCGTTCCTCGTGCCGGCGCGGCCCGGACTGCGCATCGCGGGGGTCCTGCTCCTCTTGCCCATCCTGGCCCTGCCCGCGGGGTTGCTCATCGCCGGTGTTGCGGCCGCTCCGCTTGCGGGACTGGCCGCGGTGCTGGTCCTGGTCTGGTTCGAGACCTGGTTCTGGTACGCGGTCGCTTCCGCGCACCGCGTCCTCTATAACGCCCTGGTCGGTGCGGCCATTTTCCTGCCTCTGATGGCCGTGATCACCGCGCCGGCGGCCGTCTGGGCCCCCGCAGTCTCCGCGGTCACGCCGTTCGGCCTGGCCTGGCACCTGGTCCGCCATGGCTGGCCTGTACCGCTGGCGGCCTACCTTGTCGTCCGGGTCGGCGGGTTCGTCGGTGTCCTGCTATTGTCCCGGCCGGGCGTGGAAGCACCGGCGGATGGCGGAAAGGGGATGTCATGCGGGTCCTGACGGCAGTGGCCCTGGCGCTTGGCCTGGCCGCGGCCGCGGCGGGCGTGGAACCGGCCAACCACGGATGGTTCCGGACCGGCGCCTGGAGCGAAGTCGTGCCGCCGGGACCGGGCGAATGGCGCCTGACGGCGGGCAGATTCGGCATCGACGGCTGCCGGGGCTTCCTGTTCCAGCCCGGCCTTGCCGGCGCCGACGCCGTGCTTGAGGATGCCGCCGGCGGCCGCCGGGAACCGGTGACCGGCCTCACCGCCGCGGGACCGGGTGACCGGCTGGTCCTCTGGGTCGGCCGCGGGGTCGCCGACCCAGGAGTTCAGGTGTTCACGATCGGCCCGTTCCGTGCGCTGGTGGCCCCCGACGGCCTGCCGGCGGGGGGGCCGGTGCTCGATCCCGTCGATATCATCGTGTTCGAGGAATACCCGGCCGGCCTCGGCGTGCCGGCCATGCGGGCCGGGCTCGATGCCTGGCTCGGGGCCGGCGGCACGGTGGTGATCACGGCCCGGGAGTTGATCGGGCGGCGTGTGGACGATTATTTCGCGCCGTATTTCGCGGCGGGCGCCGGCCGCGCCGCTGCCGAATTGCTGGGCCGCCTCCGGGCGGAGAATGCCGTCATCGCCGCGGAGGAGATCTGCGTCATCCCGGTCGGTGCCGGCCGCCTGGTCCTCTTCGCGTCCGACCGGCGCGAGATGGGTGCGGCGGCCTGGTTTTCCGGCCGTCCCCGCGCCTGGGAGCGGATCATGGAACTTTCCAGCCGGCCTGCTTTTCCGGCCGAAGCCGCGCGCGCGGATATCGCCCGCCGGATCGACCGCCTGGTGCCCATGCCGGCGGCGGTATATGCCGTGCGCGGCGGCGGAACGGCCGGGATCGCCTTTACGGCGGCGGTCCTGCTCCTCATTGTGACCACCCGCGGCCACATCCGCCGGGCGGCGCTTTGTGCGGCCGGTCTCTGTGCCGCATTGGCGATCGGCCTGGTCTTCCGGCCCGTCCCGTTCGCCGCGGGGGCCGTTACCATCGAACGGGTCGCTCCCGACGGCACGACGGCGGTGACCACGGTCCTCCTGAAAGTCGGCGCCCGGCGCCCCGGCATCGCGCGGTTCGCCGCCGCGGGCGAGCGGCCGCTGTATCCGTTCACCGCCGGGACCGGCCGCCTGGCCGTCACCGGCACGGAGGCCGGGTTCACCTATGCGCTGACCCTGCCGGTCCGCGGGTCGGACCTGCTCTTTTACCGGGGCGCGGTCCGGCTGGAACAGCCCGCGGTTGCAGTGCCGGCCGGCGCCGACCCGGCCATGGACGCGGGCTTTCTGTCCCCGTCGGGCGGCTGGTGTTTTGACGACGGCACCCTGTGGCGTATCCCCGGCCCCGGCGTCCCGCGGTCCGGCTGGCTGATGGAACCCCGTCCCGACGAACGCACCCTGGCCGAACTCGGCATCCTGCGCGGCCTGTACGGGTTCAAGCGGTGCGTCTGGTCGGCGACCCCCATGCCTCGGCCGCCGGTCTTGCCCGCGGAGGGCCATGCCGTGGCCGGGATCGCCCTGCGGGTGCGGGGTGAATAAGTATTTCTCCGGAGGTCTTGACCATGTTATTGCAGATACACCGGCCATCGGCTTACGGAAACGAAAGGCGTAACGGTATGCGGCACATGCCTGAAATCGGTCGAATGGTCCAAGGGTCTAAAGGTCTAAAAGACGATGAGGCCGGCAAGGCCGGCGACCTTCGACTTCGGGACTATTGGACTTTTCGACTTTTCGACTTTATCGCATACCGTATCCCGCTCTTGGGTTGCGGCCGCAGGCCGCGTTAAGATGGTCCGCTGGACCGCCATCTGGATGCTTGCCGTGCTGGCGACCGCGGGGCTGGTCCCGCCGGCCGGGGCCCAGACTGGCGAAGGGGCCGATGAACGGTACGGCCGGCTGGTCGAGGAACTGGCCTGGGAGGGGCTGACGGCCCGGACCGCGGCGGGGATCGCCGGGCTTGGCACGGCCGCGATAGAAGAGGTGGTCGGCGGTTGGCTCGAGGTGGAGACCGACCCGGCGCGGTGCCGCGCGGTGCTGGGGGGCATCGAGATGGTCCACGGTCCCGCGCTTGTGCCGCTTTTCGCCCGTTTCCTGCACCGGGTGACCGATCCCGCCATCCGGCTCGGTGTGCTTGAAACCTGCCTGCGGGTCGCTCCCGGCCGGGCGCGCGATTTTCTGCGGGCCGAGCTTGAGTCCGGCATGGCCGACCGCGCCGGTGTGATCGACCTGCTCGCCCGTTTCGCCGACGCGGCGGCCGTCGCCGCGATCAAGCCCTGGTTGGCCGACCCGGTGGTCGGCCCGGCCGCCGCCGCATCCCTCGGCGCCACCGGCCGGCGCGAGGCCATTCCCGAACTCATTGCCATATTAAAGAACCCGCCCGGCGCGTCGCACAAAGCCGCGGCCGCCGCGGCCCTGGAACAGATCGCCGGTTTCGCGTTCGGTCCGCGCGCCGTGGTCTGGAGCGAGTGGTGGCGCCAGCAGGGGCCCGACTTCGAGGTCCGCCGGGCCATCCACGATTTCCGCACGGTGGCCGCGATCGCCGATCGCGCGCCCACACCGCCCGGGGTGTTCCGCAGTTTTGCCGATGCCGCGGCCGCCCTGCCGGCCGCCGCCGTCCCGGCCGGCCTGCCCGCCGGGCCGCGCCTGGCCGACATCATCAACCGTCCGGCCGCCTGGCGGGGCGTCCTCTTCACGGTCACTGGTGTGGCGGAATGCATCGTACCGGTGTCTGGGGAGGGGTGGACCATCGTTGCGCTCGACTTGGAGGTCTACCCGCGCGTTCAGATGATCATACCCGCAACGGCCCCGATGCCGGCGGCGGGCACCCGGGCTTCGTTCCGGGCCGTGTTCTACAAACTGGCGGGCGAGCCGGATGAGCCCCAGCCGGCGGTGGTCTTCATCGGCCGGCCGGTCGATGGCGGTGCGGCCGCCGACACGGAGGATGGAACGGCCCGCGCGATCGCCGAACTGGCCGGCATATCCCCCGATGCACGCAGTGCGGCGCGCAAACGGTTGACGGAGAGCGGGGCGACGGCCCTGCCCGCCCTGAAGCAGGCGGTCCGCGGCGCGGCCGACCCGGTGGTGCGCGCCACCGTCCTCCTGATCATTGCCGATATCGCCGGTGAAGAAGCCGTGCCGCTCCTTGAAGAACACCTGGCCGGTGACGACCCGCTCATGACGGCCTGCGCCCGCCTGGCATTGGACCAGGTCCTCGAACGGGCCGCGGCGCGCCGGAGATCTGCGCCGCCGCCACCTGCGGCAGTCCCGGTCACGGGCGTGGAATGATTTTTCTTGCAAATGCTGGCCCTCCGGTTACAATGGGCCGCATTGATGCTTTTAACCATTTGAAACATGAAGAGTTAGAGAAGGAACGCCATGGCCGCCGCCAGTAACATTCGCGTACGGTTCGCACCCAGTCCGACGGGGCATGTGCATATCGGCAACATCCGGGTCTGCATTTACAACTGGCTCTTTGCCCGCAACCAGGGGGGCACGATGCTCCTGCGGATCGAGGACACGGACCGCGAACGCAGCACGCCCGAGGCGGTGGCCACCATGCTCGACGCCCTCGAATGGCTGGGGCTGGATTACGACGAACCGCCCGTATACCAGAGCCGGCGGTTGGACCGTTACCGCGAGGTGGCCGCCAAGCTCCTGGCTGACGGGCATGCCTATTATTCAGACAAGGGGGCCGCGGACAAGGGGCAGGCCCTGGTCTTCCGGGTGACGGAGGACGCGGAATTTGAGGATGTGATCCTGGGCAGGCGCGGAAAACTGGCCAAGGACATGACCGATTTCGTGATCATGAAGTCGGACAACACCCCGGTCTTCCACCTGGCCAATGTGATCGACGACATGGATTCGGGCATCACCCACATCCTGCGCGGCAACGACCATGTGGAGAACACCTACCGCCATGTGATGCTCTTCAAGGCGCTGGGGAAGACCCCGCCGGTCTACGCCCATTTTCCCATGATCATCAACAAGGACGGCAAACCCTATTCCAAGCGCGACGGCGACGCCTATGTCGGCGATTTCAAGGCGCGCGGGTTCCTGCCCGAGGCCCTGGTGAATTTCCTGGCCCTGTGCGGCTGGTCGCCGGGCGATGACCGCGAATTCCTGCCGCCCGCGGAGCTGGTGCGCGTCTTCGATCTCCGGCGCGTGCGCAAGTCGCCGGCCCAGTTCAATATGAAGAAAATGGAGGGCATGAACCGGACCTACCTCCAGGCCCTGGGCGACGACGCGCTGGCCGCGGCCCTGCGGCCCTTTGCCGGGGAGGCGGGGCTCGACCTCGACCGGTTCACCGGCGCCCGCCGCACGGAACTCCTGCAGCTCTTCAAGGCGAAGCTCGGCACCCTGGCCGATTTCCCGGTCAAGGCCCGGTTCGTCTTTCACGCCGATTTCACCTATGATCGGGAGGCGCTGGACAAGTTCGTCCTCGACGCGCCCGGCCGCGCGCTCTGGCCGAAGCTGTGCGCCGTATTGCGTGACGCACCTGATTTCACCGAGGCGACGCTCACCGCGCCGCTGACGCGGGTGATGGAGGCGGCGGGGGTCAACTTCCTGCGCATCGCCCAGCCCATCCGCATCGCCCTGACGGGCGGCACGGTCAGCCCGGGGATCTTCGAGACCATGTCGTTCCTCGGCCGCGAGGAGGTCCTGCGCCGGATCGACCGCATGCAGGCCGAGGTATTCAAGGAGACCTGACCATGAGCGACCTGTACCAGTCCGCGCCCGCGACCTCCCAGCCGTTCCCGCCGCCGCCCCCGGCCGCCCCCGGCCGGCGCATCGCCCTCATCCTGCTGGTGGTGATGCTCGCGGGATCGGCGCTCCTCAACTTTGTCCTGTTCCTCATGCTGGTGGGCGTGACCATGCTGGCCGGCGGACCGCAGGGCGACTTCACCGAGAAACTGGTCGCCGGATCGCCCGATGCGGCCCGCCGGATCCTGCTCATCCGCGTGGAAGGGGTGATCGCCCGCGGGACCGAGCGCGGCAGTGCCGACCTGGTCGCCAGCGTGCGTAAACGGCTGGCGGCCGCCGCGGAGGCGGAGGGCCGGTTCGCGGGCATCCTGCTCCTGGTCAACAGCCCCGGCGGGGCCGTTTCGGCCAGCGATGAGATCCACAGCCTTATCACGCGGTTCAAGGCCGACACCGGCAAGCCCGTGGTCGCCTATTTCGAGGATGTGGCCGCCTCGGGCGGCTACTATGTCGCCGCCGCCGACCGCATCGTCGCCCAGCCCACGGCCATCACGGGCAGCATCGGCGTGATCATGTCCCTCATGCACATCGACGGCCTGATGTCCAAGGTGGGCGTGGCGTCGAATGTGATCATCTCCGACAAGACCCCCCGCAAGGATATCGGCTCGCCCTACCGTGAGATGACCGATGAGGAGCGCGGGCTCCTCAAGGGGATCGTGGAGACGATGTTCGTGCGGTTCGTGGACATCGTGGACGAGGGCCGCACCGGCCTAGACCGGGCCGCGGTGGAACGGCTCGCCACGGGCATGATCTATACGGGGGCCGAGGCGCTGGCCAATGGCCTGGTCGATGAAGTGGGTTATTTCGACGACGCGGTCACGGCGGCCCGCACGGCGGCCGGCGCGCCCGAAGCCGCGGTGATCGAACTGGAGGCCGACCGGGGGTTATTGGGATCGCTGCTTTTCGGCGCACGGGGACTGCTGCCCCCGGCCGCGGTGCGCATACCGTTTGCGGGCCTTCTGGAAACCGGCGGCGGTCAGCCGCTCTATCTGTGGCTGCCGGGGCTGGCGAAGTAGCCGTCCGCGCCGCCGGGGGCGCGGCCGGGACGATCGCGGCCCTGGCCACGGCCCCGGGTGTCAGCGAGACGGCCGTGGTGCGCGTGAGCGGCCCGGCGGCCCCCGCGCTTCTGGAACGCCTCTTCATTCCCGGTCCGGGCCGCACCGGCGCCGGCCGTTTCAACTTTGCCGACGGCCGCGTGCGCGTGGCCGACGGCCTGCCGCCCGTGCCCTGCCGCGTCCTGGTGATGCGCGCCCCGCGATCCTATACGCGCGAGGATGTGGTCGAGTTCCACCTGCCGGGGTCGCCCGTGCTGGCCGCCATGCTGCTGGAAACGCTCCGGGCCGCCGGCATCCGGCCGGCCGGACCGGGCGAGTTCACCCGGCGGGCTTTCGAGAACGGCCGGATCGGCCTCGTGGAGGCGGCCGCGGTGATGGATCTGATCGCGGCCGAGGACCGGGCCGCGCTCGATGCGGCGCGATCCCTGCTGTTGGGCGGCGTGGCCGGACGGCTGGAGCAGGTGCGCGAACGGGCGCGCGACCTGGCCGCCCGGGTGGAGCTGGGGATCGATTTCAGCGGGGAGGCGATCACCGTCTTTCCCTCGGCCGCGGCCTTCGCCGCCGAGGTCGCGGCGCTGGAAGAACTGATCGCCGGGCTCCGGCGGTACGGGCCCCCGCCCGCGGCGCGGGCGGGCGCGGCGCATGTGGTCGTGGCCGGGCTCGTGAACGCCGGCAAATCGACCCTGGTCAACCGCCTGCTGGGCTATGACCGCAGCCGGGTGGCATCGACACCGGGCACCACGCGCGACCTCCTCTCCGGGACGGTGACCATCGCCGGCCGGCCCTTCGTGCTCTATGACAGCCCGGGGTTCTCCACCGATCCCGACCGCTTCGAGCAGGCGGCCCGCCGCATCATCCAGGGCACGGGCTACGACGGCATGTTCATGCTCCTCCTGACGGCGCCCGACGAGCCTATTCCCCCCGCCCTACAGGCGCTTTTCCTGCGCACGCCGGGACCGGCCCGCACCATCGTGGCCGGCACCAAGGCCGACCTGGGCCGGCCGAACCCGGGATTGGAGGATCCCGCCTTCGCCGCCTGCTTCGCGCGGCTGGCGGTCGCCGCCGGCGACCCGGCCTCCCTCGATCTCCTGCGCGACCGTCTGGCGGCGCTGGCCACCGACCACCATGGCGGGGGGGCGTTCGCCGCGGCCGGGCTTCTGGACCGCACCCTTGCGGCCTGCGCCGGGATCCTGGCGCGCCTGCGCGCGGAAGGGGATCCCTTCGACCGGCCCGAACTCGCGGCCGAGGAACTCCGGGAGGTCGAATACCTCACCGGCACCATGGCCGGCGACGACGCGCCCGAAGAACTTCTGGACCGCATCTTCAGCACCTTTTGCATAGGGAAGTAGCATATGGGCGCCAACTGCCTCGTGACCGGCGGCGCGGGTTTCATCGGGTCCCACCTCTGTGACCGCCTCATCGCCGCCGGGGCCGAGGTGACCGTGGTGGACAATTTCTTCACCGGGGCCAAGCGGAATATCCGTCATCTCCTGGACCACCCCAGTTTCGAACTGGTGCGGCATGACATCACCGTGCCGCTCATCATCGAGACCGACCGCATCTTTCACCTGGCCTGCCCGGCCTCGCCGGTCCATTACCAGGAGGACCCCGTGAAGACCATCGAGACCAATGTGGTGGGCACGGACAACATGCTCAAGATCGCCCAGCGCACCAAGGCGCGGATCCTGCTGGCCTCCACCTCCGAGGTCTACGGCAACCCCGACCCGAAACACCATCCCCAGCGGGAGGACTACTGGGGCAATGTCAACCCCATCGGCCCGCGGTCCTGCTACGACGAGGGCAAGCGCGTGGCCGAGACCCTCATGTTCGACTACCACCGCGAACGGAAGGTCGGCATCCGCGTGGTGCGCATTTTCAACACCTACGGCCCGCGCATGTCCAGGGACGACGGCCGCGTGGTGAGCAATTTCATCGTCAGCGCCCTGCGGCACGAGCCGATCACGGTCTTCGGCAGGGGCGACCAGACGCGTTCGTTCTGTTTCGTCGATGACCTGGTCGACGGCCTGGTGCGCATGATGAACAAGCCGGGCGCGGCCTTCACCGGGCCGGTCAACCTGGGAAACCCGGACGAGCGTACCATCCTGGAATTGGCCGAGATCATCATCCGCCTGACGAAATCGCGTTCCCGGGTCCGGCACCGTGGCCTGCCCACGGATGACCCGGAACGCCGCAAGCCCGACATCACCCTGGCGCGCAAGGCCCTCCGGTGGCGGCCCGTCACCCCGCTCGAGGAGGGGCTGGAGCGGACCATCGCCTATTTCCGGGAGATCCTGTGATGGTGCCGCCGGGCCCGCGGCGACCGGATTTTACACTTGCCTGGCGGCCGGCGCCCCATATAATTGCAGATTTCCTGATCCCGGCGGAAAATGCTTTGGCAATTTTTGGCGTCAGCCAGGCGCGTGAATCAACCATAGGCCGGTTTGGGTGGTTACCGTAGGGGCGGGTTTGAAACCCGCCCTATATTGCCGTTTCGCGATTAGACGGGAGGGGGGGTTCCAAACCCGCCCCTACACGGTTGACATCCGGATGTTCCCCGTACAATCACCTGTGGGTCAAAAAAAGTGCCAAACCTTTTTTCGAAAAACATGACCGGTTACGGATAGGGATCAGGAAATCTGAATCCGGTGGCCCTGGCGGCCCCGCAGGCGCGCCATCCGGTCCACGCATTTCCCGGCGTACCAGATCTCCAACTCTTCCATGTGAAGGCGGACCTCCACCTTCTCGCCGATCAGCCGGCTGTGGACCGAGTAGGTGTTGTTCTGCACCTGGATCGTACCGGCCGTGCTCACCAGGGCCTGCATCCGCGTCCAATCCTCCAGCCGCCGCTTGGGCAATGGTGAGAGCCGGGCCCGCTCCTCCTCAAAACGGGTCTTGCGCCCCGCATTGAGCTCGTCGGTCACGGTGCGCAGAAAAGACCGGTAGGCATCCATATCCGCAAAGTCCCGGCTCCCGCGCATGAGCAGGGCCTGCTCCACCGCCTGCTTGAAGCGGTAGTGCCGCTGCTCCACATCCCCGTTTTCATTGGCCTTGCCCGCCTGGATCGCCTCCGAACGCATGCGGTAGTGCGCCAGAAGACCCTGATAGCGTCGGGTGAATTCCTCCGCCGGCCGCCCCAGCGCCCGCACCGCCGCCGTCAGCCAGTCGGTCCGGTGGCGCGCCGCGGCGCCGCCCAGCTCCCACAGGGCGTTCTGCAGCCCCGCGCTCAGGCTCTCGAAGCTCTCGCTCTGGCAGAGGCTCCCCGTCTCCCAATTGCTGTAGGTCAGGACGAAATGGTACAGCAGGTGATCATACGGGATCCGCCCCACCGTGATCCCTAGGTCGCCCATGTGCACAAAGTCCGAGGTGCACAGGTCGCCCGGATGGTGCTCCTGCGGAAAGTAGACCTCTTTGCCCGCCCCGTACAGCGCCCGCCACTGTTTGATCCGCCGCTGTAGGGCCCGCAGCTGGCCCTCCTGGTATTTGCCCGGCCGCAGCCGCTTGAGATACGCCCACACGGTCTTGGCCTGTACCTTCGGGTCTTTGACATAGACTTCGATCGTGGCCCAGTCCTCCGCAAACGCGTCCGCACGCGT
>JBDREB010000239.1:0-7128 GCA_043820325.1 Planctomycetota bacterium | reverse complement strand
CGACTGTCCGTCAAGGACCAAAACTGGCGCCGGTGACGCGAGTCAAGGGCCTTGACACCCACACAACACGCAACCCGACCATGTCATTAAGTCATCGCCCTTGTCAATAAGTCCTCACCGAGAGGTTTTGCAAGTCCCTCTCTTGTATGATGGCGGCTGACCGGGGCTGCTCAACGCTGCATCGGGTCCCAGACGAGGCCGCCTTCGTCCTCCCAGCCCGCCTCGTCGAAGGGGCGGATGACGCCCTCGGCATGCAGGTCGGTGAAGATGACGTTGGCCGTGCCGCGATGGCGTTCGGAGACCATGTTCCAGGTGCCCTTGGGCGCCAGGCGGACGCCGGCGTTGTTGATGCGGCCGTCGAAGAGGAGGACCGTCTGGGCGGCGTTGTGTTCCCAGGTGATGGAAAAGAAGGGCCGTTCCTCGGTCTCGAGGAGGGAATTCATCTTGATGGAGTAATAGCGGGGCTGGTCGTATTCGTTCGGACACAGGAAGGCGCGCGGTTCGTTGAGGAGCGGTTTCAGCACCACATACCATCCCGCGCTGAAGGGCGGCCGGGAGTCGCCGTTATCCTCGTGGGGCAGGAAGGACCGGTTGTCGGCCGCGTAGATTTGGAAGGCGGTGGCCACCTGGCGGAGGTTGCTCAGACACCGGACGCAGTTGGCCGAATCCCGGGCCTGCATGATCACGGGCATCAGGAGCATGGTCAGGACGCTGATGATCGCCAGGATCACCAGGATCTCGACCATGGAGAAGCCGGAGTGCCGGGAGGCGGAAGCCGCGGGGGCGTGCGGAGTGCGGAATGGCGAATGCGGAGTCGTGCAACAGCGCGGCGGCTTTGTGACGCTTTCGACTTTCCGGCCATTTATCGCGAGCAAGTGCTTGCGCCCTTGTTCCGATAGCTCGGGAATTCAAATTCTGAATTTGGGACTTGGAGCCACATACACATATACTCTCTGACCAACGGATGGATTTCCGGCGACCCCCACACATCACCTGTGATATAAAGAGGGAAAATTATAGCATTCAGCGCACATTGTCAACAATATTCCGCCGAAATGCTTATTGACTTAGCTCATAACTGGCACCTTCCGGCATAGCCTTGTCATGACCACAGCGGGGGCATACGAAGCTGTCTGGCCACCTGAGGGTGGTCCTAACACGCTTCCCCGCCCGCGAAAGCCCTCTGGAAAACTAACACTACAACGCAAGTTCACTATGTGCACCTATCATCAAAATGCTGTAAAACGCCGCAAGTCTTTGTCCGCCCGACATGCACTTCGTGATGTTTCGTTGTAGTGCTAAAAGCCTCGTATTGCTTGGCCATGTCCCCAATATACACGGTTATGAGCTAAGTCAATAAGCATTCCCGCCATCTATGACAGTTGGAGGTCCATATGCCGTTCCTCTTGGAAATGACCGCCGCCGACAAAGCACGCATGCACGCGGCCGTGCTCCGGGTCCTGGCCGAAATGGGGGTGAAGGTCGAGAACCGCACCCTGCTTGATAAGCTCCGCGGGTTTGGCGCGGAAGTGGATCTGGAGACCGAGGTGGCCCGGTTTCCGTCGCGTCTCATCCAGGAGTTCCTCGATCGCGTGGAGCCGCCGGCCGCTCCCGATTCGCCCCGTCCGGCGGTGTATGCCGGCACGGGCATCTACATGGGCAAGTACCTGAACCCCGCCACGGGCCGGCACGAGGACTGGACCGAGCGGAAGCTGGCCGATTATGTGAAGGTCGCCCGGGCCCTGCCCGGCATCGACGGCGTCGAGATGCTCTGCTGCCCGGTGGCCGGCGTGCCGGGGGAGATCCACCCGCTCTATTCCAAGTACCTCAACTGGAAGCTCGGCATGTCGCATGTGAACTACGCCGTGCACGACACGGCCATGATCCCGTACATCGAGGAATTCCACCAGATCCGGGCTGAAGCGCTCAAGCTCGACTGCGCCAAGAGTCTCCGGTGCGGCGTGTTCATGATATCGCCCCTCAAGTTCGGCCGCACCGAGGCGGAGCAGTTCGTCTATTTCGCGGAGCGCGGGTACAAGGCCTTCATCGCGGCCATGATCTCCATGGGCGGTTCGGGCCCCGTGACCGCGCCCGGGTCCGTGGCTGTCCATCTGGCCGAGCAGATCTTCACCAACATTATGAACTTCATCTACTACGGCACCCGTTCGCTCTATTTCGGGGCGTCGATATCGCCCCTGGACATGCGCAACAGCGGGTTCTGCTACGGCCGGCCCGAGAAAGCCGTGGCCAACCTCATGTTCGGCCAGATGGCCGAGTTCTACCGGGCCGAGAGCTACAACCAGACCGGCGTGGCCGACGCCAAGGTGCCGGGATCGGAGGCGGCCGCGCAGAAACTTATCACCGCCCTGCCCGACCTGGTGTGGTTCCGGTACTGTTCCATCGGCGCGGGGCTCCTTTCCGTGGACGAGGTGTGCAGTCCCATCCAGTTGATAATCGACCATGAAATGGTCGGCGCCCTGCGCCGGCTCATCCAGCCCGAGCCCATCAACGACGACACGCTCGGTTTCGACGCGCTCGTTGAAGCGGGGCACGGCGGGGTGTTCACCGATAAAATGCATACGGCCCTGCACTGCCGTGAAGCGGTGTGGGCGCCGGAACTCTGGACGGCCGACCTCTTTGCGGCCCTGGGAGGCCAAGGGTCGCAAGAATCTCGAAGACCTGGCGTTGGAGAAGTGGCACGCGATCATGGACGGTCCGGATCCTGAGCCGACCATGCCCCCCGACGCTGAGACCCGGATCAAGGCCCTGATGGATCGGGCGCTCAAGGACCGCCGGGGACCGGCTCTGGAGGGCGACAAAGCGCGCGGCACGAAGCGGGGGCGGAAAAGCAGTAAATAGGGCTTTTTTACTTGTCTTCCAAAAGCACGGGTATATAATTCAATGTTATTGTTGTTCTGTGTCAGGGTATCGCCCAGTCCCGGAAAGGGGTTTCCGGGCTGACCGGCCCATGCGTTGAAAGGATTCCATGTGAGAACGATCATCGGCCTGTTCGCGCTCATGGTCTTGAGTCTGGCCCTCGTATCCGGCCAGGCGCAGAAAACAGGCAGACCGGTCACGGCCGCGGACCTGACCAAGAAGGCCGACGGCCTGTACGAAGACGGCAAATGGAAGGATGCCAAAGCGGTCTACCAGCAGCTTCTGCGGGATTTCGCCGCCGACCCGGCCGTCTCGGGTTCGGTCATCACGCTCCAGGAACGGATCATGCGGTGCGATTTCTACAACGAGGGCTATGACCTGAAAAAAGTCCTGGCCGAGGATTTCGGGCTCAAGGATTGCGTGATCAGGGAGGGCCGGGTCCCGTATATCGAGGTCACCTTCGATTTCAGCGATGAAAAGCAGGGCAAGTTCTTCGGCGGCGGCGAAGTGATCGGGGGTTCGTACCAGGGTAAAGGCGGGAGCGGGATCGGTTGTATGCTGCGTTTCCGCGATCCCTTTTCCATGGAGTTCACCCTTGAATCCATGGGCGGCGCCGGCCTCATGACCGATGTGTTCGGGGTCAAGGATTACAAGGGGAACGGCAAGTGGTACCGGATCGTCGGCCTGCAGCGCGGGGGGGTGATCTTATTCGAGGAGAAAGCCCTGGTCGAGAACCGGGCGGTCAACATGGGTGTCGCCAGCGGCGACACGGTCAAGATTTCCAAGATCAAGAACCGGCTGTCATTCGAGGCCGGTACGCTGAAAATGCAGACCACGCATGCCGGGGTGGCCGAAGGGCCCATATCCCTCTACCCGTATAATGTGCAGGGACAGGAATCCCGGGACCTCCGGATCGACAATGTCAGGATCAAATCCCAACTCAGTCCCAATGAGTGGGCATCGCTCAAGGGGGATCTTGAGAGCAGCAAATGGATTCCGTTCAAGATGGATTATGCCAAAAAGTACGGCTCGTTCACGGATTCCGCAACCAAACCGGCCGATGCCGCGGCCGCCGCACCCAAGACCGAGGAGGACAAGAAGAAAGAGGATGAAGCCCGTGAGAAGATGATGCAAGAACGGGCGGATCGGCTGGATACGGATATCATCCTGACCTCGGGGTTCAAGGGCGTGCTTACCGGGTTCTCCGAGGAGGACCTGAAGACCCTGATAAGCCTCTTCGATCTTTTCAACCAGAAAAAGTACAATGACGCGGACAAGCAATGCACCACCCTGGTCGATAAATACCCCGACCAGTACCTGTGGCTCTACATGCGGGGTGTCGTACGGCTGAACAATTCCAACACCGAGGGGGCGCTGGCCGACCTGGCCAAGGCCCGCGAGATGGCGCCCACGGTCCCCCATATTCCGTTCGCCCAGGGCCTCGGGTACTGGGCGAAGGAGGAATTTGTCAAGGCGGAGCAGGCGTTCCAGGCGACCACGGCCATTGACCCGAAGTTCGTGGCGGCCTATCTCTACGAGTGTTTCTCGCTCTACATCGATGACAACATCGATGCCGCGGTCGCCAAGATGGACGAATATGCCGCCAAATTTCCGGACGATGAGATCATGCAGATGGGCAAGAAGATGTTCTATCTGATGAAGAACGGACCGGAATGGGCGGTCTCCTACAAGTCCGAAGGCGCCCACTACATCGTGTATTCGGAGCGCAGCCAGGAGGAGGCCAATAAGTTCAAGACCCACCTGGAGGCGGTGTATAATTTTTACACCAAGTTCTTTCCCTACCTGAGAAAGGATAAGAAAAAGTTCAATGTGTTTATTTTCGGAAGTTACGGCAGCCTGCTTTCGTTCGCCATGGATTCGGGCACCATGGCCCATCCCAACATGGGCGGATATTTCAACGACCGCCTGGATGTCCTGGTCATCCGCGGCGACCGCTCCGAGCGGGATGCGCTGGAAACCCTCTACCACGAAGGCTTTCACCAGTATCTGAGCTATTACATCAAGGACGCGCCCATCTGGTTCAACGAAGGGTTGGCCACATTCTTCGAATGCTCCTATTTCGAGGGCGGCAGTTTCCACGCGGGCGTGGTCAACAAGGGACGGCTGCAGGGATTGGTGGCGGGCCTGGAGGGCAGGTTTCCGGGTGCCGCCCTGGTGACGCTCAAGGAGTTCATGCTTTTCGATCCCAGCGGTTTCATGGGCAATATCGGCAACCAGGCCATCCTGAATTATTCCCAGGCCTGGTCGGTGGTCTATTTCCTGCTCATGAACCCCGAGTTTATGGACAAGTACCTGCGGCCCTACTTCAAGCTCCTCAAGGAAGGCAAGAGCAAGGATGAGGCGTTCACCGCCACCTTTGCGCCGGTGATCCATTCCATCGAGGTCAAATGGAAGGACTACTACCAATCCAAGAAATATCCGCAGAAATGACGGCCGGGACGCCTGTCCGGCGAAGCGGGCAGTTGACATGTTGATGGTCTTATCAGAGGGGGGATCCATGCGGCGCCTGATGATCGTTGCCGTTCTGCTGGCCGCGGCCGGTTCCGTTCATGCGGCCCGGTGGCATGCGGACGGGAGCGTGACCGCCAGCGGCCCGGGCACTTCCTGGGGCGGGGCGTTCAAGACCCTGTAGAAGGGGCTGGACGCGGCGACCATGCCAAGCGACGAGATCTGGGTCGCGGAGGGTGCCTGCTTTCCCACCAAGGACAAGGACGGCAACATTCCGGGCGATGTCCGGCAGGCGACCTTCCAACTCAAGCTGGGCATGAAACTCTATGGCGGGTTCGCCGGCGGGGAAACAAGCCTCAACCAGCGGCAGTGGAATTATCGCGCGACCATACTGGACGGGGACATAAACCATGATGCGCTCCCCGCGGGCAACGCCTTGCATGTGGTCCGGGGCGGTTCATACTCCGCCCAGCGGCCCGAGATCACGGCCACCGTCTTCATGCGCAACGGGGTCGGTCCGGACAAACCGTTCCGGGACACCGGGTTCCGCTGCGTGCGGGAGATCGCGCGGTAAGATCCGGGTGTCACCGGGAAGATAAATCCCTCATTTTAACTTGGGTTAACATTTATCATTTAGCAATTATCATTTTCAGGAAATGCTAAATTTGCACGGCTAAATGCAAAATGACAAATGATCCGCGTTCCTGTCGTGCGGCCCGGTCTACTGCATCCAGACCAGGGGCACAGCCATATCCGCGGTATCCGTGCCGTCGTGGGTGCCGCCCCGGCCGTCGGCGCGGTCATGCTGGCCGTGATCGGCGCATACGATCACCCCGAAGGCATGTTTTCGCAGTACCGTCACCAGGCGCGCCAGATTGCGGTCGAGCCCCGTCAATGCCCGGCCGGTCGTGGGACTGCCCACCCCGTAGGCGTGCTGGGCGTCATCAGCGTCCAGGAGCTGGATCCAAACGAAATCGGGTGCCGCACGGGCGAGAAGGCCGGCGGCACCCCGGACCACATCGGCGTCACGGTTCGAAGCCGCGATGGCCGTCCTGTCGGCCTTGGCGGCCAGGAGGATATTGAGGGTGCTGGCGGCGCGTCCGGCTGCAGCGCTCGTACGCCGGCCGCGGCGCAGGGCGTCGAAGACCGTGTCGCTGGTGAGCTTTTCGGCACGGTCCCGTATGCCGTGCCGGGCCGGGGAAAGCCCGGTGGCCATGGTGGCGAAATTGACCGGGGTGACCGGCGGATAGACGGCCCGCATGGGACGGCAGGCAGATCGCATGGCCCGGTTCAGGCAGGGCATGGCCTCCGGATGCACCCGGAGGGTGGCCAGTCCGACCGCGTCCAGAACGATCAGGGCGATGCGCGGCCGTCCGGCCAGGGCCTGGACGATCTCAGGTACGGGAGCGGCCTCGGCGTCATCGGGCGGCGCCGCACCCAGCAGGCGGCATACCGTGGGCGCGATGCAGTGCATGTCGATCGCGGGGCCGGGGTCCATGGGAAGCCTTTCAATGGTCTCTATAACTTGGCGCGGCCTGCGGCCGCAACCAAAGAGCGGTATACGGTTGCCCCGATGCGGGGATCGGGGTAAACTCCCGGCGAAACGGTCTACGGTATACGGTGTACGGCTTTGATCCGGACCGTAAGTGCCCGTAAATAAATAACCTATCCATTTCGCGTGCGGTGCAGAGTGATGGTTTGACAAACAGGTCAGGCACTGCCGCATCATTAAAGAGGTATAGCTGCCATGGTTGGCCCCCGCCACCAAACCCCGCACGCCCG
>JBDREB010000238.1:0-9882 GCA_043820325.1 Planctomycetota bacterium | reverse complement strand
TGCCTCCAACATGGCCTGCAGGAGCATCTGTGCCCCGGCCCGCGCCATTTCGTCCAGCGCCATGCTGGTCCGCCCTTCGGGGCTCATTTCCTCTAAAAACATACTTGCCATTTCCGCCTCCGTGTGGTAGAATCTCTTCATAGGCATGTCTTCCTTATCAAAGGGTTTAAATGTCGTAGTTTGACACCTTTAAGGATACACATGCCGATTCATTTAACAATCCATATTTCCACCAACTTTCGGCACGCCGCCTCTTCTTCCAACCATGATCATTGAGCTTATAGCAAAGCGTAATGAACACGCTAAAAGAACGGGGTGCAATCCACATGAAGCATCTTCCAATCGATTGATTATTGTATCGACCCAAGGAAAATAGCAAACAAATTATTGTAAAATCCGCAACAATTACTACAACAATAATATTATCGCGCAGTTGTGGCGTGATAACGCATTGATTGAGCGAGACCCACTACCCTGCCAATTATGTCGCCGATTCTTTTATCCCATACGGCGTGACATTATGAACGAATTTCTTCCACCGATTCCGCTTCTGCCGCTTGGCCATTACCTTCTTTACCAATGTATAAAAATCGCCCAGGTCAAACGGCTTTGACATATAGCCGTCAAAGCCATATTCGGAAAGCTGAGCGCCTTCCTTTTCCGGAATCCTGCCTGAAATGGCTATGATTCGCACACGGGACAATTCGGGATTATTCCTAAGTGTATTACATACTTCCCGGCCATCGATTCCTGCAATCTTAATATCAAGGATTATCACATGCGGGCGATATTGTTTGGCGAACATCCCCGCCTCCAGACCATTGGTCGTGGTCCAGACATTTAAACTCCGCCGCTTTAGATATTTTACTAAAGGGGCAATGGTTTCCGGCTCATCATCAACGATCAGAATTCTGCGGTTTAAATTCATGTCGATGAAATCCAAGGGGACTTCGAGTTTGTTCATAAATGCCACGAGTTGATCATGGGTAATCCGCTGTGCTTCTCCAGGCAATTTGAATGTCTTCAGGTGCCCATGCTCGATCCAGTAATGTACAGTGGTGCGGGCGACGTTCATGATGCGGGCGATGCGGCCGATGGAATAATATTGATCCATCAGTGTGGTCCTTCAAAACAAACCATTATTCCTTGCCGTCAAATTCTACAGTCGGCGGATCATTGTCAAGGAATATTATTCCACACGCTGTGAGATACGGACAAGTTTCTCCAGCCGGATCGCCAAGGCCATGAGCCGTGCCAGGCGGGGGACGGCGCCCATGGGAAGACGCGGTTTTTCCGGGCCCTCTGTGAGTATTTTTCTTGTGCCCCGGCCTGTGCACGGAATTGGGACGCGCCATCGGCTCCGGCTGGAATCTCCATCGCGTCCGGGATACCGTGCTCAATGCCGTCGCCCGCCTGATCAACACCAGCAGACAACTCTGCTTCTATCTGGCTGCGGCCGCCGCTGCTGTGTGGCGTATCCTCCTGGCCGCTTTGGATCGCTGGAGATACGAGGCACCTGCTCCGCCCCGCCCAAGGCATAATACCCCGCCGCCAGCTCATGCTCACCGAACCTTGGTCTATTGACTCTAATCCCCGCCCAACGACCATCTCCACCAACGGCGGGGGTCGGGGACGGTGTCCATCCTGTTGGTTGCGGTATGTACCAATAGTAGCGAATTACAGGCCCACCACTTCCGTTCGGCGCCGGTTCGGAAACTGTACACAACTGAGGTGCTTTTTATTACCTCGAAGTGCTTTCGTGGAGGAAGAAGCGCGAAAACCGCAGCTTCTCGGTGGAAGTGATTTTCATAGGAGAAAGCGTCATTCCGGGCCAGTTCATATACTGCCAGAGGAGGGACTTGAACCCTCACGGCTTATTCAGCCACCAGATTTTGAACTTGACCGTATAGGCTTGGGTAATTCAGACCAACTCGGGGGCGGGTTCGAAGCATCTACCCCAGCTATGTTGTTGAGCCGGAACAGATCGTGTTGAAATTGGCCGGAACTTCGTCAAAATTCGTCCCACTCGGTACTAAAAGTACTCTTGGGGTGTCTTTGGATACCAGTGGATGCCAGATGTTTTACGGAAGGCAAGTTTTGTGGTTTGGAGGGGTTATGCTATAAGTCGTTTATTTGGAAAGAGTAAAGGGCATGCCGACTTGGAGGGGTGTTACACTATAGGCGGTCACATTGCATCCGGGCAGTTTGATCCGGCGGATCCGCGCCATTTCATCTTCCTTTCACGATTTGTTCAGCCAAGCAGATTTTTTCAGAATTTTCACCAAAGAGCACTTTCAAGTGTCGCCGGCCAGGGTAAGCCCCTGCCGCGCAAGCCGGGACCGATTTTACATGCCGGTTCAGATATTTTACTCGCCGCCCGCCATTTGTCAAGACATATATCGCCGTGTACCATTATGCTCTACCCGATGCCGCGCCGGAGACTTGTAAATTCGACTTCGGTGGCGTCCGGCGGTCAGGGCGCGGGAGACGGGGCCGCGAGGTATTTGTCGATCGCGGCCGGGGTATGTTTTTCCCCGAGCCGGGTGCGCACCGCCGCCGCTTCCTCGGCCTGCCCCGTGGCGGCGAGGAGGCGGATGAGGTCGGTGTTTATCGCCAGGTCGTATGGTTTCACCAGGGCCGCCAGGCGGTAGGAGTCGATCGCATCGGCCGTGCGGCCCATGGCCAGAAACGCGTCGGCGCGCAGGACGAGCACCGCAGCATCGGCCGGATTGGCCGCCCGGGCCCGGTCGAGCACGCCGAGCGCGGCCGTGAGGTCGCCCTTCTCCCGGTGAAAGAGCGCCAGTTCCAAATAACCCGCGATATTGCCGTCGTCCAGGGTCAGGCTGCGGTCCTGCCACTGGGTGTATTCGTCGGGCGCACCCGCCGCCAGGGCCTGTTCCGCGAGCGCCCGGGCGGTGGAAGGGTCGCCGGCGTAGCACTTCCAGGCCGCCAGGAATTCCCGGCGCGCGGCCGCGGCATCGCCCAGGCGGGTATGGCAGACCCCTTTCAGCCGGTGGAAGGTGTAGGTATCGATCCCCGCCGCCTGCTCAAGGAGGGCCAAACTGGCGGCCGGGTCACCCCCTTCGCCCTCTTCCCGGGCGATGGCCGCGCCCAGTCGGACGGGGTCGGCTATCTTGCCCGTGCGGGTGTAGCGCTCGACGATCGCCGGTGCTCCGGTCCGGGCCATGAGCCAGCCGGCCGCCTCCACATTGCCGGCCGCGGCCAGCCGTTCCAGCGTCGGCAGGTCATCGGGCAGGAGCGTGGGCACGATGCCCATGGCCTGCACGAAAGCGGTTATCTCCGCATCGCACGCGGCCTGGAGCGCGGCCGGCGTGGTCTGCAGGACCTCTGCAACCGCTTCGTCAAAAGACCGTTCCGCGGCAAAGGCCGCGATCAGCCGGTTCACCGCGTCGAACCCGTAGCGCGTGACGATGAAGCGCATGACCGCGTGGGCTTCGGCGTAGGCCTGGAAGCGGCCCAGACGGTCGGCCGGCCGGAAGAAGCCGGTGTTCATGGTGCCGAAGGCATGCCGCAACCCCAGAAGTTCGGCCCGCAGGAGCACGGCATCCCAGTCCAGCCGCTGCGGCTGCCGTTCGGCCAGGACCGCCAGCCCTTCGGTGAACCAGTGCGGCACATTGAAATTCGAATGGACCAGGTTGAAGACATGCACCATCTCGTGCCGGATGGTGGCCGACCAGTTCATGGCCAGGGGATTGCGCATCAGGTCGGGCGTGTCGCAATAGATCGCCGTGCCCACGCACAGGGCCGGCATGTCCAGGCGCGGGACCCCGGTGGTCATCACCGCCAGGGAAGCGTGATCGGGAAAGAAATAGATCTGGATCCGCTCCCCGATCCCCCGGCCGAACTGCGCCGCCAGATCGGTGTAGATCTCCTCCACGCGGCCCGCAAAATACCGGGCGGTCACTTCGTCGACCGCCGGGTCGTAGATGATGACGACATGCGCGGTCTCGAGCCGGGCATACCCGGCCACGCGGTCGAGGAGCGTGAGCACATTAAAGACCGCCGCATCGTACCCGTCCCGCGTGTGGGCGCGTTCGAACAGGGCCCGCGCCTCGGTGGTCTGCCCCTTGCGCAGCATGATCCAGCCCAGCCGGGCCAGGACGGCCGCGTCATCGGCATCGTCGCCGAGGAGGGGCTGCAGAAGCTCCAGGGCCAGGTCGCCCTGCTTGACTGCGATGAACAGGTCGGCCGCCGTGAGCCGGAAGGCCCGGCGCCCATACCCGTCGGCGTCCACGCCGCGCACCACCGCATCATACTCTCCGTTGCGGCGCGCCAGCCGCAGGGCCGCGGCGCGCATGGCCAGGGCCCCCGCGTGGCGGGGCGCGACCGCCTGCACGGCCTCGGCCGCCCGAATGACGGCGGCATGGTCCCCTTCCAGGAGCGGCACGAAGGCGGTCAGGGCCGCGGCGTCGGGCCGGCGGGAGTCCACGGCCAGGGCCCGGCGGGCCGCGTCCAGAGCCGCATCGAGATCGCCCTGCTCAAAACGGGCCGCGGCCAGCCCGGTCAGGGCGGGCACATGCCGGGGGGCGAGTTTGAGCGCGGCGGTGAACTCATCCGCGGCGGCGCCCGCGTTGTGCTTGGCGGCGAAGAGCGCCCCGGATTCGTCCAAAAGCAGGACCCGTTCCAGGTCGTTGCGGGGCGTGCAGGCCTGGATGGCGTTCATGGCCTCCTGGAACCGGTCCAGGGCCTGCCAGACCCGCGCGGCCCGCACGGCATCGGCGGCGGTCACGGGCGGGGTGCGCCGCAGGGTCTCCAAGGCGGTGGTCGCGACCGCCCGGAGCTCGGCCGTTTTGCCGGCCGCGCCGAGATACTCAAGCTGCACCGGCAGGACATCGGCCCCCCAGGCGGCGATGCATTCCACAGCGCCGGCCAGGTCACCCGCGGCCAGCCGGGCCGCGGCCACGGCTTCCCGGATGGCCGGATCGCCCGGATGGGCGGCCAGGGCCGCCGTCCCGTCGGCGATCAGCCGCGCGTGGTCGCCCGTCTCGGCCAGGACCCGCAGGCGCAAGGCGGCCTCGCCGGCGTCGGCCGGAACGGCGGCAATGATCCGGTCATAGGCGCCCTCCAGGTAGAGCGCCGTCAGGTCGGCGCGCAGGCTCCCCGCGGCGGCGAGGAGGCCGGCCAGGATGACCGTCAGGGACCGGAGGGCGGCAGGCGGTCTCATCGCCATTTCCAGAAGAGGACCAGGGCCACCAGGCCGAGCAGGACGATGATCGTCCAGACCAGGAGCGTGATGATGACCGTGGTGCGCCGCCGGCGGCCGCGCTGGACCTGCCGGCGTTCCCGGACCGCATCCTCGGGCGGCACGAACCGCCGCTCCTTCAGCAGGGTGAGGTCCCGCTGGACATCGGCCGGCCGCTGGTACCGCCGGTCCCGCTTGAGCCGCAGCATCTTGCCGATGATGCAGGCCAGATTCCGTGACACCCCGGGCGCGCGCTCATGCAGGGGCGGCACTTCCTCGCTGACGATCTTGAGCATGACCTCGACCTCGGTCCGGCCCTCGTGGGGCGGCGCGCCGGCGACGAGGTGGTAGAGCGTGGCGCCCATGCCGTAGATGTCGGCCCGAATATCGATGTCATCCTCGCCGCGCGCCTGCTCGGGGGACATGTAGTCGGCGGTCCCGATCGCCTTGATGCCGCGGGTCACCTTCTTCAGGGCCGTATGGGTCTCGCGGGCCAGCCCGAGGTCGAGCAGTTTGACGCTGCCGGTGGCATCTTCGATGATGATGTTGTCCGGTTTCACATCGCGGTGCACGACCTTTTCCCGTTCGGCGTAACCCAGCACCGCCGCCAGCTGGCCGGCGATGTCGACGACCTGTTCCTCGCGGAAGACGGCCCCGGCGGCCACGAGGTCGCCCAGCGAACGCCCCGCCACGAATTCCATGGCGTAGAAGAGCGACTGCCCATCCGTGTCGGCGTCAATGTACCGCACCAGGTTGGGGTGGTTCAGACCGGCCAGGGTCACGATCTCCCGCAGGAACCGCCGGATGAACTCCTCCGAGGCGGCCGGCTCCTCGTTCAGGACCTTGACCGCCACCTCCCGGCCTTCGGTGTCCCGGGCGCGGTAGACCGTGCCCATGGCCCCGGCCCCGATACGCTCTAGGAGCGTGTACTTGCCGATGGTGCGCGTTTCATGTTCGGTCAAAGCGATCCCCTTTTCCCGCCTCCGGGCTTCAATTCAGGATGTGGGTCTGGAGGATCTTCATCAGCCGGAGGGCCCGGTCGTTGAGCAGCTTGTACCCGCCCCGCTTCAGGGCGACATCGTTGGCGAACAGCTCTTTCTGGTCCGGGGCCAGGGAAAAGAGGCTGAAGGCGTCCAGCAAAGGGATATAATTCATGCGCGCCACATTGGCCACCGCGATATTGACATCGGTGATCCGGGAGTTGACCGCGCTGTTGCCGGAGGGCGGCAGGGTGCAGAACACAGGCAGGCTGCCGGCGGCGATGACGGCATCGGCAAAAGACTGGAAGAGGGCCTGGATCTCCTGTGTGTTGGTGGCCGCGGGTGGAGCCGCTTCGGCGGGTTTGGCGGCATCCGGCTTGGCCGGGCCGGGCTTGGCCTCCGCCTCGGCGGGCGCATTGAGCGTGGCGGCCAGGATGTCGTTGATGCCGGCCATCACAAAGACCACCCCGGGTTTCTTGGACTTGACCTCGGCCGCGCCGCGCTCCAGCACCTCCTTGAGCGTACCCTTGGGTGTCCCCGCGCCGGCCGCCCGAAGCACCTTCAGGTTCGCCTCCTTGCGCAGGTTGTCAAGCAGGGTATCCTTGGCGTGCAGATCGCCCACCACGAGCACGGTGTCGCGCTTGATGTCCCGGCCGATCCGCGCGACCAGGTGGTCCAGGATAAAGATGTCCATCCGGTAGAAATCCTTCTGGGGGTTCGAAGTCACCGCGGCGATGAGCTTCTCCTTCGCGGCCAGCTTTTCGGGTATGTAGTACAGGCTGCTGCCCGCCACCACACTGAGGTTGTCGATATACAGGACGGCCTTTTCACCCGGTTTGCCGTACCAGATCCCGATCCCGGTGAACTCGTCCCCCTTGTTGGGCTTCTTGCCGGCATACTCGTTATCCTCCCAGTCGGCCAGCGGGATGCAGGCGAAACCCCACTGGTTGAGCACGGGGGCGGCCAGACTGATGTGGAAATTGTCGGCCTGGGTGCGGTTCATGCACTGGATGGAGAGCCGGTGATCGGCCGACGGGGTGTCCGCCTCCAGCAGGTACCAAAAGGAAAAATAGGCGTTATCCTCGTTCTGCCAGGCGCTCATGTCGCTGGGCGTACCCCCGGCCATCCGGACGGCGCCGGTCTTGTTCTCGGCATCGGGTGCGCATTTCATGGCATACCCGCCGTTCGAGCGGGCCTGCACCTGCTGGCGCAGCCCGGTCTGCCAGAAATTGCCGTGTTTGCCCAGGCTCCACACCTGTTCAAAGTCGTCGTACAGGAGCAACTGCACGGCCGCATCGGCGCCCCGGGCCTTCATCTCCGCAATGGCCTGCAGGCGGCCGTTGATGAGGGCCAGGTCCTTCATCACGGCCGGATCGCCGGCGAACGCCGTGCGGAGCTGGGTGTAGATCGGTTCCGCATCCTGTACGCAGCCGAAGGTGAAGGCGGTATGGGCCTGGGCCAGCAGGCCGGCCGCATCGGCCGGCGCGCCGTCCGCCGTCAGGCTGCCGCCGGATTCGATCATCCCGATCTGCCGGGTCAGCTTTTCGGCGATCTCGTCCAGAAGCTGACCCTGGGCCGCGGCCAGGATCTCCTTGAGGTCGGCGGCGGCACCGGGACGGTCGCCCCCATCGGCCTTGGCCTTGGCCGCGGCGAACCATTTGCCATACTCATCCCCGGCCAGGGTCCGGACCTCGGCCGCCATGGCCTGGGCCTGGGCCTCCCATGCGCCGAAGCCCCGGTATTCGGCCGGGAACGAACCGGCCAGTGCCAGGGCATCCTTCTGCTTGAGCTCGTTCACCGCCGCCATCACGCGGGTATGCAGGTCATTATAGGCGGCTTCGATCATCTGATCGACAATGGCGCGTTCGGCGTCGATCGCGGCCTGGGCCCGGGCGGGATACTCCGTATCGCGGAAAAGCTCCGCCTCGATGATACCGCGCCGCAACAACGCCTCCCCCTCATGAAAACCGGCCACCGTGCCGTTGAACGGCGTCCGTCCCCGGGCCAGCCGTTTCTCAAACTCGGCCGGGTCCACGACCGGCGGGGCGGGGGTGCCGGGCGCGGCCGGCGCCGCAGGACCGGTGGCAACTGCGGATGCGGCCGGGCCGTCGGCGGGCGCGGGTCCGGTCGCAACGACGAGATCGGACGGCGCCGCAACGGTGTCCCCGGGGCCCGCCATCGTCAGGTACGCCACCACGGCGACCAGGATCACGATCAGGCCGCCCAGGCCGGCGAGGATGAGCGGCAGGCGGGAGGTTGGAGCGGCCGGGGCGCCTTCCGTCCCGGCGTCGGGGGCTTGGTCCGCGGCCGGCGGGACCGGCGCCCGCCGCCGCACGGTGGTCGCCGCGGCCGGGGCCGCGGTCCCGGCGGACGGAGCGTGCGCCGCGCAATAGACCTTGCGTTCAACGATCCGCCCCAAGCCCTGCTTGAGGTCGGCCTCGGACACGGTTTTGGCGCACGAGGTGCACCGCCAGGCTCGCATGGACCATCTCCTGCTATGATAACGATGCTCCGATTATACCCCGCCGCCGCGCGGTGTAAAGCGTTTTTTTGCGGCGGGCTGCGGGTGGCCGGTCAATATCTTCTTGACTTTCCCGGGCCGCCCCATATACTATCCACTTTCCCCGGGCGGATCCATCTGCCCGGCCGGCTTGTCGCCGGTCGTCAATAACCCTTACAGTACAGGAACCGGACGGTATGGTCGTTGCCACCCAATTGCGCCGCGGCATGGTGATCAAGATGGACAATGAACTGTATGTGATCACGGGCACGGAGCACATCACGCCCGGCAACTGGCGCGGCATGGTGCAAAGCGAGATGCGCAGCGTCAAGTCCAACCGTAAACTGCAGAAACGCTTCCGCTCCACCGAGGATGTGGAAGAGGTTTATGTCGACATCAAGAACTGCGAGTTCATCTTCCCCGAGGGAGACGATTACATCTTCATGGACCTGGTAACATTCGAGCAATTCCCCATCTCAAAGGAATTCCTCGGTGACGCCCCCCAGTTCATGCCCCTCAATTCCCAGGTGCGCGTCACCATCTGCGAAGAGAAGCCGATCGGCGTGGAACTGCCGCCGTCGGTGATCCTGGAAGTGGTCGACACCGAACCGGGCGCCAAGGGCGACACGCACACCAATGTGTTCAAAGCCGCCAAGGTCCAGACCGGCGCCACGATCAAAGTCCCTCTCTACATCAAGAAGGGCGAGAAGGTCAAGGTCGATACGCGCACGGGAGAGTTTCTCGAAAGAGCGTGACCGTGGCCCGCAACCGCGGGGCGGTCAAACCCTGAATTTCAATCCTGCAACACTTTAGCTGAATTAAATGGCTGGCGTGGTTCGTCATGGAAAGCGCGGGTAATCGCACCACCCAAAACTGGATCCCCCGGTTCCCCCGGTCAAGCCGGAGGACTGGCTCGCTGGGGGATGACAGAATATGATCGATATCAGCCATCAGGTTCGCCCCCTTGTCATTGCCCGATAAGCCTGTCCTCCGGCTTGACCGGGGGAATCGGGCAATCCAGTCCGGAATGAACCGGTTGGTTTAATTCGGCTAAAGTATTGACGGACTCGCAAAAAGTCCACAATCCTACTGTGTGCGCGCTTTTCCCCGTAGCTGCGACCCTTGCGGTCGCCCATCCGGAGGCGGGGTCAAGCCCGCAGCTACAAGGACTTGCGAGGAAGCATGGTTACCACCGGCAG
>JBDREB010000237.1:0-16613 GCA_043820325.1 Planctomycetota bacterium | reverse complement strand
ATGCCGCGCCGGCCGCCGCCGACCCCGCGGCCGTGGTTGCCGCGCTGGCCTCCGCCGCCGCCGCCGCGGGCGCCCAGGCGCTCATGGACCAGCATAACGCCGACTTGGGGGGGCTGGACCGGTTCAACCTCAAGAACGGTCGTGAACTTCTGTGCTATATCCTCACCGAGGTCCGGGACGAGAACGACATTATCGTGCGCTATGTCGTGCGCTTCAAGGACGCCATGGGTGAGGCTGAAATCCTGCCTTCCGAGATCATCGGTGAACCCCAGCGCGACATAGACCTGAGCGCCGGCCAGCTCCCCGTCCCGGTCGAACCCGCCGCCCCGTGAACCCGACCAAGCGGTTGGTACTGCGGGCCGGTCCGATCCGGATCGGACTGGAAGTCGAGCACGCCCCGTTCGCCGCGATAATCATTGAGCGTTACGGACGCTACCTGACCCGCCGGCCGCCGGGGGTCACCATCACCATCCAACCGCACCGGGGCTTCCAACCCGGATACGCGCCCGATATCCGCCACGAAACGATCGACGGCGGTTGTGCCGTCATGTCATCCAGCATGGCCTTCACCTATCATCCCGCCCGGCGGCAGGGACTGCTCCAGCTGGCGCCCGACCGGGACCAGGCGGTCGATTCGATCGAGAACGCCCTGCGCGTGGCCGTCCAGCGGCTGGCCATCGAAAGAGGGTGCCTCCTGGTCCATGCGGGCGCCGCGGCGCGCGTGACCCGCGGGGTGCTTTTCCCGGCGGGCGAAGGCGGCGGGAAATCGACGCTGGCGGGGTTGTGCCGCGCCGCGGGCTGTAGCATCCTCGGCGATGATCTGGTCATGGCGGCCCGGGGCCGGGGACGGACGGTCTTCCTCTACGGGGTGCCGTTCCGGGGTGAAACCACGGTGCGCCGTTTCCGGATCGGTCCCGTGCGGCTGGCACGCCTGGTCTTTATCGCGCACGGTCGGGGCCGCACGCTCACCCCCCTGGACCGGAGCGAAGCCGCCGGGCGGCTGGCCGCCCATGTGCCGTTCATCACCGGGGCCCCGCGGCCGGTCCTCGCCGGTGTGCTGGAGACGGTCAGGCGTATGACCGCCTTTCACCCCGTAACCTTCGCTTATGACCTTGGATCCCGGCCGGAAGGGGTGGTCGGGCGGATGCTCGGCCGCAAGGACCCGGCATGACCGGGGATGCTTGGGAAGCGATCGAAGCGCGCAGTGTCCGCGAGTGCATCCCTTTGCGCGGCGTGATCGAACTGTTGTACGCCTGCCAGTTCCGATGCGGTTTCTGCTACCTGGACCGCAAACGCGACGATCCCGTCCGCCTCGATCGCACGCAATGCCGGACCATATTCGGCCGCCTGCGCCGGGCGGGGACCCTGGTCCTTTCGTTCACCGGCGGCGAACCCTTCCTGCATCCCGACCTGGCGGGGATCCTGGCCGACGCCCGCGCCGGACATTTCGCGGTCCGGCTCTTCACCAACGGCGCCCTGATCGATGACGCGGCGGCGGCCATGCTGGCCGGCATACAGCCGCTCTTGGTCGATCTTTCCCTTTACGGCGCCACACCGGCCGTCTACGGCCGGGTGACGGGCGCCGCGGTGCATTTTCAGGCGGTGATGCACGGCCTGGACCTGCTGGCGCGTCACCGGGTATCCACGGTGGTCAAGATCGTGATCCACCGCGATAATGCGGAGGAACTGCCCGCCATGGAGGCGCTGGCCCGGGCCCGCGGTTTCAGCACCGTGGTGACCCCGCTTTTAACACCCACCGATTGCGGCGACCGGTCACCCTGCGGGCTGATGCTGGATGACGCGGGGCTCAGGGATTTCTTCCGCGACCGGCCGGCGGCGCCGGTCCGGCGGGGCACGGAGGAGATCCTGTGCACCTCGGGCCGGAACGGTTTCGTGATCGCGCCCAACGGCGATGTCCTGCCCTGCATCCAGGTCCGCCGCCCGGTGGGCAACATATTGGCCGAAGAGATGACCGCGATCTGGAACGGGGTCCCCCACCCCGATCTGGCCGCCATCCGCGCCCTCCGTTTCAAGGATATGGCCGTGTGTACCGGTTGTGCCGATGCCCCCCATTGTTTCATCTGCCCCGGCCTGGCGGGGATGGCTTCCGGCCGGATCACGGGGATCGATCCCGCGGTCTGCCGGATCACCCGTGCTGTGCGGGGTGCGTGAGCCGCGGTCTTTTTTCATTGGCAAACCGCGCGGCCCGTGGTATAATCCGGCCGTCACGGAACTATTGATCATAAGGAACCAGCGATTGAAGAAGGCGATCTGTCACTACAGTTACCATCGCACACTGGCCGACCAGAAATGGGAGTTGGCCGATTTCGTCCGGCACAGCGAGAAACTGGATGTGGACGGCATCGATTTCCACCAGCGGTTCCTGCCGCCGCCCGAACAGGCGCCGGCCGCCATCCGGGCCGCGCTCAAGGGGAGCGCCCTCGCCCTGGCGGGGCTCTCACTTTCCACGAACTTCAACAAGGATGACGCCGGGTTCAAGGATGAGATCGCCCTGGCCACCCGGTGGATCAACGCGGCCGGCGCGGCCGGCGCCCCCGTCTCACGGATCTTCGGCGGCCATATTCCCGACCGCAAGGATCGGGAAGGGCTGCAGCGCGGCATCGACCGGGTGCTCCAGGCGTTGGAAACGCTGGTCCCCGTGGCCGCCCGGGCCGGGGTCGTGCTGGCGCTCGAGAACCACGGCGGCGTGCCGGGCACGGGCGAGGAACAGGCCGATATGATCAAGCGGATCAACGCGCCCCACCTGCGGGCCACGGTGGATGTGGGAAATTACATGAGTTGCGGCCAGTCGGCCGTGGACGGCACCCGCATCGCGGCGCCGCTCTGCGGTTATGTCCATTTCAAGGACTTTAAAAAACTCGCCGACGGGCGGTTGGGAGCCTGCGTCATCGGCAAGGGTGATGTGGACCATGCCGCCTGCCTGAAGATCCTGCATGCCGCCGGGTTCAACGGGTATGTCGCCCTGGAATACGAAGGCGAGACCGAGGAACTTGCCGGCGTTCCGGAGAGTATGGCCTTTGTCCACAAGGTCATGCAGCCGTATGAGCCACTTGCAAAACCCCCAAGAGTCAGCGATCAAGCCACGGTCTGTGGTGGCGGCAACAAGAATAACCACTACATATAGAAGCGGTCAGGGGGTTTTGCAAGTGGCTCGTATGTCTGATCCCGCACCGCAGACCCCCCCGGCGCCGCCCGGTGCCTGGGGCGGATACCTGCTGGTGTTCATCGGCGTGGTCCTGTTCGCCACGGTCGAAGTGGCGGTCAAGGACGCCAACAAATGTTTACCCGGCGGGGGTTTCCCGCCGATCCTGTTCGCCGGCATCCGTTTCACCATCGCGGGTGGGCTGTTCGTGCTCCTGGCTCTGATGAACCCCTCGATCAAGGTGAAGATACCCAGCGGCCGCGACCTCTGGTACACACTGCTTTTAGGCATCATCGCCGCGCCGGTGGCGATCGGGCTCTTCCAGTTCGCACTGACCTTCCCGGCCCTCAAGGCTTCGTCGGCCGCGGCCATTTTTTCCATCAATCCCATATTCGCGGCTTTTTTCGCAACCCTTGCTCTTCGCGAAAAGGTTACCACCCGGGAATGGATCGGACTTATGCTCGGTTTCGGCGGCGCCATGGTGATGTCGTTCACCCTGGAGGGGTCCGACCGCACCACCCTGCTGAAGGCCGGCGGGGTGATGATCGCCTCGGCCGTGATGTTCGCGTTGAATGTGGTCCTTTCCAAGCCCATGATCCGCCGTTACGGCGGGCTGTGTTTCAACGGATGGGCTTTCCTGATGGGAGGGATCGTGGCCATGCTGGTCTCCCTGCCGGTCGAGGGGCTGCCCGAAACCCGGCTTTTCACGCTTTCGCGCGGAATGGCTGACATCGCCTGGGTGGTCATTGCCGGCACGGCAGTGGCCTATTACTGCTATATGGTCGGAATTTCGCGCGTCAGTGTGACCCGCGGTTCCTACTTCTTCTTTGTCAAGCCGTTTTTGGCGTTCATCGTCTCTCTGATCTACCTCGGCAAAGATACCACCATATTCACGGCCGTGGAATGGACCGGATTTGGCATGATCGTCGCTGGCCTGGCGCTTATCATGTTCTACCCCATGGCGGCCCAGGCGCTCAGGCGTCGGGTCGCGCCGGTTTGAGCGGGACTTTCAGTTTGATCGACCTGGCATCGGTCTTGGATGCGATCCGGGCCTTCTTTCCATTGGATTGAGGAGAACGATATGCGTTGCCTTCCTTGGTTGCTGACCGTGCTCTTGTGCGCCGGGGTCTTGGCGGCACCCGCCCTTGATAATCCCGTGATCAGATATTTCAACGGGCCGACCTTGAGTTTTGCGGCCGTGGAGAAGGTGAACCTCGTGGTGCAGGATTATGCGGGCACGGCCCAGGCCCGGATCTGGGCGGAGCCGGAGGTTCAGGCCTTCCTGGCCGGTCTCACCGGCAGGATCGATGCCGGTCTCCAGAAGGCGTCGCTCGAAAGCGGTTTCGACATTCCCGCCATCATCGCGATCGTCAAACGCCTGGAAGGCGGCTTGGGCGTGAACATCACGGAGATCGATATACCCAACGAGGTTGTTGCCGGGGCCTTTGTCATGGCCGGCATACCCGCCGGGGACCGCGATGCCGTGGTCCGGTACATCGGCACACTGGAAACGATCATCGCCCGGGATGCCGGCGGGATTTTCAAGGAGGAGCCCATCGGCGGCCGGAAGGTGCGGGTCATGGATACGGGGGCGGCCGGCAAACCCGTTCTGTGCCATGTCATGGACGGGACCGACCTGATCGTGACCTTGGGCCGCGCCGCCATGGAACAGTGTTTCCAGAACGCCGCGCAGAAGGAACCGGCGGCGAATCTTGCCGAGGTCCTGCGTTCGTGCGGACCGGGCGCCCGGGGCGGCCTGTGCGCCTATGCCGACTCGGCCCGGATCTTTACCATGCTCAGGGAGGCGGTGAAGGAAAAAGAAGGGGAGGACTCGGATGAATTCCGCGGTCTGAACGGCATCGCCCTTGAAGACTTGAGTACCGTAGGCCTGCATGTCTCGATCGCCAAGGCGGGATTCCATGACCGGGTGTTCATCGGCGTGATCCCCGCGCCCCGGGGTATCGGCCGGCTGTTCAAATTCCGCGTCGCCGACACGGGGCTGCTCAAGGAGGTTCCGGCCGAGGCCGTGGCATTCTCGATCGCCAACATCGATCTTCTCAACCTGTACGATGCCATTATGGCCATGGCGGGCGCGATCATGCCCGCGGATGATTTCAAGCAGACGCAGGGCATGATCGCCGGGTTGGAGATCCCCCTCGGCGTCAGGATCAGGGACGGCCTCGTCGCTTCCCTGGCGGGTGACATCCTCTTCTACCAGAAACTGCCCGTCGGCATCGGCATGCAGATGCCCGAGCTCGTCCTCAAACTGAAACTCAAGGACAAGGGCCCGCTCATGGCGGTCCTGACCAATTTCGTCGAGCCCATGGTGGCCCAGCAGGGGATCATGGTCGAAAGCTCCCAGTCCGGCGGTGCCGAGGTCCGGTCTTTCCCGATCCCCCAGTTGGCCATGGCCGGTATCGTACCCACGGTGGCGATAAGCGCCGATGGACTGATCATCGCCACCACCAAGGCGGGTGCGGCCGCGGCGTTGGCCCCCCAGGCGGCGGCCATCACCGGCAATGCCGAATACACGGCGCTGGAACCCTTCCTGGCCACCGGGACCCAAAGCGTCTCGATCTCCTTCACCGACCTGAAGAAGGGCTTCAGCCGGCTCTATGGCACACTGGGTATGCTGCTCACCATGTGGCCCAGCGCGGGCCGGGACCTGGGGCTGGACCTGACCAAGCTGCCCCTGACGGATACGATCGCCAAACACCTGTTCGGTTCCAAGAGCGTCAGCCGGCAGGAAGGCAGCGGGGTCTTCGCCGAAATGTACGGACCCTTCGATTACCTCTCCGGCGGTGCGGCCATCGGCATTGCCGCGGCCATCCTCATACCCAACGCGGTCAAGCACCGCGCGGGAGTCGCGATCGGTGACGATGTCGGGGATATGGGCGGAGACGCCCCGGCCGGCACCGGCCCCGAAGTCAAGCTCAAGCAGATCCACTAGGCCTGCCATATCTACTACTACGACCATGAGTGCCGGTTTCCGGCCGCCCTGACAGCCCTGTATCCCGATTATGTGATGGCCATCGGCACCTTCACCATCAACGGCGCGCCGATCGATGCCGCGGCGATCGACGCCGGGAGCGATTTCGTGCTCGCGACGGGTGCGACTATGGAGCAGGGGGCCGGGATCCTCGCGTATGAACGGGTGGTCGCCGGCCGCGCGACGGTCTTGGCCGTGACCGTGGACGGCGAATTGAAGTCGTTCACGCCGGCCGAACTCGAAGCGGCCCTGAAGCCCTGACCCGGTACCGGGACGGCTTGGAAAACAACGAACGCGTCGAACGGACGCTCCGCAAGGCAATCAAGGAACGCAAGGAGCGGTACCGCCACAAGAAGCGGGACGACCCCACCCGGCGGGCGCGGGCCGGCGAAGTGGACGAAACGGCCCTCGCGTTCCATCCCTCGCGCCGGCGCGCCACGAACCTAGACGAGATGGAACAGCACGGAGAGTTGGCGCACACCTCGGCCGGCGCATGCGATTTTACCGGCATGGTCACGGATGTGTTCCCGCGCGGGGTCCTGGTGCGCCGCGGGCCCGGCGATCTGGTGCTGTGCGAGATCGCCGAATATCTGTGGGCCAAGAACGAGACTCCCGTGGCCGCGGGGGACGAGATCGACGCGGTCAATGTCGCCGGCACCTTTGAATACCAGGCCACCATCACGGCCGTCCACCCCCGGCGCTCCGTTCTCTCCCTGCCCGAAGCGGACAGCATCCATACCGGGGTGATCTACGACCGGATCCTGGCCGCCAACATCGACACTTTCATCGTGGTCGATTCCCTGCATGATCCCGAGCTCAACCCGGCCTTCATCGACCGCTGCCTGATCATCGGCCAGCGGGAGGGGGACAAACGGCTCATCCTGACCGTGAACAAAGCCGACCTGGGCGGCGCAATGCCCGATGCCGTCGGGCTCTATGCCGGGGTCATCGACCAGGTGGTCCAGACTTCCGCGACCACCGGCCAGGGGATCGCCGGGCTCAAAGCGCTTCTGGCCGGGCGGCGCGCGGTGATGGCCGGCCGGTCGGGCGTGGGTAAAAGTTCGCTCCTGAACGCCATGAGCCCGGAACTGGGCCTGGTCACCCAACCGGTGCCCCGTAAAAGCGGCAAGGGAATGCACACCACCCGGCGCTGCAGCCTATTCGAGCTGGACAACGGCGGCATGGTGATCGACACTCCCGGGGTCAAGGAGATCCACCTGGTGAACATCGCCGTCGCCGAGCTCACCTGGTACTTCCCCGACCTGATCCCCCTGCGCGATGGCTGCCGGTTCACGGATTGCTCCCACACCCACGAACCGCGCTGTGCCGTCAAGGAGGCGGTCGCGCAGGGGTGCCTTTCCGCCTTCCGCTATCAGAGCTACCTGACGATCCTCGGGAGCCTTGAAAAAGGCAAGCCGTACTGACGGACTTCCCGTGACCGGCACGGGGGGCGGGAAATTCCTTGCAACCGGTCCACTGGTGCATACAATGTCATTTGTCGCGTTTGACGCCCATACCCCCTGATGCGGATCGACCGATGCACAAACTGGCCATCATCATAGATACCTATCCCCAGCCGACCGAGGAGTTCATCTACCGGGGATTGCGCGAACTCCTGCGTCAGGGCGTCTCGTTCCAGGTCTTCTACCTCAAACGCGGTCCGGCCGGGCCCGATCCGGTGGGCATGAATGTCAATTCCGTGCCCGCCGCACCGCTCCGCTATGTGTGGCGGATGCGCCGGCTGTTCTGGGCGGCGTTCAAGGAGGCCCTCCTCCGTTCGCCCACGCGGTTCAAGGACATCTACCATCTGTTCCGCGCCGCCGGGTTCGCGCGCGCGGTCGCGGAAATGGGCGGCGATGTTCACATCCATGCCGAGTTCGCCGACCGCACGGCCTGGTACGCGCGCAAGGCCGCCGCGTTCCTGGGCCTGCCCTACACCGTGGCCGGCCATGCCCGGGATGTTCTGGTGCCGGCGCCTTCCACTCCCGCGAACCTGGGCGGCGCCGCTTTCGTGATCTTCTGTTCGCGGGCCGTGATGGATGCGGTCGTGCGGCGCGCGCCCGATCTCGCCCCCCGCGCCGAACTGGTCTACCACGGGATCGAGAACGCGGCCGAAGCCCGCGGCCGCGGTTCCTTCCGCGATGATGTGCTGCGGATCGCCGCCGCCGGCCGTTTCGTGGAGAAGAAAGGCTTTGAGTTCCTGATCCGCGCCTGCCGCCTGCTCCAGGACCGGGGGTTGCGGGTGCAATGCACGATCGCCGGGAGCGGGGAACGGGAATGGTATTACCGCCAGGTGGTGGACGAACTCCATCTCGGCGATGCGGTCGCCTTCCCCGGTTTTATTGCGACCGCGGACATGGATGATTATTTCCGTGACCACGACATTCTGTGCGTCCCCGCCGTGCCCGCCCGGGACGGTGATATGGACGGTCTGCCGAATGTGCTCCTGGAGGCGGCGCGCACCGGCCTGCCCGCGGTGGCGACCGACATGCCCGGGATCCGCGAATTCGTGACCGACGGCCGGAACGGCCTGATCGTGGACCACGGTTCGGCCGAAAGCCTGGCCGGGGGACTGACCCGGTATTGCACCATGCCGCTGGCGGCCCGGCAGTCCCTCTCGGCCCAGGCGGCCGAGACCGTGCGGACCCGCTTTGATATCCGCATCAACACCGCCCAGTGGATCGAGACCTTCCGCAACCGCGGGGTGCGGCTGTGAGCCACACGACCGCCGAACGGATCGTCCGCTCGGGCGTCGTTGTCATCATCGCCCATGCCATAATCATGCTGGCCGGGGTGGTGCAGAATGCCGTCCTGGGCCACTATTTCGCGTCGGTCGAACTGGACGCCTTCATCATCGCCTTTGAGGGGATCCTCTACCTGGCGTTCCTAGTGGGCGAGGGAGCCATCGGCCCGGCCTTTCTGCCGGTCTTCAACGCGGCGCTGAGCCGGGGTGACGAACGCGCCGCCTGGCAGTTCGCCAACGGCCTGCTCTCCATCCAGAATCTCATTCTCGCGGTCCTGGTCCCGGTCTTCATGCTGTGGCCCGCATGGGTCGTCCGGATCGTGAACGGCATGATCGGTCAACCGAACCTGCCCGTGCCCACGGCCCAGGACGCGTTCATCGCCGACATCCTGCGCTACATGGGACCGGGGCTCATCGGCATGTTCCTCGGCACTACCACCTACAAGATACTGAACGGCTACAAGCGGTTCTTCTGGGCCGCGATCGGGGATACCGTCACCAAGGCGGCTGTGATCGGGTTCGTGCTCCTCTTGTGCGACCCGCACGCCGCGGCCGCCTTCCATCCCCGGGCCGTGATGGCGCTCGGGCTGGGCGTGGCCGTGGGCGGATTCGGCAAACTCGCGATCCATATTCTGGGGTTCCGCGACAAGGTGCCGCTGCTTCTGTCCACCCGTCCCGCCGTGCGCACACCCGAGTTCCGGACCTTCCTCCTGCTGGTCGCCCCGCTCCTGCTGGGCATCGTCTTCGCCAAGGTGCGGGACTTCATCAACAATATCATCCTGCTCAGGCTGGTGGATATCGACGGCATCGTGGCGGCGCATTCCTACGGCGCCAAACTGTTCAAAACGATCGGCCGCCTGGTACCCTATGCCATATCCCTGGCCATGCTGCCCTATTTCTGTGACATGGTCGACCGTAACGACCGGCAGGCCCTGGGCGCGTTCATGAGCCGCGCCTCACGCATGCTGCTCCTGTTCTTCTTCCCGCTGGCCATCGGCGCCGCGGTGCTTTCGCATCCCATGGTCAGGATCATCTTCGCCCACGGCAAGTTCAACCTGACCGACTGGGTCGCCACGGCCAACATCTGTTATGTGCTGGTGCTGCCGTTCTATTCCCTCGAATATTTCTTCATGCAGGGTTTCTTTGCCGACCGGCGCACGGTCGCGCCGGTGGTCCTCGGCATCGCCAGTTCGGCCCTGGCCATCCTCCTCGGTTACCTGGCGGTGGCCGTGTTCAAAGTGCATCTGATCTGGGGGCCGGTCGCGGCCATCGTGGCGGTGGCCGGGAGCTATGTCCTGTCGCGTATCATCAAGATCGCGCTCTTCATTCATTTTTTTCGCAAAAATGTCCCCGTGTTCACAGAGCCCGATTTTGCCCGGTTCCTGCTCAAGGTCCTCGTCGTCACCGCGATCACGGGGCTGTGCGCGGCCGGGATGCTGCACATGCCGGGCCCGATCGGGGCGCTGGTCCGCACCGGCGGGCGGATGCGGCAACTCCTGGGGCTTGCCCTTGCGGTCATGGCCGGCGGGGCGGGGTTCCTGGCCGCCGTGAGGTTCCTGCGCTTTGAGGAATTTGACCTCGCCTTCCACTGGGCACTGGAGAAGGTGCGGAGGCGGCGGGCGCCATGAGAGTTCTCCAGGTGCTCGAGGCGGTGGAGGGGGGCACGCGTACACACCTGGACCACCTCCTGCGCGGGCTCCGGGGGACCTGCGATCAGGCTTTCGTATACGCGCTCGCCCGCGATCCCGGTTATGCCGCGCAAGTGGCCGAATACCGGGACCTGGGCATCACCTGCCGTGAGATCCCCATGGTCCGGCAGGTCGCGCCCTGGCGGGATCAACGGGCCGTCCGGGCCCTGCGCCGGTTCATCGGGGAATGGAAGCCCGATATCATCCACGCCCACTCTTCCAAGGCGGGTTTTGTGACGCGCCGGGCGGCGCGCGGGACCGGTGCGCGCGTGGTCTATACCCCCCATTGCCTCTATTTCCCTCAACGCACCGGCCTGGCCCGGCGGCTGTTCCGATGGGGCGAACGGATCAACGAACCGGCCACGGACCTCTATATCGCGGTCAGTGACCATGAACGGGATGTCCTGATCGCCGAGGTCACCACACCGGGCAAGGTGGCGCGCATCGACAACGGTGTCGTCCTGCCCGACGCACCCGCCGGACCGGTGGGCCGGCGCGTTCTCTTTCCCGCCCGGGCCGTGCGCCAGAAGGGCTGGGAATATTTTGTTGAGACCGCCCGCATCGTGCTCCCGGCCGTACCGGACGCAGCCTTCATATTTGCCGGGGACGGGCCGGAATTGGAGGACCTCCGTCGGACGGTGGCCGGGGCGGGGCTCACCGGTCGGATCACCGCACCGGGCCATGTGGCCGACATGGCCGCCGCCTACCGCGCCGCGGCCGTGGTGGCCGTGACCTCGCGCTGGGAGGGACAACCCTATGCCGTGCTTGAAGCCATGGCCCATGGCCTGCCTGTGGCGGGTTTCGACATTCCCGGCCTGAACGAACTCGTATCCCATGGCGGGAACGGGCTCCTGGCCCCGGCTTTCGACTGTGCCGCGCTTGCCGGTCACATCGTCCATCTCCTCTTGGACCCGGCCGCGGCCCGCCGCCTGGGCGCGGAGGGCCGCACCCAGGCGAGGGAACGGCATGCATTGGACCGTTTCATCACGGGCCTGCAAGGGCTGTACGGCGACCTGCTCCGCACGGACCGGCACAAGCATAAAAACCATTAAACGGGTCGCCTGATCCTGACCCCGGGCGCGGCGCATGGGGATTCGCCGCACGCCCCGCCTTTTTGTCTTGCAAAGCGGAGGTCTGCCGGTACAATTAATGCGTTTAACCGGCCAAGGATGACACAGTGATCGATATTGTCGAGCGGCTCGCCAACCAGGACAAGCGGTACCACAAGGACGCGTTCTATTATGTGGCCCGGGCGATCGAATCGTCCCATGAAAAGATCCGCCGCAAGGAACGCAAGCGCCGCCACATCACCGGCCAGGAACTGGTGGCCGAGGTGGTCGACCTCGCCTCGGACGATTTCGGCCGCCTGGCCGAACTGGTGTTCGATGCGTGGGGGGTCCGTACCACGCTGGACATCGGGGAGATCGTGTTTCTGATGGTCGCCAACGGCATCCTGAGCGCCCAGGAATCGGACAGCAAGGAAGATTTCCGCGATGTATGCGAATTCGCCCATGCTTTTGACCGCGATTACAACGCCTATGACCTCGGGTAAGGAACGCCATGTATAAATTTCTGGAGAACAAGCGGTGGCGCTTTGCTGCGGGCGTGGCCGTGGTCCTCTTCGCCATCCTGCTTATTTATTGGCTGCGGACCGTCTTTATCCCGGTGTTCCTGAGCCTGCTGGCGGCATATGTGCTCAACCCGGTGGTGACCATGCTGGAAGGCTGGCGGGTGAACCGCACGCTGGCGATCATCTTTGTCTTTGTGGTCCTGGCGGCCGGCATCGGGTTCGGGCTCGTTCTGGCCGTGCCGGCCGTTATCGGCCAGGCCCGGGACCTCATCACGGTCACGGCCGGGGATGAATTTGAGGATGCCAACCAGAACGACATCTACGATACGGGTGAAAAGATCGTTCTGGACCGCAACCAGGATGGGGTATACACCCCGCCTCTGATCCGCAAGTTCACGGCCTGGATAACAACCTTTGCCATGGACATCACCGACCGGTTCACCCGATCGGCCAAAGTACGCGACTCGGTCCGCAATGCATTGGCCCGGATCGAGAAATATTACAAGGCCGCCACCGACAACCTGCTGACCGATCTCGGCGGTTATACCCTGACCATCGTCCGGAACACCACGGAGTTCATGATCTACCTCATCGGGTTCTTGCTCATGCCGTTCTATGTGTTCTTTTTTCTGCGCGGCTGGGAAAGCCTCAAACGGCGGGCCACGGGAATGCTGCCCGGGCGCAGCCGCGACCGGATCGTGCGCATCGTTTACAAGATCGACCGCGCCATGGCCGGCTTTTTCCGCGGCCGGCTGATCGTATGTTCGTTGTGCAGTCTGGTCACCTGGATCGGCCTGTGGATCATCGGCGTACCGTACGCGTTCCTCTTCGGCCTGCTCATCGGCACCGCCACGGTGATCCCGTTCCTGGGACTGGTCTTCCTGGTGCCTGCCGTGCTGGTGGTCTACCTGAGCCCGGGCGGCACGGTCGCCGATGTGGCCTGGACCGTGACGCTCTACGGGTGTGTGCAGATCCTGCAGGGGTTCATCCTCGACCCGATCGTCCTGGGCAAGGAGGCCCAGCTCCATCCGGTGGCGCTGGTCCTGGCCTTCCTGATCTGCGGCGAGATCCTGGGGGTCATTGGCGTCATTATGGCCGTGCCGATCGCCTCGGTGGCGAAGATCCTTATCGGCGAGTTCATCATGCCATCGGTGGAAGCGCTTGCCGCGGAGGAGGCTTCCACCATCATTCCCCGCGAAATGGTGCCGCCCGAACTCCGGCGGCCACCCTCCGGCGGGCAGGGAGCGTGATGAGCCCCGCGTCCATCCCCCCGGAGAGCATCCTAGTGGTGATCCCGGCCTTCAACGAGGCCCGCAACATCCGGCGCGTGGCGGCGGCGGTTATGGCACTCGGCCACCAGGTGCTGGTGGTGAACGACGGCTCGGCCGATGCCACCGCGGCCGAGGCAGCCGCCGCCGGGGCCGAGGTCCATTCGCTGACCGTCAACACGGGCAAGGGGGCCGCGCTCCGGGCGGGGTTCCGGCTGGCCGGTGACCGGCGGATCGCGGCGGTGGTGATGATGGATGGTGACGGCCAGCATGACCCGGCCGAGATCGGCCGGCTGATCGCGGTCCTGAACGCGGAGGATGCCGCCATGGTGATCGGGTCGCGCATGACCGATGCACGGTCCATGCCGCTGGTCCGGCGGTGGACCAACCGGTGCATGTCGTGGATCGTTTCGCGCCTGGCCCGTACGCGCCTGTCGGACACCCAGTCGGGATTCCGGGCCATCCGGGCCGACCGGCTGTCCGCCCTGCTCCCGACCTTCGATCATTTCGAGGCTGAGTCGGAAATGATCGTGCACGCCGGCCGGCGCGGGCTCGTGATCCGGGAAGTGCCCGTGACAACCATCTACGGCGGCGGCGAAATGAGTTCGATCCGTCCCGTGCGCGACACACTGCGGTTCATCCGGTTCGTATGGCGGATGCTGTGGTCGTGCCGGGATTGAAGTTATGCCCCGTCCGCAGCCGCCCGATCCTGACTTTTGTGACATGTGCGGCCGGGACCTGGGCCGGTGCGACCTGGATTACACCGTGCGCATCGAAGTGATCTCCGGCCGGGTGCGCCGCGACCTGGGTGACTTCACGGGCGATCTGAAGGCGGAGATCGAGCGGTTGATCCGGGCGGCCACCCGCAGGCATGAGGCGGACCTCATGGGCGAGGTCTACCGGCGGATGGAGTTCCGGATCTGTCCGGCCTGTCAGAAGTCCTACCTGCGGGAGCCGATCCCGCGCCGTTTTTCAGGGGAGCAGCCATGAGCATCCGCGTTGACTGGCACACCTATTTCATGAAGATCGCCGAGCAGGTGGCGACCCGGTCCACCTGCGACCGCAAGCATGTGGGCGCGGTGATCGTCAAGGACCGCAGTATCCTGTCCACCGGCTACAACGGCAGCATCGCGGGCATGCCGCACTGCGACGAGGCCGGGCACGACATGGAGGCCGGGCACTGCGTGGCCACCATCCACGCCGAGGCCAACGCCATCATCCAGGCCGCCAAACACGGGGTGGCGATCGACGGCGCCGACCTCTACATCACGGCCTCGCCCTGCTGGAACTGCTTCAAGCTTATCGCCAACTCCGGCATCAAGCGCGTGTTCTACGGGGAATTCTACCGCGACCAGCGCAGTCCCGAGGTGGCCCGCAAGATCGGCATCGAGCTGGTCTGCCTGGGCCCGGCCGGCAGGGAGGGCGGCGCATGATCCGCGGCATCGGGATCGACATCATCGAGACCGCGCGGATCCGGGCGATCATCGACGCCAAGGGCCTGCGGTTCCTGGACAAGGCATTCACCGCCCATGAACAGGCCTATTGCCGCGGCAAACAGAAGGGGGCGTACCAGTCCTACGGCGCCCGTTTCGCGGCCAAGGAGGCGGTGTTCAAGGTCCTCGGCACAGGCTGGCAGCGGGGCGTGGGTTGGAAACAGGTGGAGATCCGCAACGATCACCATGGCAAGCCCGCGGTGTTCCTGTGCGACCGTGCGGCCGAGGTCGCGCGGGAACTCGGGATCAGCGGGATCCATCTTTCCCTTTCCCACACCGAGGGGTATTGCGCCGCGTTCGCGGTCGGCGAGGGGGACGGACCGGCCTGAAGTCCGGCCGCTCCGGGAGGGGATCCGTATGTCCATGCACCTTGCGGCGGTTACGGCCTGGATCGGGCTGGCCCTGGCGGCCGGTCCCGCCCCGGCGGTGGGTGCGCCGCCGGTCGAGACCGTGATCCAGAAGGGCCACAACGGCAATGTCTATTCCATGGTCTACAGTCCCGACGGCCGGATCATCTGTTCCGCCAGCGTGGACGGCACGGTGAAGATGTGGGACGCGGTCACCTGCAAGGAGATGCGCACCTTCATCGCCGCGGGCCTGATCGACTAAAGTCCGACGATCGCCCATTTCCGCGCGGCCGTGGCGCGCCGCCTGCAGCGGGCCGGTCTGCCCGCCGCCGAACCCGCGCTCATCGGTGCGGCCCCCGAGCGGCGATCACCGGCATGACCCAGGACGGCAAGACCGTCACCGTGCAGTTCACCCTTAAAGACCCTGTGAACAGCCTGGTACGGTATAACCTGTTCGTGAACGATGTACCGCTCTTCAGCGCCTATGGCCGGCCCCTGTCCGATGGACCGCATGAGACCAGGCTTGACGAACGCGTGGAACTCACCAAGGGCAACAACAAGAGCGAGGTGGCGTGCCTGAACGACTGGGCCGTGGGTTCCCTGCGGGTCCTGACCTTCGCCGACTACAAGGTCCCGGTCACCGGGGACCTGTACTACCTGGGATTCGGCGTCTCTGCTTACAAGGACCATACCCTGGACCTGGCCGCGCTCTTGGCCTCCCTGGAGGGACGGGGCTACGGCCGTATCCACACCCGGACCAATCTCAACGAGGCCGCTCCGGCCGCGACATCCGTACCGGCGGGGGATTGGCATGCAGCGCCAAGTACACCGCCCCATAATAAAGGGGTCAAAAGAGGGCGCGCCGGTACCACCGTGGCATTCTTTTCCGCTGTAGGGGCACGGCATGCCGTGCCCTCGCGTACGCCAGCTTGTGGACGGAGTCGATGAAGATCCAGCCCGGGACGACGCTTGTTTTGAGTCCAATTGGGTTGGGCACGGCATGCCGTGCCCCTACCAAACAAGATCCGGCATGAACCAGCGTTCCGGAATCGGGTCGTTATTGATGATTGAGATTTGGCCCCTTAATTGTGAGGCGGTGTACTAAGCATAACAGGACCGGGGCCACGGTAACGATGCCCGTATCGGCACAGGCAACGGTCACGGCTTGGGGATATGAATTCCGGGCTTTGCACAACACCCTTGCCGTAACCGCAGATTTCCTGATCCCGGCGGAAAATGCTTTGGCACTTTTTGGCGTCAGCCAGGCGCGTGAATCAACCATAGGCCGGTTTGGGTGGTTAGTGCCCGTAAATAAATAACCTATCCATTTCGCGTGCGGTGCAGAGTGATGG
>JBDREB010000236.1:0-2924 GCA_043820325.1 Planctomycetota bacterium | reverse complement strand
TCGCGGTAGCTTTCACGGAGCAGGTAACGCTTGTACCTGCCTCCTTGACTGGTGGCTTCATCGAGATACATATGCACCTCCAAGCATGTAGTGTCTACTGTATAATAACTGATGAATGCTTGGCTGTCAAGAGAAATATTGAAATTATGTTAAATATATTAAATATTTTAGTGGCTACAAAAAAAGCTCAAAAACAGCATCAACTCCTTATCTAATAATGAGTTATGAGAAATAGCGTCTGGAACATCCGCTAAAACACCAGGCCGGCGTAACCGACCACGCGGTGGTAATCGCCCGAGGTGTCGCCGCTGGAAGTGTATTCCACGAGTTCCCCCCGCTTCAGCCCGAGTTCCCGGGCCATGGCCAGCATGGCCGTGACCGGCGCCACGCCGCACATGGAGATCCGCTGTTCGTTAACCAGGTTGAACAGCCCCTCCGGGTCGACGGCCTCCATGCGGGCCACGCACTGCATATCCTTGGCGTGGGCGCTTTCAGCCGATTCCATGTGCGTCATGTCGGAGCTGGCCAGCACCAGCGGCCGTTCGGCCGCACCCCGGACGAACCCCGCCAGTTCGCGGCCGAACCTGACCAGCGCGGCCAGGTCATGGGTCATGATGGTCACGGGCACAATGCGCACATCGGGCCGGATGGTCTTGAGGAAGGGCAGCATCACCTCGATCGAATGCTCATTGCGGTGCGCGGCCGTGTCGGCTTGTGCGCCCGTCAGTTTCGCCACGGATACGGCGGCGGCCGCATCGATCGCCACATCGCCCAACGGCGTACGCCAGGCTCCGGCGGTCCAGACCGCGATCCCGGCGCCCGCGCCCGTGTGGTTGGGCGAAAGGATGATGACCGTGGCCGGCACCGTCACCCGGGCCAGCGTCCTGCCCGCCGTTGGTCCCGAGAACGAATACCCCGCATGGGGCGCCACGCAGGCCGTGCGAGGCGTTGCCGGACCGCCGGCGGCCAGGTATTTCCGGACCTCCCCGGCCAGGGCGCCCCCGTCCGCCGGGTAGAACCGGCCCGCGACAGCGGGCGCGCGTTTGTCCATCGGTCCCCCGGCCGGTGTACCGGCAGGCCTGATCATGTCTTTTTTCATGTTCGTATTATATACCGATCATTGGAAAAGCGAACTTATTTTTCCCGACGGGGAGAGCCCGTTATGGGAGACCCGGCAAGGGTGCTGGGAGAGCCGGGCTCACCCCATCTTCACTTCGATATTCGATGTTTCCCGTGTTCCCACCGTTACCATAGCCCGGCATTCGGGAACGGCCTCAAGGCCGTATCAGCTGGAGAAATTCCAGCCGCGTGGCCTCGCTCGACCGGAAGGAACCGAGCATGGCCGAAGTGATCATCTTGGAATTCTGCTTCTCCACCCCGCGCATCATCATGCACAGGTGTTGGGCCTCGATCACCACGCCCACGCCGACCGGGTTGATCCGCTCCATGATCACGCCGGCCACCTGGCGGGTCAGCCGCTCCTGGAGCTGAAGCCGGCAGGCGAATACATCCACGACCCGCGCCAGCTTGCTCACGCCGAAAACCCGGCCCTGCGGAATGTACCCGATGTGGCACTTGCCGAAGAACGGCAGCAGATGGTGCTCGCAGAGCGAATAGATCTCGATGTCCTTGAGGATCACCATGTCATGCGCCGACTCGTTGAATATGGCGTCGTTGATCACCTTGTCCAGGTCTTCAGTGTAACCCCGTGTGAGGTAGCGCATGGCCTCGGCCGCCCGGTGCGGCGTGGCCGCGATACCCTCCCGCTTCGGGTCTTCACCGATCGCCTCGAGAATGCTCTTGTACAGGTCTTCCACGGCGGTCTCCGCACATTGATGACAAAACCCTCATTATACCCATACCCGCCCCGATGCAACGGAAATCCGGGCCATGTCAATAACAAGCCCCGGTCTTAATAAATGTCTCAAGCGCGGGAGGGCAAGGTTTTTCGGGGCGATTTGTTGTCAGTCTGTAGCTGGCATCAGCCGGTGTCCGTATTGGTCTCGGGCTTGAGCCCCAGCGCCTCTCGACGGCACGCGGTCCAAAGCCCCTGGCCCAGGTCCCTGAGCCACTTCGCCGCATGCCGCTTGCGCCGGGCGCCGCTGTATCCGGGATTCAGCCATTCATCATAGAACTTCCGCACATACTCCGACCGCCCCACCACCTTGCCCAGGATATATTCCCGGACCCGGTCGCCAAGACTGCCGGCCTTGACCTCGATCCCCTTCTCTTTCAGATCCTGCCGCATCGCCTCGGTTATGACCAACCCATGCGTCTTGCCCTTGTGCGGTCTGGCACCGCTGGCATAAACAAGCGCCGTGTAGGTCTGGAGCAGACCGTTAAGGTCATCCTTTTCCGCGCCTACGCCTTCGGCTATCAGGCTCTGATCAATGAGCCCGTCTTTATTGCCTTTCTGAAGGTAATTGAGACTGCAGAAGGCGTAATCCTCGGGCTTTTTGACCATAGAAGCCCGGAATGCGTTAAGCTCGATATACGCCGCGCACATCGCCAGGGAATACCCCCGCTCAATGATCGTCGAATGGAACCGACCTTCCCACAGGGTCCCCTGCAAGTCCTTGGCCTTGTTGTGCCTTACGCTGACATGGTGATTCAGCCGCTTCATGAAGCTCGAAAGGTCGGTCAACTCCTTGACCACATAGGCTTGGTGCTCGGGATTGGTCGCGTCTTTCTTGAATACCGTACCCTCATGGTAAGTATTCCACCGCTTCATCGCCTCTTCAGGCCTGACGTCCTTGGGGTCGTCAAACCGCAAAATGACATGATAATGATTGTCCAAAACGCTGTAAGCGGCCAGGTGGCAGTAATATAACCCGGAAAGCTTCTTCAGGTGCTTGACGAACTTCTCCTTCAGCCCGGCATCCAGCCGAAACCCCCGGGCATTGACCCGCGTCACAACATGATAT
>JBDREB010000235.1:0-2674 GCA_043820325.1 Planctomycetota bacterium | reverse complement strand
GACCCGGGCTGGATCTTCCTCGACTCCGTCCGCAAGCCGGCCACGCGAGGGCACGGCATGCCGTGCCCCTACAACGGAAAAGAATGCCACGGTGGTACCGGCGCGCCCTCTTTTGACCCCTTTATTATGGGGCGGTGTACTAAGTCAATAAGCATTAAGAGGGAATACCGCGACGGCGTGCAGATGGGCGAGGGGCAGAACGCCTCCGTATACCGCACGCCGCCGGCCGCCAGTCGGTCGATATGGGGGGTGCGTATGTCCGGGTTGCCCGCGCACCCGATGCAGTCAAAGCGGTGCTGGTCAGTCAGGATGACCAGGATATGGGGGCGCGCCGCGCCCGGTGCTCGATGACCCACAGCCGCTCCTTTTCGCCCGCCTCGCGCCACTTGAGCGAGCAGGTGGCGCCCAGTATGCGGCGGAAGATCTTGGAAAAGTGGGCCGAATGGAGGCAGATGAGCCCCATGCCCTCGAGCACCCGTTTCTGCACGCGGTCGACCACCGCGTCGGCGACCTTATCATGCGCCATGTGGCCCCACCAGGTCAGGACATCAGTTTCATCGAGGACCTTCTCGGTCAGGCCGTGTTCCGGGTCCTCCAGCGCCGCCAGCCGGGCCTTGATCCCCGTCTGCCTGTTCAGGTGGTCGGCGATGGCGCCATGCATGCCTTTGGGATAGAGCTTGCCGATATGCGCGTTCTTGCGCTCGTGTACGAACTCGTTCCATACCGTGACATTGATCGTGCCGGCCATGGTCATTCCTTCCATTATCAGGTGAGCCACTTGCAAAACCCCCTGACCGCTTCTATATGTAGTGGTTATTCTTGTTGCCGCCACCACAGACCGTGGCTTGCTCGCTGACTCTTGGGGGTTTTGCAAGTGGCTCAGGTGACGTCGAGCGTCAACAACGGTCGCCGCACATGATAAAGCCCATGATTATACCACCGCGTTCATAAAGCAAAGCGTTTTTTCAGGGATTCGGATTGTCCCGTACGATCATTCAAACCTCCCCCTCCCTTGGCGGCGGCGGCATTCCCATTTTCCCTTGACAACCGGCCCGTTTCCCTATAATGAGCGGTTTTACGGCGTGTACGATCATCGCAACCCCACATACGAGGAGACGGACCATGGCATTGAAGGGCAACGCGGTTTACGCCCAGTCGGGCGGGGTCACGAGCGTCATCAACTGTTCGGCCTACGGCGTCATCAAGGCCGCGCGGAAATCGGGTTTCATCGAGAACATCTATGCCGGCCTGTTCGGCATCAACGGCCTGCTCGACGAAAAGCTCATCGACCTCCAGCAGGAATCGCCCGAGAACATCGAGGGGCTCAGGTACACGCCCTCAGCCGCTTTCGGCTCCTGCCGCAAGAAACTGCCGAGCCTCGAGGAGAACCGGGCCGATTTCACGCGCATCGTGGATGTGTTCAAGGCCCACAACATCCGCTACTTCTTCTACAACGGCGGCAACGACTCCATGGACACCGCCCTCAAGATCAGCCAGATCGCCGGCCAACTGGGGTACGAACTGATCGCCGTCGGCATCCCCAAGACCGTTGACAACGACCTGCCCGTGACCGACTGCTGCCCGGGCTACGGCTCGGTGGCCAAGTATAACGCCGTCGCGATCCGGGAGGGCGGGTACGATGTCGAATCCATGCACCGCGACTCCACCAAGGTCTTCGTGCTCGAGTCCATGGGCCGCCACGCGGGCTGGATCGTGGGCGCCACGGGACTGGCCCATGTCTCGCCCAAGGACGGGCCGCACATCATCCTCTTCCCCGAACGCGCCTTCAAAGAGGACGAGTTCCTGGCCAAGGTCGAGGAATCGGTCAAGAAGATCGGGTTCTGCGTGGTCGCCGTCTCCGAGGGCGTCAAGACCGCGGACGGCAAGTTCCTGGCCGAGGGCGGCACGGCCGACAGCTTCGGCCACGCCCAGCTCGGCGGCGCGGGCGAGGCGGTCGCCAACATCGTCAAGGACAAGCTCAAGTTCAAGAAGCATGTCGCGACCCTCGACTACTGCCAGCGCTCGGGCCGGCACATCGCCTCGCTCACGGATGTCAACCAGGCGATCGCCTGCGGCGAAATGGCCGTGGAACTGGCGGGCAAAGGCAGGAACGGCCAAATGGTCACGATCGTGCGCACATCGGACGCCCCCTATGAGTGGTCGACCGGCAGCACCCCGATCGAGAACATCGCCAACAAGGAAAAAGAGGTCCCGGACAACTACATCACCGCGGACGGGTTCCACATCACCGACGACTTCCGGACCTACTGCAACCCGCTCATCGCGGGCGAGGCCTATCCCCCCTTCCAGAACGGTCTGCCCGACTATGTCCGCATGAGCATGAAGCTCCTGGCGCCCAAGCTTCCGGCGCGGGTGAAGAGCAAGTAACCCATTCAAAAAAAAGGCCGGCCCGGAAACGGGGCGGCCTTTTTTATTGGGGATTCAAGTTCCAAACTCCGAGCTCCAAATCCCCAACGATCGGGAACAATGGGAGCAAACGGGAGAACGGATAGTGCCGGGATGTTCTCTGCTTGGATCCCTTTGCTCCGTTCAGATTTCCTGATCCCTATCCGTAACCGGTCATGTTTTTCGGAAAAAGGTTTGGCACTTTTTTCGACCCACAGGTGATTGTACGGGGAACATCCGGATGTCAACCGTGTAGGGGCGGGTTTGA
>JBDREB010000234.1:0-8342 GCA_043820325.1 Planctomycetota bacterium | reverse complement strand
GACCCGGGCTGGATCTTCCTCGACTCCGTCCGCAAGCCGGCCACGCGAGGGCACGGCATGCCGTGCCCCTACAACGGAAAAGAATGCCACGGTGGTACCGGCGCGCCCTCTTTTGACCCCTTTATTATGGGGCGGTGTACTTAGCGCGGCCGGCGGCCGCAACCAAAGAGCGGTATACGGTGGCGGTAGGCGAAACGGTCTACGGTCTACGGTATACGGTGTACGGCTTTGATCCGGACCGTAAGCCGCCAGCCGCATACCGTTACGCCTTTTGTTCCCGCAAGTTGCTTTGAACCCCGGCCGAACACAGTGTGGTTGCGTTGGGGCCGATGGCCGGTTTATCTGCAAAAAATTGTCGAGATCGCCGGAGAAACACTTACTCATGGCCTTGTGAAACATGTTCCCGATGCCCGTTTCCAGCGGTTGAGCATGGGATAAATGCCTTGACTCACCCCCGGGGACGGCTATAATAGGGGTTTGTTGCATTTCACGGTCCTGTTTGCCGGATACCATATTTGGTCAACGCATGCGGTGTAAATACCATACGACTGACCCTCGCGGCCGCTACGCTTCTGGCACTTTCCGCTTGCGGCGGGCCGGAACCGAAACAGGGCACCCCCGGCCTCACGGTGGATACGATCGATCTCTTCGACCCCGCCCGGGATGGCGATTTTGACCGCGCCTCGCCCGCGCTGACGGAGGAAGCCCCCCCGGTTTACAAGGTCTCCAAGGGGGACACGCTTTTTGCCCTCAGCTGGCGGTACGGCATTACCGTGGACAAGATCCGCCTGCTCAATAACCTGACCACCAACGCGCTCAAGGCCGGCCAACTGCTCCGCCTGCGCGAAGGGAAACCGGCCGTGGCCGCGCCGCCGGTCAAGACCACTCCCGTATCCGTCCCTGAACCGGCCGTGGACGCGTTTGATTTCGGCGAATTGCCGGCGATCACCAGGACCGCGCCGCCGCCGGTGCCTGGCGAAGACCCGCCCCCGGCCCGGCCCCGGGTGGGGTCCGTTTCGACCAAGGGGTACCAGTGGCCCGTCTCCGGCCAGGTGGCGCTTGAGTACGCGCCCGGCAGCGATCGGCCGGGCATCGAGATCAGCGCGGCCGAGGGCGAGGCCGTGGTCGCGGCCCGCGACGGCGAAGTGATCTTCCGGGGATACCTGCCCGGACTGGGCAATACGGTGGTCATCGAGCACGCCATGAAATACATCACGCTCTACGGTTACCTGGGCCGGGTCACGGCCAACTGCGGCGACAAAGTGATGCGGGGCAAGGTCATCGGCACCGTGGGCACGAGCGGTGCCTGCCGCACGCCCCGGCTCCATTTCCGGGTCTATGTCAATTTCGGGGATGCCATTGCTCCCCGGGACATCCTGCCCTGACGCGGAGCGATGAACCATGCTGACCCGCGCCGACCTCGAAAAACGCGAATACGACATCCTGGCGCCCTACGCCGTGAAGGCGGCCGAGTCGGCCGGGCGGGACCGCGCCGAAAAACCGCATGCCTACCGCACCTGTTTCCAGCGCGACCGCGACCGTATCGTCCACTGTTCCTCGTTCCGCCGCCTGGAGTACAAGACGCAGGTGTTCGTGAACCATGAGGGCGATAACTACCGCACGCGCCTTACGCATACCATGGAAGTGGCGCAGATCGCGCGCTCGATCGCGCGGACCATGCGCCTGAACGAGGATTTCGCCGAGGCGCTCGCCCTGGCGCACGACCTCGGCCATACGCCCTTCGGCCACGCCGGCGAGGACGCCCTGAACGGGATCATGGCCGCCGACGGGGGCTTTGAGCACAACCGGCAGTCGCGGCGCATCGTCACCGTGCTCGAGAATAATTTCCACGGCCTGAACCTCACGCGCGAGGTGACCGATTCCATCATCAAGCACCGCACGCCCTACGACCAGGCCGGCCCGGGATCGCCGGGCGCCATCCTCGAGACTCAGGTGGTCAACCTGGCCGACGAGATCTCCTACAACTGCCACGACCTGGACGACGGCATCGCCGCGGGTATCCTGGATGTCATCGGGCTGGAAGGGCTGGCTCTGTGGCGGATGGCCGCCGAACGCGTGCGCGCCGAGTACCCCGACCTCGAGGGCCGCTGGCACACCAAGCGCGCGATCGTGGAGGTGCTCAACCTCTATGTCACGGACCTGATCGAGACCTCCGAACGGGCGATCACGAAGGCGGGGATCGTGTCCGTGGAGGCCGTGCGCCGCGCGCCGGCCGACCTGGTGGGGTTCAGCTCCGTGATGACCGGACACAACGCCCGCCTGCAGGAATTCCTGCGCGACAACCTCTACCGCCATTCCCGGATCAACCGCATGTCCCACAAGGCGCGGCGATTCATCCGGGAGATCTTCGCCGAATACGAACTGCACCCCGAGAGCCTGCCCGAGGATTACCAGGCCTGGGCCCGCCGGCCCGGGGTGGGACTGCGCCGCGCGATCGCCGATTACACCGCCGGCATGACCGACCGCTACGCGCAGGAGGAATACCTGCGCCTCTTCGAACCGTACAAGTAGCGCGCCAGGCGTTGAGCGCCCTCCTTCGCCCAAGCGCTTCGGAGGGCTGCGTTGAGCGCGGAGCCTGCGTTGGGCGAAGAGGGGTCAGAAAGTCGGAAAGCCGGATTGACCTTTAACTCCCATTCCGCAACCCCAGCGCTTCTTCCTTTGTGCCCCCATCCGGTCAAGCCGGAGGGCAGGCTTTTGTGAACTTTGTGGCACTGGGAAGCGGAGTCGCAGGTTGCAGGTCGCAAGTCGCATGTCCGGATCTGGATCCTGACCTGTGACCTGAGACATGTGACCTGTGACTCATGTGTATTCTTCAGTGGTTCTCTGTGGCCTCCGTGGCAAATCTTTCCCCTTGCTTTTCCCCGCGGCGGCCATACAATGGGGCCACTACTTTTGATGGTGAGAATCGCGTGAAACCGGCTGAACGGATCATCGTCGCCCTGGACGCGGACGACCGCGCCAAGGCACTCCAGATCGTGACCGCCTGCGCGGGTCGCGTGGGCGCGCTCAAGGTGGGCAAGGAGCTTTTCACGGCCGAGGGTCCGGCGATCGTGCGCGAGATCGTTGCTGCCGGTGGACGGGTCTTCCTGGACCTGAAATACCATGACATCCCCACCACGGTGAAGGGGGCCTGCAGGGCCGCGGCATCCTTGGGCGCCTTCATGCTGAATGTTCACGCGGCCGGCGGCCGCAAGATGATCGCCGCGGCGCGCGAGGGGCTGGATTCCGCCGGGGCCCGGCGGCCGCTCCTACTGGCGGTGACGGTGCTCACGAGCATCGATGCGGCCACTCTGCGCGACGAGGTGCGTATACCCCATTCGCCCCTGGAGCAGGTGGTCTTCTGGGCCCGGATGGCGGCCGAGAGCGGCGCCGACGGTGTGGTCTGCGCGCCCACGGAGATCGCCGCGGTGCGCGAGGTGTGCGGCCGGGAATTCCTCATCGTCACGCCCGGCGTGCGGCCGGCCTGGGCCGGTGTCGACGACCAGAAACGGATCATGACCCCGGCCGAAGCGGTGGCCGCGGGCGCCGATTACCTGGTGATCGGCCGGCCGATCACGCGCGCGGCCGACATGGCCGCGGCCGCGGGCCGCATCGCCGACGAGATCGCCGGGGCGGGGCGCTGATGGACCACGGCCCGGATTTCTACCGCAGCCTGATCGACCACCTGCACGACGGGGTCTATTTCGTCGACCCCGGCCGCACGATCACCTGCTGGAACCGCGCCGTCGAGGCGATCGCCGGTTATGCGGCGGCCGAGATGGTGGGCCGCCATTGCGCCGACGGCATCCTCATGCATGTGGACAAGGCGGGCGCCTCTCTCTGCCGGGGCGGCTGCCCGCTCCACCGGGTGATCGGCGGGGAGGCGGCCACGGAACAGGAGCTGTTTCTCCGCCACAAGAACGGCCACCGCGTGCCGATCATCGTGCGCGCCTCGCCGGTGCGCGACGCAGCCGGCGCGGTCATCGGCGCGTTCAAGATCGGCACCGGCACGGGCAAGGACAAGATTTACGACCAGGTCGCCGACCAGTTCACGGCCGTGGATGTTCAGGCCTATACCATGGCGCTCATGCTCGGCATGAATTACAGTTTCTAGGGAGACAGCGCGTGCGGACGATCCTGTTTGTTATCCTGTGTGCCGTTGCGGCGGCCGGCCCCGCGGCCGGCGAAGTGTTCTGCGGTGGCGATCCCGGCCTGCCCGCGGCCGCGGCCCTGGAGGAGGGCTGGGACGCGCTGGTGACGCGGGGCGACCTGGCGGCGGCGGCGGCGCTCTTCGAGGGCGTCGACCAGAAGGCCAACAGCGGCGCCGCGCTGTGGATGGGGCTGGAGACCGTGGCCGGGCTTCGCGGCCGGCCCGACGAGGCGTTTGCCGCGGCCTGCGCGGGGATCACCGCGGCCCGGCACACGCCCTGGGCCGAGGTCTTCATCCACGACGCGCTGAACATCCGTTCGCGCGCCGCGGCCATCGATCCGCTCCCGGCCGCGCTGGCCGTCTGCGCCGACGATCCCACAACCGCGCCGGCGGTCCGGGACCTGGCGCGTTTTGCGCTCGTCACCCTGCTCGATGAGGCCGGCGACCGCCGGGGCGCCGCCGCCCGGGTGGCGGAACTCGGCTTTCTCACGCGCGGCCTCTACTGCGGACCTTTTCCCAACCGCGACAACGCGGGGTTCGACGAGCCCTATCCGCCCGAGACCACGGTCGACCTGGCGGGCGAATACCCGGGCCTGAACCGCACGGTGCGCTGGACCCCTTGGACCACCCCGCTTGCCGTCCGCACGCTGGACTACTCGGCCGTGTTCTACCCCTATGACAACGCCGTGGGGTACGGCCTCTATGCCGTGCAGGTGGACGAGGCCGGCGATTACATGGTGCATGCCGGCACGGGCAATCCCGTGCGGATCTGGGTCAATTGGGAGATGGCGTTCGCCGACAGCAGCCGCAACGGCCTGTTCTTCGACCGGCATGTCTTCCGCACCGCGCTCGTTGCGGGATGGAACATCATCCTCGTGAAACTGGCCACCACCGCGGAGGATGGGGAGTGGTCGCTCTACCTGCGCGTCACCCGGCCCGACGGCACGGCCGTGCCGGGGTTGCGCGAGGAATTGCCGGCCGCCGCCATGATAGGCAGCGGCGTGATCTCAGGCCGCATACGCACCGTTGTGCCGGAACCATCGCCGGCCGAGGCGTTCTTCGGTGAAGTGCGCGGCCGCGATCCGGGCAATTCGGTGGCCGCCGCCACGCTTGGTTATGTGTACGGCGAACGCGCCTGGGGTGACGCCGCCCGCAAGGAGGCCCTGGCGCTCTACAAGGAGGCTTTGCGCCTGGCCCCCGACTGTCCCCTGTGGGGCCAGCTGGTGGCCGCGGCCGACGAGGATGTCAACAACGCCCTGCCGGTCCTCATGCGGGCCATCGCGCACACGCCGGACGCCCCGGCCTTGAAAGAGGACGCCTGTGCTCTGCTCGTTCACCGGGGGTTCGGGCGGGAGTTCGAGGACCGCGCCGTCGCGTGGTTTGCCGGTGTACCGGACGCGACGCCCCCGTACATCACCTGGCTCAAGGCCGGGCTCTGCCGGGACCGGAAATGGTACGGCGAAGCCCAGGTCCTCTACCGCGAAACGGTCCGGCGTATGCCGCGCTTCATGCCCGCGCGCCGCATGGCCGCGCGCAACACGCTGGACTTAAGCGAGGAAGAGGCGGGGCTTGCGGCCATCCTGGCCCTCGTCGACGGTGACCGCGCCGCGCTGGAGCGGATGGGTGACATACAACTCGTGCGCGGCGACTGGCGCGGGGCCGCGGAATGGTTCACCCGGTTGATCGAGCGTCACCCGCTCCACCGGCCCGGGTATGACCGCCTGGCCGGGGTGTACATGGACCGCCGCGAATACGACAAAGCCCTCAGCGTCTATGACCGGGCGGCGGCAGTGATGCCCCAGCATCCCGGGCTGGTCGAAGCGCGCGGCAAAGTTGAGATCCTGGCCGGGCGGACCGAGGCGGGCCAGGCGGCCTTTGCCGCGGCCCTGGAGACTGATCCCAACCAGGCGGCGCTCAAGGAGTACGCCGAATTCCTCGCTCCCGCCCAGGATGCCTTCTATGCCGCCTGGGATTTCGACGGCACGGCCGAACGCACCGCCTACGCGCCGGCCGTGGACCTGGCCCGCTTCAACACCGTGGACATCCGCGGGGTGGAGGTCGTGCAGGTCCTGGCCAACGGCACCGAGAACCGCATGGTCCACCGCCTGCAGAAGGTCCTCACCGAGGCCGGGACCGGCCAACTGGCCACGGTCTCCGTTCCATTCAAGGCCGGCGCCGGCCGCGTGGATGTGAAATACGCCCGCGTGATCAAGGCCGATGGCACGGTGGCGCCCACGGATGACATCCGCGAACGGGGCGTGTTCAACACCGGGTCCGGCGGCGCAACAATGTACAGCAGTTACCGCGTGGTCAACATCGGCTTCCCCGGTCTGGCTGCCGGCGACGCGATCGAATACCTTTATGTGCTCAAGGCCACGGAACCCGACCTGTTTTCGGACGCATTTTCCGATGTGAGCTACCTGGCCGGCATGGCGCCTGCGGGGCGGTTGGAATATGTGGTGAGCGTTCCCGCGGCCATGCGCCTCCGCGTGGGGGCGTTCAACGGCGCGGCCGAACCGCGCATTATCAAGGATGAGGCCGCCGGCCGCTGGACCTACCGCTGGGAACTCAACGGCTGGGGCGGCATCGTGCCTGAGCGGAGCATGCGCCCGGTGACCGAACTCCTGCCGTATGTGGTCGTCTCCACCATGGCCGCCTGGGACGAGGTGGGCCGGTGGTTCCAGTACCTGGTCAAGGACCAGTTCCACCTCAACCAGGAGATGCGTGACCTGGTCCGCACCCGGACCGCCGGCGCGGCGACCCCCACGGCCCGGGCCGAGGCGCTCTTCCGGTATGTGATCGACGAGATCCGCTATGTGGGCATCGAGCTCGGCCGGGGTTCCTACAAGCCCCATCGCGCCGAGTCGACCTTCGCCACGCGCTACGGCGACTGCAAGGATACGGCCGTGCTGATGGCCGCCCTCTTCCGCGAGGCCGGCATCCCGGCCGAGGTGGTCCTGGTGCGCACGGTCACCCAGGGCGGGATCGACCCCGGCCTCGCTTCGCCCTACCTTTTCAACCACGCCATCTGCCGGATCCCGGACCTTGAGGGCCGCACGCTGTGGCTCGACGGCACCACCGATTTCTACCGCATGGAAGAACTGCCCTGGGCCGACCAGGGCGCCCTGGCGCTGGTGGTGTCCGACAAGGGCGGCACCATCACCACCATCCCGTCCGAAGCGGCCAGCACCACGGGCGTGAAGGACGAGACCGTGATCACCCTGCGCGAGGACGGCGGGGCCGACCTGGTCTTCACCGAGCGGGCGTTCGGCCAGCGTGCGCCGATGCTCCGTTCCACCATCCATTCCCCCGACCGGTTCCGCCAGCTCATCGAACGCTATTTCAGCCGCAAGTATCCCGGCCTCCAGATCGGGGCGGTCACCACCTCCGATCCCGAAGGCATGGACCCGGTGCCGTGGTTCACGGTCACGGGCGTGGTCCCGCGGTTCGCCCTGCGGCAGGGCGCCGAACTCCTCCTGGCCACAGCGGTGAGCCCCGTGCGCCTGTCGGGCGGCCTGCGCGAGGACACGCGCACCTACGACCTGTGGCTCCAGATGGCCAACTACATCGAGGAGGAGGTCCGCATCAACCTGCCGGCCGGCTGGCGCGTGAAACTCTATCCGCAGGAGCGGACCATGGAAGTCCCCAACGCCGCCTTCCGTCATGCGGTCATCGTGACGGACGCGGTGCTCACCTACGCCAGCCGGTTCGGGGTCACGGCCACCACGGTCAAGGCGGGCGATTACCTTGAATACAAATCCTTCTGCGCCCGTGTCGACGCCGCCCAGGAAGAGCGGATCATCCTGGAAAAGGAATGACGCCGGGGGCCGGCGGGCGCTTGACACTTGACGCTTGGCATGAGCTTTTACGGGAAGATCTAATCGATGTTTTTACGGATGCATCGGCCGTCGGCTTACGGAAACGAAAGGCGTAACGGTATGCGGCACATGCCTGAAATCGGTCGAATGGTCCAAGGGTCTAAAGGTCTAAAAGACGATGAGGCCGGCAAGGCCGGCGACCTTCGACTTTGGGACCACTTGGACTTTGCAACTTTGACGGACTCGCAAAAAGTCCACAATCCTACTGTGTGCGCGCTTTTCCCCGTAGCTGCGACCCTTGCGGTCGCCCATCCGGAGGCGGGGTCAAGCCCCGCAGCTACAAGGACTTGCGAGGAAGCATGGTTACCACCGGC
>JBDREB010000233.1:0-10277 GCA_043820325.1 Planctomycetota bacterium | reverse complement strand
GGCGTAATCCTCGGGCTTCTTAACCATCGAGGCTCTGAAGGCATTCAGCTCGATATACGCCGCGCACATCGCCAGGCTGTATCCTCTTTCCACGATCGTCGAATGGAACCGCCCTTCCCACAGGGTCCCCTGCAACTCCCTGGCCCTGTTATGCCGCACGCTGACATGGTGATTCAGACGCTTCATGAAGCTGGAAAGGTCGGTAAGCTCCTTGACCACATAGGCCTGGTGCTCGGGATTGGACGCATCTTTCTTCCAGACCGTCCCCTCATGATAGGCATTCCACCGCTTCATGGCATCTTCAGGCCGGATATTGGCTGGATCGTCAAAGCGCAAAATGACATGATAATGATTGTCCAAAACGCTATAAGCGGCCAGGTGGCAGTAGTATAACCCGGAAAGCTTCTTCAGGTGCTTGACAAACTTCTCTTTCAGGCTGGCATCCAGCCGAAAACCCCGGGAATTGACGCGCGTCACCACATGGTACGCCATGGCCTCACATCCGGGCATCTTGATCCGTTTAATCCGGGCCATTGCATCTTCCTTTCGCGATCGGTTCGGCTGAACAGATTTTCCCGTGATTTTCACCAAAGAGCATTTTCAAGCATCCCCGGCCGGAATCAGCACCTTCCGCCCCAACCGGGACCGGTTTTCATGCCAGTTTAAATATTTTACCCGCCGCCCGCCATTTGTCAAGACATTTAGTGCCGTGTACCATTTTGCGGGCCCACCAACTTTCGGCACGCCGCCCCGATGGTGTGTATCTGCGGGATACCACCCCGCCATTCGGAATAGGAACCGAACAAGTAATGGGAAATGTTTTCATGGACTTTAATGTGAAGGTCATAGATCTGGGGAATTAACCGCGGATACTCGTTACGATTTCATTCTGTGCTTACTATCCACCAACTATTGAAGATTTAGCAGTCTTCTTGCCAACGCATCAAACTTGATGAGGCGCCTCTGGAAGATAGGTTCTTTCTCTTTGCTGATGTATTCATTCCGGTACCATTCGAGGAATCCGGCAACCTGCCCCATTTGATCAGGGGTCAGGCTTTGTGTCGCCCGGGTAAGTTCCGTTTCCATCCGCGCCAGACGCTCGGGTTGCACATCATCGACGAATTCAAAGGCATCATTCAATCCAAAGGCGAGCAGCAATTTACAGCGCACCAATGGATCTTCTTCGTTCCAAAGCGCCACGATCTTCCGGGCCTGGTGGAAACATTCATTTACAGCCCGCACGGCTCCGCCCCAACTATTGGCGCGTTGATCCTCGTAGTCGTCCGGACCTGATGTGGCGATACATTCAAGTTCCGGTTTTAATTCACGCAAGTCGGCCGACCAGGCCGCCATGATGAGATCAGTGACCATTTTGTTTGTAATTTTAAGCTCTGGCCGGAGGACATTTACAAGGGATGGATTGTACCTGGCAGGATCTGTTTGGGCAAGCCGTATAACAGCCGCCAGCATTCGGCCGTAGGTCATGGGATCCTTGGCCTTTGCCAAGGTTCCCACGATCATGTCGAAATACTCCGTACGGCCCCGTCGGGCCAGACCCTGGCATGCCTTTCCCAAAGTGAAATTGATGAGGGGATCGCCGAGTTTGGGATCGAGGAGAGCCACAAGTGCGTCATCAATATCCCTGGTGGGGTAACGCAAAGGCTGTGCGGGAGGCACGAGTTGGTCGATCGCCTTGCCGCGTTCGGCCCATTCGCTTTTGGGGTCCAGGGCGATCTTGATCAAAGCCTTCACACGTTCCGCTTCGTCCGGGATCCCGTCCACGGCGGCAAGATGCGCGAACGCGGATACGGACAGGTCACCTTGCGTGCCCGGCGGGATCGCCTTGGCGATCTCGACCGCCCGTGCTGAATCTTCCTTGGCGATGGCATCGAATGCCTGCCGGGCCCAGTTCTCCTTCGTATTCTTCATCCACCATTCAAGGGCGGCCACATAGAGCTGCCGGTCCTTGGTCTTCAGCCGCTGAAGCGCCCACTGGGCCCCCGGTTCTTTGGAGCAGGCCCAAGCCTTGAGCGCGGGCAGATCATCGGCGCATCGGATCTGTTTAAGGGCCAAAGTAATATACGAATTGAGCACCCGGCCATCATTGGCGTCAGCACTATTATATGGGTCCATGGTCTCAAGTGGTTTAGTCGGTTGGGGCAGCTTCCCCTGAATGTCGTTGAGTTTGCCCACCAGTTCCGTGAACACAAGTCCGCCCGCCGCCCGTGCCGCTTCCTTCGCCAGGGCATTAGAGATCAAAGTTTGTTCCGGCGTATACAGGGCAAGGAACATTGCCGACAGAGCTTGGATGTTATTTATCATCTCCTGTTCATCCAGCGGGGCATCACCGTCCGCATGCCGGGCGTCGTATGCGGACCACCGTTTACCCATATGCTCCGGCAATGCATCAGCAATCACATATGACGCGAGGTTGAGGAATGTCTCTCCATCATAACCTTCGGACCATCGCTCTGAAACCGGACCCGCCCATAATGTCCCGCTGGTTTCGAGGATCGCGCCCCCCTCGGCGTTGCGCATGCTCAAACTGCCATGCCCATCATCCGTCGAGGTCGTCATGGACAAACTGTTGGATGAAACGACTTCATGGCTGCGGACCCGGCTCATCCACCAGACCGTATGAGCAATATGCCGGGCCTCGTTGTATTCCAGTTTGAAATACCGGAAATCGAACGCGGGCCGGTCGTGCACGGCATCGTAAAAGACCATCCCCCCCGCTGCTGTGCCGGCATAGGCCAGGTACGACTTCTGCGGATCGACCCTTAGGAAGTAATGATGGTCGTTGGCAAAGTACGACCTGTCCGATGCATCGGTAAAAGCAAGGGAACATATCGCGGGCGGGCTATTGCCATCACGGCCATCCACAGCTAGGCGGAAACGGGCCTTGTGGGCGGGGTTCCTATTGGCCTCCGCTGTGGCCAACGCCGCAGCTTTGGGGGCCAGGGTCCAGAAATCCGCGGGGACATGGGTCATGTTGATGCTCGCCAGCGCCAGTTCTGACATGTTCCTACCGTCTCCCATATAGCTGACGATCTCGGTATCGGCAAGGCCCCGGAGCGAGGTGTACTTATAAGGCTTGGATGGAGGTTGCTTTATGCCGTGCCTTGCGGAGGGATCAGTCCTCATGATATGCTCGGGAACAAAAGTTAGATCAACGGGCATTGTCAGTTTAGCCGCCTTCAACCGGTCAAATTCACTGCATAAATCGTCACCGTCAATGATACGGAAATGATCCCCGGCGCTCCCCTGTGGTCCGGTATACGCCTTCTTTGCTTTGTCCCACTTGTAGACGACCTTGGTTTTTATTCCGCCAGTGCCGATGCGTGGCCCAAGCTCGATGTCGAAGATGCCGTCTTTATCGGAGTCCGTCAATTGGTATGACCATTCGGCTGCCCCCCAATTGTACAGCACAGTCAGGATGGGGTCATACTTCGGTTTCACCCGGGAAACAAGCAATACCTCCACATTTTGGATGCCATCGACCCCATAGGAGGTATGACTCGCCCGCTCAACGAAACCGTCGCCGTTGATATCAGCGAGCTTCCCCGGCTGGCTGAGGAGATTGTCGCCCCCCCATGGAGCTACCCGTTTACCCTTTGCGGTGAACACTTCGATGGCTGGTTCATTCCATGACCGTACCGGGTCACCATTCCCAGTGGGTGTGAATAATTCAGCCGGGTTGTTCGTTTGAAAACCACCGCTTATCGAGATGATGTCCCTACTAAAATAACCATACAGCACCACATAGATCGGCGGCTTTCCTTTCCCTTGCGGGCATACAACGACCACGGGTTCATAGTGGTCGTTTAGAAATGATTCAAAGTCCGCGGCATCGGCATGGCCTGACCGCCGTAAGAGTTCATAAAATGCCAGAGACCGGGTTTCTTCAACAAGGAGTTGTTGTATAAGCGCCTCGCCGGACATGCCGGCATATTCGGGACTTAACGGCACCCCTTGAATACCAGGCTCGTCAGCATCTTCTAAGTAATACTTGATCCCGACTATGGCCAATCCTACGATGGCAAGATATACCACGCCCCTTAAAATCACATTTTTCAATATCCATTTGACAGGAATACTCATCATTTCCCTCCATCAAAGCACCCATATTATATCACCCGGCGCATGGAGGGCAAGGGTTTTATTTCACGGGCGGCGTGGCGGTGTCCGGTGAGGCCGGTCGGGCGGGCGGCCGGCCTCAGGGCTTGCGGGCGAAAACCTGGTAGATGCCGCCCTGCACGATGCGCCCGGGAGCGGTCTCGAAGCGCACCAGATCCTGGTTGAAGGTCAATCCGTCGCCCTCGGCGGCCACCAGCACCGGAACGCCGTCGGCCCCGTCGGAGCGGTACAGGCCGAACACATACCCATCCCCCTGCAGGTCCGCCACCAGGCCGTTGTCCAGCCCGGCCAGGACCGGGATGCCGATCCACGCGTTGACGGCTGGCGCGAACGCGGCGTCGTAGGGATGCATGTGCCATTGCGCGCTACCGGCCCGGTACTCGTCGGCCGTGGACCCGGCCGCGGGCGCGTAGTCCGGCGGCGTCGAATACAGCCCCAGGGTCACCGGCGCGGCGGGCGCGACATTGAAGACCAGGGCGAACATGCGGTCGCCGATCGCCGTGCCGGCCGCGGCGGCCGTGCGGCTCACGATGTTGGACAACGGGCGGGAATAGTACACCCGCAGGCCCGAGGTGTTCACCACCACGCCGATGTCGTCGCGGCCGTCGGAGTTGAAATCCCCCACGGCGATCGAGTCGCGCACGCCCGTGGCGATCATCGGCGGCTGGAACCCCCCCGCGCGCCACAGGAAAACGCCCATGTTGTTGCCCACCGAGTCGCTCAGGGCCGCGATGTCGCGGTTGCCGTCGCCGTCGTAGTCCAGCGTCACGCCGGCGTAGAACTGCTTGGGGAAGCGGACCACCGGCCCCTGCACCAGGCCGTTGGCGTCGTCCGGGTCGCGCAGATAGGACACCAGGAATCCGCCGCCGGTGTTGTTGGTGTCGTCCACCAGCGCCACCGCATCCTCCAGGCCGTCCCCGTCGGCGTCCAGCCGCAGCCACGCGACCTTCCGCAACTCGCTGGACGGCGGCCAGACCAGCCCGGGAGGAGGCGGGAAGCCCAGGGTGAACGAGGGGTCGTTGGCGGAGAATCCGCCGCCGCCGTCCTGGAGCCAGACATACAGGTCGCCGGTATTGGCGCCGGTACCAAGTTCAACGGCCAGCAGGTCCTCACGCCCGTCGCCGTCCACATCCATGACGAACACATCGGAAAGATTGTCCGCGGCCGCGGGAACGATGTCCTGTTCGGTCGCAAAACCGTCGTTGGCCAGGGACGGGTCCACATAGTCGCTGAAGATCCGGATGGTACCGCGCTCCACGCGCATCACCATGTCGGCGCCGGCCGACCCGCTGAGATGCCCGACCGCAGGCTTGCGCTGGTGCGCGTTCTGCGTCGAGTTCAGGGTGTTGGAGGAGGCCGCCAAACTCGCAAGCGTTCCGTCGCCGTCGATGTCCAGGGTGCCCAGGGCCACGGAACCCGTGCTGTCGGTGACGACCTCCGCGATCTCGGGCATGCCGTCGCTGTCGAAGTCCCCGGTGGTCGGGTCCACGGGCGACTCGTTTGTCCCGTCGTTGGCCAGGCGGTCGGAAACGACCGGCGCATCCACGATGCCCGGCGGGTCGGCCAGGGGATCGACCGGAAAGGCGTGAAGCAGCGGTTCCGGCGAGCCGAACACGGTCGCGGAGCGCACGATGTACTCGTCGTTGCCGTCCGCGTCGGTGTCGAAGAATCCCGCTATCGGGCCCAGGGGCACCGAGGCGACGTTGACTCGCGGGGGCTCCAGCCCGCCGCCGAGATTCTGCGGGTAGGTGACCACGGTCATGCCCTCGTTGAACACCTCCGAGAACAGGCCGACCACATCGTCCCGGCCGTCGGCGTTGGCGTCCATGGTGCGCATGATCGCGTAGCCGCCCGGCAGGTTGATCAGGTCCGGGGGCAGGGAGTGCGCGAACGGCACCTGGGTGAACACGGGCACCGAGTCACGCTGGTTGTAGCGGTAGCGGGGCACGGCCACGAAGTCACCCAAGCCGTCGTTGTTCCAGTCCGCGGCGTGGAAAACCCCCATTTCAGCCTCCACATCGAAGATCAGCGGATCGAAAAAGCCCCCCCCGGTCTTCTGCAGCAGCAGCACATTGCGCGCCGCGCTGAAATCGGACTTGGGCGAGCCGAGCACAAGGTCCGTGCGGTTGTCGTGGTTCCAGTCCACGGGGAAAGCCGATACCATGCCGGCCCCCAGCGGCACGATGTCGGCCGGCAACGGCGCGTTCAGGCCGCCGATACCCTGCCGGTAGAGGACCAGGAACCCCGAGTCGGTGCCGATCGCCAGGTCTTCCGCGCCGTCGCCGGTGAAGTCGCCGGCCGCGGCCAGCAGCACCTTGGTGCTTGGGATGGCATGCAGCAGCGTGGGCGTGCCGGTCGCCAGCTCGCCCGCGGCATCGTGGGTGAGCGCCCAGACGCTGGAGGAATTCGCGTCCGGATCATAGGTGACCATCGCCAGGTCCAGGCTCCCGACGGGATCGGTGCGCGTGAACTGCCCCGCGGCAAAGGCGATGGTGCGGCCGTTCTCGTCCAGGGCGATCTCCACCGACGCGGCGGCCAGGCCCGTACCGGTGCCGCGCAACACATAGGCGTTCTTCGCGCCCGTCCCGATCTGGGACGTGGGAATGAACACATCCGATATGCCGTCGCCCAGGCCGATCAAGTCGGCGGCCATGGCCCCCTTGGCCGGTTTCGGGCAGGTCCAGGTGGTGGCGTCCGCGGCGCTGAAATGCGGCTGGCCGGCGGCGGCGCGGTACCACTTGACGTTGCCGGCGCTCTCGGTGGTGATGGTCAGCACATCCTCGCGCGCATCGTTGGATGGGTCGAACGATCCGGCGACCACCTCGTGCAGGAGTATGCCGATGGGGAAGTACGCGCCGTTGACCCGTTCGTAAGCGACCGCATTGGCGCCGCGCCGCCACCCGATCACGGCCAGCGATCCGTCGCCGGCGTTGGCGGACTGCCCCCAGCGCGGCACGGGCAGCGTGCCGGTCAGCATCCCGGGGTTGTCGGTGACTTTCTGGCCCGCGAAGAACGAGCCCCAACCGTCGCCTTTCAGGACATGCCGGCCATAGAGCAGATCGAGGTTGTTGTCGGCGTCCTCGTCGAAGGGCTCGGGCCGGTATTCGAGGTCCGGGGCCGTCAGGTTGAAAGTTTCCACGGCCGGGGACCAGGATCCGGGGAACAAGTTGTCCATGGGCTGGCAGCGGATGTCCAGCCGGCCGGCCCTCGCGTGGGTCAGGATCAGGTGCAGCGGGCCGCCGACGGTGATCGATTCGGCCAGGGCGCGTACGGAGGAGATCTGGTTGAAGTTGAAGATGTCCACGGTCGGCAGGCCGTTGGGCGGGCCCATGTACACGAAATCCCAGTAGGCATTGGGCATAAAAATCTGGCCGCTGATCTGGTTCAGGTACGCCTGCACGCGCGGGTAGGCGTGCGTCATGGCCCGCGTGACCATGATCACATCGTCGCCCGCGGGCGAGCCGGGGATATCGGCCACGACCATGTCCAGCAGCATCGCGCCGCCGTAATCGGCGTGCGGTTCTAATGCCTGGTTGTAGCAGGGATTCCAGCTGTAGATGGACGGTTTGTCGCCGTGGACCGCCAGCCACGGCTGGAACGGAGCGCCGTTGTAGGCCCAGATCGAGAAACCACAGATGTTGGGGCCCGTGTCCGTGTAGCTGTGGCCCACCACGATGTCGTCCTTCTGGCCGTCCGCGTCCAGGTCGGCCAGGCGCACAAAGAGCCCCGGGAGATTGGTCATGCCGATGGAACTGGCGTCGGTGGACCCCCTGTAGACGAAGGTCTTGGGCGCCACCTGCTCGATGGCGTGGACGCACGGGCTGTAACCGTCCACGAACACGATGTCTTCCAGGTTGGCGGCGTCCGGGATGAAATCGCCGACCGCGAAATCCGCGACCGCGGACGGGTAGATCATGGCCGGGCTCACGGGATTGAACGAACCGCCGCCGCCGCCCCACAGGGCGGCGATCCGCGAGCCGTTCCACATGAAGTTTTCGCCCCAGATCAGGTCGCCGAACGCGTCATGGCTGGCGTCGATCCACACGGCCTTGTCCATGGCGTAGTCCACCGTCGGCTGGGTCTGCGCTTCGACCGTGACCTTGTTGACCACCAGGGGCACCGCCGGGTCGCCAAAACCCGCGGGCGTGCCGCCGACGCCGGACAGCTGCACGGGCGCGTACCCGAACTCGGTCGCGCCGTTATCCGGCCACATCAGCAGGTCGTCGTGCACGCCGTCGGAAAAGCGCGCCCGCGCCAGGTTACCCATGGGCCCCTTGAATGTGGAACCGCTGGTATCCAGCTGGTAGTTCTGGTACTGGTCCTCCACCAGCCCGAGCGTGGACTGCGTGTAGAGATAGATCCTGGCCGAGCCGTCATCGGACCCCACGGCCAGGTCGGTCAGGCCCGTGTCGCGGCTGGAGCCCGAGAACCGGAAGTCGCCGGCCGCCGCGCCGACGGGCCTCTGCTCCAGCGGGAAGGTGGTCTTGGCCGGCAGGGGCGGGATATTGTTCACGAACAGGAACTGGTACTGGGGCGTGCCTGCGGCGCCCTGGGCGTCCACGGCCCGGATGCCCAGGAACACCGGGGCCAGCGCGCGGTCCACGCCCAGGTCCTTGAGGGAATCCCAGACGAAGACATGGCCCTCGCCCGCGGCGGCGGCCGAGAGACCGGTGCGGCCCTCGGACTGCGGCATGGGGAACTCCGAGCAGGTACCCCACTTCGCGTCCCAGTCCCCGCCCGCCCAGTCACTGCCGCCGGTGCTGGACCAGCGGATCTGCACATCCACGCTGTCGGTCTGGGCGTCGGCCACCACATACACCAGGTTGATCAGCCCGCCGCGGTCGCTGGACACGCCGCCCACGGACACGATCAGGCCCACGGGGGCATCGTTGTTGCGCACATCCACCGTGGCCGTGGTCCAGCCGCCCGGCTGGCCCGAGATATCAATAGCGCGCAGCCGCACCCCCACGCCCGTGTAATCCTTGTTGGACAGATCGGCCTGGCAGTTCCACACGATGTCATGGGTCACGGTACCGTCCGCGGCGCTTTCGAGGCTGGACGTGGTGCCCGTGGCCAGGGTCATGTCCAGCCATGTACCCGGGTCCAGTGGATCCTCGAACTCGTATTCGATGGCACAGAGGTCCGCGGTGGTGTCGGTGATGGCGAAGCGGATGAAACCGGTTTTCTGGAAGGTCTGGCCGAACGGCCAGGAGAGCACGATCGTCGGCAGATCGTTGCCGGCGCGGAATGCGTTGGATTCCCGCCAGGCGGTACTGCCGCCGGAACCCGAGGCGGACACGCGCACGCGCACCTCGGATGTGGCCCCGGCCCCGAGGTCCACGGCGGCGTCCCAGGCCACGGTCACGGCATTGCCGCCCGCGGATGTGTTCAGGCCCTCCACGCGGTTGCCGGCCACCGCGCCGGCCCCGGCGCAGGACAGGCCCGTGCAGGCCGCCCACGGACCGGCGAGGACCGAGTACTCAAAGATCAGATCGGCATTGTCGCCCTCCGAATCGCTGACCGTGACCGGGATGTTCACGGTCGTGTCCGTGGTGTCGGCAACCGTGCCCAGCACCGCATTGGGTGCCAGATCCGCGGCGGGGTCATTCTTCTTGGCCGACTCTACGGCCATGTACACCCCGTACAGCGGCCCCAGGCATCCCGTCAACGCAACAGCGCCAAACAGGATGGCGGCGAGGATGAGGAAACGGCTGGGAATACGCATAGGAGCCCCCCCTGGGATATGGACAACACCATTACTGGATGGGAACTTGGATCGTCTGTTTTCCATCTTGCATCCCCTCCATGTTGCTGGAAAGACCGGCGCGACAACAAATATAATATATTATATATCAATACATATTTTGTTACTATTCAGGTGCCTGAATGGAAAAATGTGGTTGGTTGGGGTGGGGGCCACGGATAATGGCGGTTGCCCATTTTTATATTTTCATGCCGTTTTTTGTTGACAATATCCGATAGCCGTATATAATAATCGGATTGTCACTTTTTACAAGAGGCGATTACGATGGGCCAACACGAGCAGAGTCTGCGAGCAAGGATGGATGCCATCAAAGGCGAGATCGCCGCGCTGGGGGAGATGCGTCCCGGGGTGCTGACCAAGCAGTACAATGTCTGCG
>JBDREB010000232.1:0-2246 GCA_043820325.1 Planctomycetota bacterium | reverse complement strand
AAGGGACATGATCTTCCGTCCGCATCCGGCGTTGCTCGTCGACGCCGGATCTTTCCATTGATACGGCTCCTCCTCGCGCCTTGGCTGCGGACGGAATCTCTATGTCGAAATGGATACTTTATTCATTTACGGGCACTTAGCGCGGACGCTGCGTTATTCGTTGAGTGCTCGCGGACTCGCTGCGTTGAGCGAAGACTGCGCCGGAAAACACCGGCGAAGCCGCTCGATTGATCTTCTCCCCTCTTCCTGCGCAGGCGGGCACCGTCCCGCCGCTAAACGCAGGCCGGAGGCCGCTCAACGGGCAACGCAGTGCGTCCGCGAACGCTAAACTCAATAATCCCCCATCCGGTAATCCAGGTGGGGCGGCGGCGGGATCGTGCGCATGACCTCCTGGCGCAATTCCTCGTTGAACGGCCGGCCGGTCTCCCGGGCCAGGCGCTTGGCGTGATAATCGAACCAGATGCCGCTCGGGCCCGCATCGCCCTCGCGCGCATCGGTAAGGTCGCAAGGCTCATCAATGAGCGCCGGAACGAGTTCGAGCCGGCCGGTGTCGACCGCGGCCCGGGCCTCAAGGAGGCGCACCCGGCCCACCCGGCGGTGGACCGATGCCGGCCGCCCGGCCGCCTCAAGCACGAGCGCCGGCCGGCCGGCGACGATGAGGTGCTCGGCGAATTCGATGAAGACCCGCAGGTCGGCCGGATCCATCTCCATCGCCCGGCGGTAATGGCGCACCGCATCGTCCGTGTTCTGTTCGTGGGCCGCTAGCCGGCCCAGATTACGGTGGGCCCATTTTGATTCGGTCCGTTCCAGCGATGTCTCCCAGGCCTTCCGCGCTTCGGTAAAACGCCGGGCGCCCAGGTGGAGAACCCCCAATTGGAGCCAGGCATACCAGTGATCGCTCCGGCCCATGGTGATGGCGCGTTCAAGCAGCCGCTGCCAGTGCTCCTGGTTCATGAAAGATGCGGGCGGCCCGGCGGGATCGACCGCGGGCAGGGTCTCCTCTTCGACCAAGGAGAGCCACGGCGCCTGCTCGGGGCCGAGGGTGGCGGCATCGAACGGCAGGGCCGGACCGGCCACGGGTGTTTCGCCCGCCCGCCGGCGCCGGAGATTCTCGAGCGCGCCCCAGCCCGCGCCGGTCTGCACGATTTCCAGCGGGGCGGCCTGGGCCATGGCGGCCGTGGCCGCAAGGCACGCTTCCAGGTCAACGAGCGGGGCCTGGGCTGCCACCCGGGCGTCAACATGCTTCCAGGCCGCCTCCCAGTTCGAACCGTGGGCGATGCCGGGATCGGCGTCCATCAGCCCATAGGCTTCGAGCCATTCAAAGGCGGCATGCCCCGGGGAGGCACATCGACTGCATCCGCACCAGACCGGCCTGGATCTCCACATAAGCATGGCCCGGGGAGTTCAGGAAATCCTGCCACCGCTTGCTGCCCCGGCTCTGGCCCCAGACGAAGAGCTTGCGTAGGGCAGGCACCCGTCCACGAACCCGTGGCCGATCAGCCGCCGATCGCTTTCCTCCACGCGGGGCTCGATCTTGTCGGCGCGGACCTGATTGATGGGCGTGAAGGAGAACTGGGGATGGGGTTAAGCCCGCCCATCGTCGCGCCGTTCAGCTGGACCGTTTCAAACCGCAGTTCGCTCATGGTGCAGCCCTTCCGATCATCAGGATGGTGTGCCGTCACAGAAGTTGTCAGCCGGCCGGCAGGCCTTAAAGCCTATCCGAAAACCCCTCCTGGCTTCCGCCTTCGTCAGAGCACTATGGCGGACAGGTCGGTCGGCTGCGGCTGCCCGTTCGACCTTTCGACTTCGCTCAAGGTCGTGGACTGGCGCTCAAGGCCCTGAGCAGTGTCGAAGGGCTTGTCCTCGCACGACCTCGAGCCTACGGATAGGTTTTCGGATAGGCTCTTAATGCAGGTCAATATTCCAACCGCCGCAACCACGCCTGTCAACATGAAAACGGCGGGGACCGGGCAGGGACATCTTTTGTCCAGGCAGTGTACGCAGGAAAGCGGCCACAGCGTGCTGCGCGTTGCTCCCGACCCGCCTTCGTGCGCTACACCGGGTTATTGGCGAAGCTTACGGGGTGGACATGAAGAATCTGAACCTTGATGGACTCGCAAAAAGTCCGTAATCGACCTATCCGCGGCGCTTTTCCCTGTAGCTGCGACCCTTGCGGTCGCCCATCCGGAGGCGGGGACAAGCCCCGCAGCTACAAGAACTTGCGTGCACCGCGCGGGATGTGACCG
>JBDREB010000231.1:0-6956 GCA_043820325.1 Planctomycetota bacterium | reverse complement strand
ATTTACGGGCACTTATTGCCGTTTCGCGATTAGACGGGAGGGCGGGTTTCAAACCCGCCCCTACACGGTTGACATCCGGATGTTCCCCGCACAATCACCTGTGGGTCGAAAAAAGTGCCAAACCTTTTTCCGAAAAACATGCCCGGTTACGGATAGGGATCAGGAAATCTGAACTGACGCATTACGAAAAAAGACGGGCGGGTCTGAGACCGCGCCCCTACATCCGGGAACGAAAGGCCCCGGATCGGTTTGGCCTGTAGGGGCAAGTTTGAAACTTGCCCTCCCTGGCCCTCAAGGAAATACAGGTCATTAACCCCAGTCCCCTTTGTGTCCCTCGTGAACTTTGCGGCTAATGTCCCGGTCCCGGACCTTTACGGCGCCGGGGCAGGGACGGTTGCGGCCTCCCGGGCGGCTTGCAGGTCGGCGACATCCTTCTGCCAGGCGCCGGAACGGACCCAAGGGATGATGTCGGCCAGGCGGCCGCCTTTGTCCTGGGCGCGGACGAGGCGGAAGCCGTCGCCATAGACCAGGTCGGTGTTCGCTTCGAGGGTCTGGTTGAGTTCGGTCCGGCCGTCGCGGGCATTGATGAGCCAGGCCCCGTATTCGGATATCCCCTCCACCACCATGTCCTCGGGCAGGTCGCCGAAGCAGGTGCGGGTCCAGTCGTGCATGAGTTCGTGGGCGGCGACGCAGCGGAAGTGGGGTTCGTCGAGCCAGCTCAGAATGTAGATGTTCTTGCCGGTCACCTGCGCGGCGTTGTCCGTGCGGCTCACTTCGACGCCCATGAGCGTGACCGTGTCCGTAGTGGTGACGACCGTGGCCTTGTAGAGCCCGTGTTCGGCGATGTCATCCCCGCCGCCGGCCGCCCTGAAATCGGGCAGGTCGACCAGGTGGAACAGAATGACCGGGTCGGTGACCACCCCGAATTCGTCGTGCAAGGTCCGCTGGACATCGCGGAAGATCGTTTCGGCCCGGGCAGGGTCGGTGACACCCGCCGCCCGGCAGGGCTCGCAGAACGGCCGGCCATCGGGCAGGAGGCCGTTCCCGGCCGGCGCGGAACACTGGGCGCACTTGGACGAGGCCTGGCACTTTTCGCAGAAGGACCGCCCATGGATGGTGAAGATCCGGTCGGTGCTGACGCCGCAGATGGAGCACTCCGGCAGGGTCTGCTCCCAGCAGGCGGTGGAACAGTAGAATAGCCCCTCCGATTTGACCCCCGTGCCGCCGGCCACGGGCTTGCCGCAGACGGCGCACTTGGGACGCAGGCGGTCGAGGCAGGCCTGGGAGCAGACATAGCGTCCCTCCCATGTGAATCCGCCGGTGAGGTTCTTGCCGCCGCAGGCCGCGCAGGCGGGCCGAGCCGCCAGCGCGCAGGCCGCACCGCAGTAGGCTTTGTCCGCGGTCTTGTAATAGGTCCCGGAAAGCGTCTTGCCGCACTGGGAACAGATGCCGGGACCGGCCTGGGTCTGCCCCGCCGCGGGAACGGCCGCCCCGATGAGGGCGGCCGCCAGGATGACGACGCACCCCCAGGCGATCACTTGCCGCGGCAGCATCGCTTGTACTTCTTGCCGCTGCCGCACGGGCAGGGATCGTTGGGCCCCGCTTCGGGCGCCTTGTTGACGATGGTCACCACGCGGTTGCGGGCCTCGCCGCCGGTCTGGCTGTGATCGGCCGCGACCCGGGCCGCCTCGTCCATGGAGCCGATGGTCGTGTGCCTGGTATCGTTGACCTGCCAGACATTCGGCATTTCCTCGGCCGCGGCCGCGCGTTCGAGCAAGCCCCGGGCCACGCGCACGAGGCGCTCGGAGACCTGGACCTTGACCGCGTCGGCCATGGTGGTGAAGAGCTCGTACCCTTCGCGCTTGTACTCGAGCTTGGGGTCCACCTGGGCGTACCCGCGCATGTGGATGCCGTGCTTGAGATAGTCCATTTCGTAGAGGTGTTCCTTCCACCGCTCGTCGATGGTCACGCGCGTGATGTCGGCGGCCACGCGGGTGGCCATCTCCTCGCCGAACCGCTTGCGGAAGCCGGCCAGTTCGGCCTGGACCAGGCCGAGGGTGCAGGCGGCCAGGTCGTGCGCCTTCAGGTGGGCCTCGACCTCGGCCGGCGTCAGGCGCACATCGAAGTTCATGCGCATGGCGTCGATAAATGACTGGATATCCTCGGCTGTGCGGTCGGTCTGGTCGTCGGGGATCTCCCCGGCCTTCACATCCATGTAGACATCGAGCATGTCGTCGATCATCTCCCACACGGCCCGGTTCTCCAGCAAGTCCTGGCGCTGCTGATAGACGATGGTCCGCTGTTCGTTCATCACCTTGTCGTACTCAAGCAGGTTGCGGCGGATGTCGAAGTTGCGCTCCTCGACCCGCTTCTGGGCCTTTTCGATCTGCCGGGAGACCAGGCGGCTCTCGATCGGCTCCGAGTCGTCGAACCCCAGGCGACCCATGATGTTCCGGACCCATTCGCCGGCGAAGATGCGCATCAGGTCGTCCTCGATCGACAGGTAGAACTGCGAGGTGCCGGGATCGCCCTGGCGCCCCGTGCGGCCCCGCAGCTGGTTGTCGATGCGCCGGGCCTCGTGCCGCTCGGTGCCGAGCACGACCAGCCCGCCCTTGTCGGCCACGCCGGGGCCGAGCTTGATGTCCGTGCCGCGGCCGGCCATGTTGGTCGCGATGGTGACCGCGTCCATCTGCCCGGCCATGGCGATGATCTCCGCCTCGCGCTGGTGCTGCTTGGCGTTCAGGACCTCGTGCTTGATGCCGAAGCGCTCCAGTTCGCCGCTTAACAGCTCCGATTTCTCGATGGAGATGGTGCCCACCAGCACCGGCCGGCCGGTGGCGTGGTCCTGGCGGATGCGCTCGATGATCGCCTTGACCTTGGCCTTTTCGGAGGCGTAGATCACATCGGGCAGTTCCTCGCGCCGCATGGGCCGATTGGTGGGCAGGACGATGGTCTCAAGCTTGTAGATCTCGTAGAACTCCTCGGCCTCGGTCAGGGCCGTGCCGGTCATGCCCGCGATCTTCTCGAAGAGCCGGAAATAGTTCTGGAAGGTGATCGTGGCCAGGGTCTGGCTCTCGCCGCGGACGCTGATCCCCTCCTTGGCCTCCATGGCCTGGTGCAGGCCGTCCGACCAGCGCCGGCCCGGCATGAGGCGGCCGGTGAACTCGTCGATGATGATGACCTCCTGGCCATCCTTGACGATGTAGTCGACATCGCGCTTGTACAGGTGGTGGGCCTTGAGGGCGTTGTCGAGATAGTGCGGGATGTCCATATTGCGGCCGCTGTAGAGGCTGCCCACGCCCAGCTGCCGCTCGGCCAGGGCGATGCCCTCCTCGGTCACGGCGGTGGAGTGTTTCTTCTCGTCGAGCTTGAAGTGCACGCCGGCCTTCATTACGCGCGCCACCTGATTGACGGCCTGGTAGCGGCCGGTCATGTCATCGCTGGGCCCGGAAATGATGAGCGGGGTGCGCGCCTCGTCCACGAGTACGCTGTCCACTTCGTCGATGATCGCGTAATACAGGTTCTTCTGCACCTGGTCGACGGCGCGGTGTTTCATGTTGTCGCGCAGGTAATCGAACCCGAATTCGTTGTTGGTCCCGTAGACGATGCTGCAAGCATAGTGCGGATGGCGTTCCTCCGGTGACATGCCGCTCTGGATGAACCCCACCGTGACCCCCAGCATGTCATACAGCGGCCGCATCCATTCGCAGTCGCGGCGCGCCAGGTAGTCGTTGACGGTGACCACGAAGACCGACCGCCCCGACAGACTGTTGAGATAGGTCGCCAGGGTGGCCACCAGGGTCTTGCCCTCGCCCGTGGCCATTTCGGCGATCTTGCCGTCGTGGAGCACGATGCCCCCCAGGAGCTGGACATCGAAATGGACCATCTCCCAGGCCGCCTCACGCTCCATGATCTGGTACCGGTGCCCCCGTTCCTTGAGCCGGCGGGCCGCGTTCTTGACCAGGGCGAACGCTTCCGGCAGGATGCTCTCAAGGGTGGCCCCGTCGGCCACGCGTTTGCGGAAGGCGGGGGTCAGGGCGCGGAAATCCTCCGATCCCAGCCGCTGGTATTCCGCTTCGATCGCATTGATCCGTTCCACAACGGCGCGGCACCGGAGCAGGTAGCGTTCGTTGCGGGACTTGAACAGTTTGCGCAGCAGGCCGAGAACCATCGTCCATTCCCCTTTCTATGCTTGATCGAGGTGCAGGAGGCGCCGGATGTTGCCGCCGAGGATGAGCCGCCGTTCCTCGTCGCCGATCGCGGCAAAGAGCACCGGTCCGAGGGTCTGGCCCGGCTCCAGCCAGGGGGCGTCGCTGCCGTAGAGGACGCGCTCGGCGCCCACCGCGCGCACCAGGAGCTCCACCCGGTTCAGATAGGGCATCGATCCCGTGAGATCGGCGTACAGATTGGCGGGCCGGGCGCGCACGGCCTCGATCGTTTCGCGCATCCCGGCGAAGGTGCCCCCGGCGTGGCCCAGGATCACCACCAGCCGCGGGAACCGCGCGGTGATCTCAACGAAGAGGCGCGGCCCGTGGCGGGGCGACTCACCCCAGGTATGCGCCAGGACCGGTACGCCGCGCTCCTGGGCGAAGGTGTAGACCCGGTTATAGGCCGGGTCGGTCACGGCCGTGTCGTGGATGCCGGGATGGATCTTCACCGCCACGGCGCCGGCCGCGAAGCACCGTTCCAGTTCGGGGTTCATCTCCTCCGGGTAGCGCGGGTTCACGGTGCAATAGGCCATGAGCCGCCCGCCCGAGGCGGCGGCGGCGGCCAGGGCTTCGTCGTTGCCCGCGCGCATATCGCAGGTGATGGCCAGCTGGGGCGCGATGATGCCGCGGCGGATGCCGTACTTGTCCATGGCCGCGATCAGGGCCGCGGCATCGGCGGCCGGCACATAGAACGGCGGGGCGTTGAGATGCATGTGGGCGTCGATGATGTCCACATCACCCAGCGGACCGCCGACAAGCACACGCGTCTTAAGACTCATCGATGGCGCCCAGAAGGGAGAGGATATTGTTGCCGGCGATCATGCGCCGGGCATCGTCGGGGATCGCCGCGTAAGCCAAGGTGGTGATCGGCGCGCCGGGGGAATAGATGGGCATGCCGCTCGAAAAGACCAGCCGCTGAGGCCCGAACTTGTTCACCACATCCTCGATGAACCCCATGCCGCAGAATCGCGCGGTGGCGATGTAGACATTCTCCACATCGGCCAGGAGCGGATAGATGTCGCGGTTGTCGCGATAGGCCACGCCGGTCAGCACCAGGTGGAGTTCGGGGATGTGGCGGCAGATCTCGTAGACGCGTTCATAATCGACCTGCTCCTTGTCCAGGAGCACCACGATCTCCGCGTCGGCCAGCAATCCCAGCAGGCCGCCGCAGGTATGGGTGGTGAAGTGGTAATGGTGGGTCTCGGGATAGAAGGTCACAAAACGCACCATGCGGTAGGCCAGGTGCTCGACCAGTTTGTCCTCCGGCCCCATCTCGCCCGTGTGGGGCGGCAGCAGGGTGTGGCATTTCAGGAGGCGCCGTGACTCCAGCTTGTCCAGCAGGGCGTTGCCGTGGACCGGGGCGTATTCGCGGCTGAACACATGCCGCACCACGCCGCGGTTGATGCCGAAACGGTCCATCGCGGCCAGGACATCCCCTTCGGTGCGGAAAAAACCGTTCTCCGCGTCCAGGGGCGCGGCCGGCGTGCCGAGGGCGATATCGACATCAACGAGGGGCAGTTCCATCCGTCAGGCACCATCCAGTTTGAGAGGGTAAAACATCAATCTTACAGGGAATACCGGTGGTGTCAAGGCATTTTGGGGGATGAGTGGGCGCCGGAATGCGGGCGGGCCCCGCCACCCGCCCGCACCCCGGCCGCCGGTCAGATCCGCTGCATCGCGCCCATGCGCGCGTACCGGAACGGGACCTCCATGGAAAGGCAGCCCATCACCGTGGCAAAGAGGCGGCCGGCCTTCTGACATGCAAAATCGGTCGTCGGGTCCCACGATCCCCTGGCGCACCCCTTGCCGCACTGAACGCCCTCCAGGACCCGGGTGATGGCCGCACCCCAGGCGGCCCAGTTCCGGCCGCCGACCTGGTGCATGGCCAGGGTGGCGTAATACCATTCGTAGAGGCCGGCCCCGTCATACGCGGCGGGCATGTGCTCGGCCACCATGCGCGTATGACCGGCCAAAAGCGGCGACGCGACCCGTGCGCCCATGAAGATCCGGCAGAGCATGCTGATCGCGGTCATGGTGCTGTTGCGGTGGCCCGGGTCGTCCTTATCCGTGTAATAGGTGTAGGCGCAATCTTCGGCCAGACGCGCCCCTTCCCCGGAAATGAGGGCCGGAGTGACGCGGTCAAGGTGGGCCAGGGCGCCATCAAAAGCGGTGCCGATGTCGAAACCGGCCGCCTTGGCCGATTTCAGCGCCATGATCTGCCAGCCGGTCACCGAAGTGTCGTTGCGCGTGGAAGGCGCACCGTAATCCCAGCCGAGATACGGGTTCTGGCGCGCCAGGATCACCGCCACGGCCCGCCGCCCCATCGCCTCGAGCCGGCTGTCTGGGCACATGGCATGCGCCTCGACCACGGCCATGGTGGCCACGGCGTGCACATAGTTGTTCGGCGAGAAACTCCCGTCCTCCGCCTGGGCTTCTTCGAGCCATGCCAGGCCGTTGGCGACCTGCGTCCGGAAATGGCCGGCGCGCTGCGTGTGCCCGTACCCGAGGTAGCACAGGAGCGCGAACCCGGTGGCGCAGGCGTCCCACTGCCCGGCATCGGCGCTCAACTCCGCCCCCATATTCGCACCCCGGGCTTTCCTTGCAATAGCAGATTTCCTGATCCGGGCGGAAAATGGGTTGGCGCATTTTCATGTCAGGCAAGAGTGTAAATCATCCGCATTCCGGTCTCGGGATGGTGGAAAGATAATTCGTTCAGTTCGAGTAGCAAGGCGCCAATTGCCTTGTCAT
>JBDREB010000230.1:0-8296 GCA_043820325.1 Planctomycetota bacterium | reverse complement strand
ATGACAAGGCAATTGGCGCCTTGCTGCTCGAACTGAACGAATTATCTTTCCACCATCCCAAGACCGGAATGCGGATGATTTACACTCTTGCCTGACGTGAAAATGCGCCAACCCATTTTCCGCCCGGATCAGGAAATCTGAGGTTATTTATTTACGGGCACTAAGGCGCTGCAATTCAGTTTCGAGGACGGCTGCAGCGCGGCCTTCGCCGGCAGTTAATATCAAGGGCACGCCCGACTGGGACACGGCGGCCGGCCTGTCGTTCTGGGTCAAGGGCGATGGTTCGGACCACCTCGGCGGCATCCAGTTCATCTACAACTGGGATTACGCCACCCGTTACACGGTGGCCTTCCCGATCGACAGCACGGAATGGCGGAAGATCTCCATCGCTTGGCGTGACTTTGTGCCGGTGCTTTCCAGCGGCGACATCAAACCGCTGGACCCCAAGACCGGCAATGCGCCCTCCAAGCTGGTGACGATGGCGTTCGGCAAGTGGTGGTTCTGGAAGGATTACGCCGCGCATTCCTACACCATCGACGACCTGCGGCTGGAGACGGTGATCGAGCTGGACACCAAAGACTACACGCCGGCCGGCGCGCCGCCGGCCCGCGTGCTCCAGAAACTGAAGGACAAAAAGCAGATCACCCTCGTGAGCACCGGCGATTCGCTCAGCGATCCGGCCCATTGGGCCAACCGCGAGATCCTGTGGCAGACCCTCCTGGCGCAAATGATCAAGGACAAATACGGAGTTGAGATGACGATCGTCAATCCGGCGATCGGCGGCACGGAGCTGTTGCAGGGGCTGGTGATCATTCCGCGCCGGCAGAAGCAGGCCCCGGCCGCGGACCTGGTGACGATATGTTACGGCGGCAACGACCTGGCCAGCGGCATCACGGCCGAAAAAATGCGGGCGGTCCAGAAGGACGCCGTCGTGCGCTACCGTCGCGCCACCAAGGGCGCCGCGGACATCCTGATCATGACCACGGCGCCGGGATTGACCACCGTGGAGAAGACCGCACCGATCACCGAGGCAGGCCGCCGCCGATGTAAATGCCGGCCGCGCCGACATCTTCGCCCTTTTCGGCGCGGTCCCCCCGGCGGACAAAGAGAAACTGTATGCCATCCTGCCGGACACCACGCAATGCGAAGGTGTCCACATGGGGAAGATGGGCCACGAAACCATCGCCCGGGGCGTCCTGGCCGCGATCGAGAACGCCGGCGCAAGCGTTCCGGCCGGCGGCACCAAACCCTGACCGTCCTGCCTGCTATTCCAAGGCGGCCGGATCATATGCTGTGTGCCGGTCCTGCGCCGTAACGGTTCGCCTTGCAAGCATCCGGGAACGTCCACTCCGGGCAGTTTCCGGTTGATTATTGCCGCTTCGATGATACAATACGGACCTTTCGGCAGTCGGTGGCGGAACAACCATGCCCCAGCAGGTCCGGGCCTTCATCAGTGCGCCCATCAGCGATGAGGTGCGCGCGGCGATCACCCGCGTGCAGACCATGCTGATCAATTCCTCCGGCCCGCGGAGCATGAGCGGTCTCTCGCTCGTGGCGCCGGAGAACTACCACATCACCCTGAAATTCCTGGGCGACACGGAGGTGGAGGAGATCCCCCGCATCACCGCGGTCATGCGGGAGATCACCGCGGCCATCACGCCGTTCGATGTGGCGGTGGCCGGCGTGGGCGGCCTGCCCCGGATCGAGAAGCCGCGGGTGGTCTACATCGGCGTGCGGGATGATTCCGGCTACCTGGCCGAGATCGCCGAGGGGCTGAACACCCGTTTCCCCGAGCATAAGCAGGATCACAAGCGGTTCGTGGCCCACATCACCTTCATGCGTGTGACCCGGCCCGAGGCGTGGCATTGGGCCGCGTCCAGGCTCGACGGCTGGTGGGCCGCCGAATTCGGCCGTGACCGTGTGACCGGCATCGAACTTATGCAGAGCGTCCTCCGGCCCGACGGGCCCGAATACAGTCTCCTGGAACGCGTCTCTTTCTGAAGGAACCGACCGTGCGATCCGCCGATGTCCGCCAGCAGTTCATCCAGTTCTTCAAGGACCGCGGGCACACCTATGTGCACAGCTCGCCGTCGATCGCGGTCAGCGATCCCACCCTCATGTTCACCAACGCCGGGATGAATCAGTTCAAGGACATTTTCCTGGGCGTGGAAAAACGCTCCTACACCCGCGCCGTGAACTCGCAGAAGTGCATCCGTGTCTCGGGCAAGCATAACGACCTGGAGGAGGTCGGCCGGGACGGGTCGCACCATACCTTCTTCGAGATGCTCGGCAACTGGTCGTTCGGCGACTACTACAAGCGCGAGGCGATCGGGTGGTCGTGGGAACTGCTCACCAGTATCTGGAAACTGCCCAAGGACCGGCTCTACGCCACCATCTTCCAGGACGACGACGAGGCGGATAAAATATGGCGCGAGGTGACCGACATCGCCCCTGACCGCATCCGCCGGTTCGGCGCGAAGCAGAATTTCTGGGAGATGGGCGACACGGGTCCCTGCGGGCCGTGCACGGAGATCCATTTCGACCGCGGCACCAAGTACGGCTGCGGCCCGGCCTGCACCGTGAATTGCGACTGCGGGCGGTTTTTGGAGCTCTGGAACAATGTCTTCATCCAGTCCAACCGCGGCACCGACGGCAAACTTACGCCACTGGTGCACAAGCATGTGGACACGGGCATGGGGCTCGAGCGCATCACGGCCGTGCTGGGCGGCAAGGCGGAGAATTACGACACCGACCTCTTTCAGCCGCTCTTTGCGCGCATCGCCGAACTCACGGGGCGCACACTCGACGCGGAGACGCGCACCCCGTTCCGGGTGATCGCCGACCACATCCGCATGCTGACTTTCGCGGTCACCGACGGCGCCGTGCCTTCCAACGAGGGCCGCGGCTATGTGGTGCGCCGGGTCCTGCGGCGCGGCGTGCGCTTCGCCAATCTGCTGGCCGAGGGTACGCCGGTCCTTTCGGGCCTCGTGGACACGGTGGTCGACACCATGGGCGGCTTTTTCACCGAGCTCAAGCAGAACCCCGGCTATGTGCGCGATGTCATCCGGAGCGAGGAGGAGAAGTTCCAGCGCACCCTGCGCCAGGGCAACGAGCTCTTCGTCCGCGTCGCCGCCGACCTGCCCCCGGGCGGCACGGTGCGGGGTACGGATGTTTTCACCCTCTACGACACCTACGGTTTCCCGCCCGACCTGGTCAACCTCATGGCGAATGAAAAAGGGCTCAAGGTCGACATGGCCGGGTTCGAGGCGGAAATGGAACGCCAGAAGGAACGCTCGCGCGCGGGCGTGACCGCCAAAGATGTGCTCCCGGCCGACCTCAGTCTGCCGCCGACCGTTTTCCGCGGGTATGACCACATGCGCCTCGACGGACGGGTGTTGGCCGCCGGTCCCGAGTTCATCGTGACCGATACCACGCCGTTCTACGCCGAAAGCGGCGGCCAGAAAGGGGATGCCGGGACCATCCGGTGGGGAACGCACGCCTTCACTGTGCTCACGACCGTCAAGGCGCGCGGCATGTATGCGCATGTGGGCCGCTACCAGCATTGCAACCCGCCTGGCACGGGCGATCTGTGCACGCTTGAGGTCGACCATGACCAGCGCCGCAACCGCGAGGCCAATCACACGGCCACCCACCTTCTGCACCACGCCTTGCGGGAGAAGTTCGGCACCCAGGTGAAACAGCAGGGGTCGATGGTCGATGCCGACCGGTTCTCGTTCGATTTCACCTTTTCGCGCAAACTTACCGACATCGAACTCGTGGCGATCGAGGACCGGGTCAACGCCCTGATCAGGCAGGACCTGCCCACCCGGTTCTACGAGATCCCGCTGGCCGAGGCCAAAGCCAGGGGGATCATCGCCCTCTTTGACGAAAAATACGGCGAGCAGGTGCGTGTGGTGGATGTGGGTGACGGTCTATCGCGCGAACTTTGCGGCGGCACGCACGCCGGCCAGACCGGGATCATCAAGTACTTCGCCCTCCTGTCCGAGGAGGCCATCTCGGCCGGCAACCGCCGCATCACGGGCTGTACCGGCCGGCAGGTCGAGGAGCGGCTCGATGCCCGCAAGACGACGATCAACGCGATCCGCCAGGCGCTGAGCGGAGTGGGCATCGAGGCGCGGGTCGAGGGGCTGGGCGGGACCGAGGTCGTCACGGTCCTGCGCACGGCCGAAACGACTTTGCGCGGCCTGATGGCGGCCACGGACAGCCAGGAGAATACGCTCGAAAAGAAGATCGACGCGCTGGCGGCCGAGAACCGCGACCTGCGCGGGAAACTCGGCAAGCCCGCGGCCAAACTTCACGGGGAACTGGTGGAGGTGGTCGCGGCCCTCGCGGCCGAGAACAAGGCTTTCGGCAAGGAGCTCGCCCGGGCCGGCCGGGAACCGGCCGGCGCGGCCGCCGAACAGGCCGGCGCGGTCATGGTGAAGGGGATCAGCGTCACCAGTCTCTACGCGGCCGGCGCCGATCCCAAGGCGCTCAACGACATCATCCTGGGCCTCCAGGCCAGGAATCCGGAGGGGCTCTGCCTGGTCGCCGGCGACCTGGAGGGCAAGACCACGATCCTCTGCGCCGCAGGCCCCGCGGCGCTTGCGGCCGGGTACAAGGCCGGCGCGGTGATCAAGGCCGTGGGCAAGGCGGCGGGGGGCGGCGGCGGCGGCAAGGATACCTTCGCCCGCGGCGGCGGCGGCGACCCGGCCAAAACCCGCGCGGCGATCGAGGCTCCGGCCGGGCTTTTGGGATAAAACCGCCACAGATCACACAGATGCACGGATGGAGATGAAGAGTCACAGGTCGCAGGTTGCAGGTCGCAGGTCTTGTTCGGACCTCGGTCGTCGGCAGAATAACCACGCATGAACACGAATAAGGAATAAATTGAGAGCACAGCCGGTCCGAAAACATCGCACATTTGAAATCGAAAATCGTACATGGATCGAAAAGGGACGATGAAAGCATTTCACACCCGGGTACTTAAGGAAATCCCCATGCAGCCCACCGCCCGTGAACTGATGCTCGACATCCTGAATTACCGCAAGGTCGATCGCATGCCGGTGATCCACTGGGCCGGCTGGCGCGAGACGCGGGAGCGGTGGCTCACGGAGGGTCTGCCCAAGGATCAGAGCGAGCACGCCTTTTTCAATGCCGCGCCGATGGGTTCGGGCCTGGGCATCAATGTGGGGCTCTTCCCGGAATTCAAGGAGGAGACCATCGAGGAGACGGCCGCTTACCGGATCTTCCGCCAGAATGACGGCGTGATCGCCCAGCACTGGAAGGAAAAAAGCTGCATTCCGCACTTCATCGATTTTACGCTCAAGGACCGCGACGGATGGGCCGAGTACAAGAAACGGCTCCAGCCCGACCCGGCGCGCATCCCGGCCGACTTCAAGGAACGGATCAAAAAGGCGCGTGCCTCGGGGACCATCGTCACCCAGAGCACGGCCGCGATGATCGGCTGGGTCCGCAACTGGATGGGCGTGGAGAACATGGCCTACCTTTCCTGCGACGACCGCGACCTGTTCCGGGAAATGGCGATGACCATCGCCGACCTGGTGGTGTGGGCGCTCGACCAGATACCCAAGGATGTGCAGATCGACGCGGGCTGGGGCTGGGAGGACATCTGCTTCCGCACCGGGCCGCTGGTCTCACCCGAGATATTCAAGGATGTGGCCGTGCCCGGGTACCGCAAGATCGCGGACAAACTCCATGCGCGGGGCACCAAGTTCTTCGTGGTCGACTGCGACGGGTACATTAACGACCTGGTGCCGCTGTGGCTGGAAAGCGGCGTGAATGTGATGTTCCCGATCGAGATCGGCGCCTGGAAGGCCGACCCGGCCGACTACCGCAAACGCTACGGCAAGGACCTCCTGATCTACGGCGGCGTCGACAAGCTCGAGTTCGAGAAGGGGCCCGCGGCGATCGACGCGGAGATCAAGCGCCGCGTACCGCTGATGAAGCAGGGCGGTTTCATCCCGCTGCCCGACCACCTGATCACGCCCGACACCTCGCTTGTGAACTACCAGTATTACCTGGAAGCGCTGCGGAAATTAAGATTCTGATGAAGAGGCCACAGATTACACAGATCGCACAGATTATTGTATGGACATGAAAAGGACAGTAACCACTGATGCACACAGATGCACACGGATGGGGTATTGTTACGGACAAGGATATGAGTCAGAGGCCACAGATTACACAGATCGCACAGATTAATATTGACGGACTCGCAAAATGTCCGTAATCCATTTGTACCCGGTATTTTTCCCTGTAGCTGCGACCCTTGCGGTCGCCCATCCGGAGGCGGGGTCAAGCCCCGCAGCTACAACGACTTGCGTACACGGCCCGGGAAGTGCAGCATTGCCGGGCGCACGACTTTTCCATGACCCATGGAGCATGAAAAAGACCTTTTTGCGAGTCCATCAATATTCGGATAGGAATATGACGGACCACGAATGGACACGAATGGTTCAGGAAAAGCCAAGTCATGATCGGACTTCGGTCGTCTGTCGTCGGTCATCGGACATCCGACCTCGGACCTCTCTGGCCTAAAAATCGGATATATCGATCGTTGCATAAGGAACTCGCATAATGAACAAAGCGACATTTGGAATAATCGGCACGGGCGGCATCGCCCAGTCCCAGCACCTGCCCAACCTGTCGCGCGCGCCGCATGTGCACCTGAAGACCGCGTGCGATATGCGCGAGGCTGTGCTCAAAGAGATGCAGGCCAAGTACGGGATCCCGAACATTGTCATCGACCACCGCAAGCTCCTGGCCGATCCCGAGATCCAGGCCGTGGTGATCGCCACGCGCAGTGACATGCAGGCCAAGCTGGCGATCGAGGCCATGCAGGCGGGCAAGCATGTGTATGTCGAAAAGCCGCTGGCCGACACGGAGGCCGAATGCGCGGCCGTGGTCGCGGCACAGAAGAAAACGAAAAAGTTCGCGGTGGTCGGTTTCAACCGCCGCCGGGCGCTGGCCTACCTCCAGGCCAAAGCAGCGCTCCACGCGCATGGCGGGCCGGTGAATATTCATTACCGCATCAGCGACGAGTACTGGAACCGGGGGAAGAACAACCCGCCCGGCGAGCGCGTGATCCACGAGGTCTGCCATGTGTTCGACATCCTGCGCTGGTTCACGGACGCCGATGTGCACACGGTCTACTGCCGGACCTCGGCTCAGCCCGATGACGAGTTCTTCGCCCTAGAGTTCACTTCCGGGTGCATCGCTACCATCATGTCGAGCGGTCTGGCCACCATGGACCTGCCCAAGGAGCGGTTCGAGGCGATCACCCGCCAGAAGGGGGGCGTGATCGTGGAGGAATTCACCGAACTGCGCACCTTCGGGTTCAAGGATTACGATGACATATACCTCTACCCGGGCCATACCCACCCTGACCGCGACTTCGACCACAAGTACCTCTACGGCAAGCTCGGTGCGACGGCGCTCCTGGCCATGCGGCGCATGGGCTGGGAGATCCGCGAAAAGAACGCCGCCCCGGCCGATCCCGCCCAGCCCGACCGCCGCGAAATGGAAACCTTCATGGCCGACCGGGCGCCCCACTGGAACTACATGGTCGACAAGGGCTGGCTGGCGGCGATCGACCATTTCGCCGAGTGCGTTCTCTCCGGCGCCACACCGCAGTTGGCCGGCGCCCAGGACGGCCTCATGGCCTCGGTGTTGAGCCACGCCGCGATCAAGAGCCGTGCCACGGGCGAAGTCGTTAAGATAAAGCCGTAACCACAAAGGGCACAAAGGAAGAGGTGCTGGGGGTGGTGGAATGAGGATCTTTTTTCGGATCCTTAACCTTTGACGGACTCGCATAAAGTCTGTTATCCATTTGTGCCCGGTATTTTTCCCCGTAGCTGCGACCCTTGCGGTTGCCCATCCGGAGGCGGGGTCAAGCCCCGCGGCTACAATGGCTTGCGTACACGGTCCGGGAAGTGCAGCATTGCCGGCGGCACGACTTTTCCATGACCCATGGAATATGAAAAAAACCTTTTTGCGAGTCCATCAATCTTTGCGACCTTTGCGCCGGAGTTCACCCCGAGCAGTGGAACTGCCTCGGGGCGGTGAGTCTTATCCGTATCCGACTTTACGACGGTACATGACCGGTGGGTTCGTGGCTCGAGAAAAATGCCATTTCAGATTTCCTGATCCCTATCCGTAACCGGTCATGTTTTTCGGAAAAAAGGTTTGGCACTTTTTTCGACCCACAGGTGATTGTACGGGGAACATCCGGATGTCAACCGTGTAGGGGCGGGTTTGAAACCCGCCCTCCCGT
>JBDREB010000229.1:0-3500 GCA_043820325.1 Planctomycetota bacterium | reverse complement strand
ACTGGCGCTCAAAACGCATACTTTCCGCTCTTTATTCCCCAGAGTTTTATCAAAAAAGAATCCGAGCACGTGGCCGGTTTCTCACCGGAGCTGGCCCTGGTCACCCACGCGGGGGGTAAAAAATTAGAAGAGCCGCTGGTTGTCCGGCCAACCTCGGAGACGGTGATTAATGCTATGTTTGCCAAGTGGATTAAATCTTGGCGCGATTTGCCTCTGCAAATTAATCAGTGGTGCAATATCGTTCGTTGGGAGTTGAGAACCCGACTTTTCTTGCGGACCTCGGAATTTTTGTGGCAGGAGGGCCACACGGCTCACGCCACCGAGGAGGAGGCACGCGAAGAGACCGTGCGCATGCTCAAGGTCTATCAGAAGTTCGCCGAGAACTGGATCGGCCTGCCCGTCCTCACGGGTGAAAAGACCCCGGCCCAGCGGTTCCCCGGCGCGGTGAACACCTACTGCATCGAGGGCATGATGCAGGACCGCAAGGCGCTCCAGGCCGGCACCTCCCACTTCCTGGGCCAGAACTTCGCCAAAGCGTCGGGGATCAAGTTCCAGGACGCCAACGGTGTCGAACAGCTGGCCTGGACCACCTCGTGGGGCGTCTCCACGCGCCTGGTGGGCGGGCTGATCATGACCCACGGCGACGACGACGGTCTTGTATTGCCGCCGCGTCTGGCGCCCATCCAGGTGGTCATATTGCCCGTCCTGCACAAGCCGGAAGCGCGCGCGCAGGTGCTTGAATACTGCGAAAAACTGGCCCACGAGCTTCGCGCCGTCTCGTATGAGGACCGGCCGCTGGCCGTGGAACTCGATGTCCGCGACCTGCCCGGCGCCGACAAGATGTGGGGCTGGATCAAGAAGGGCGTCCCCATCCGGGTGGAGGTCGGCCCGCGCGACATCGCCCAGGACGCGGTCTTCATCGCCCACCGCACCAAGTCGGGCAAGGAAAAGTTCTCCCAGCCCCGGGCGCAGTTCGTGGCTGATGTCACCCGCCAGCTCGAGGAGATCCAGTCCACCCTGCTCGCGCGGGCCCAGGCGTTCCGCACCGAGCATACCCGCACGATCGACAGCCGTGAGGAGTTCATCCAGTACTTCACGCCCAGGAACGCCGAACAGCCGGAGATTCACGGCGGATTCGCCCTGTGCCACTGGTCGGGCGATCCGAAGGTGGAGGAGGAGATCCAGAAGGAACTGGGCGTCACCGTCCGCTGTATCCCGCTCGATGCGCCGCACGAAGACGGGAAATGCGTCTGGTCCGGCCAGCCGAGCACACGGCGGGTGGTGTTCGCGAAGGCGTACTAAAACCAAATGGCGCAGGGGAAGGATAAGGTAATCGGTTATGGGTGATAGGTGAAAGTTCTGAACTTGGAAATTGGCAACACTTTAGCGGAATGAAAGGACTGGATCCTCCGGTTCCCCCGGTCAAGCCGGAGGACAGGCTCGCCGGGGGATGACGGATGAAGAAGGATAATTTGCATCAGGCTTATTCTTGGCTGTCATTGCCCGACTTGATCGGGCAATCCAGATCTCCTATGATCGTTTCACTCGGGGCTAAAGTGTTACCGAATATCGAACATCGACCCCCCCTCGACTTCGCTCGGGGTCCAGGACTTCGACTGTGTTCAGGGTCAAGGATTTCGAATGTCGAAGTGAGGAATTGTTTAAAAACCCTTTGCGAACCCGTCCGGTCAAGCCGGAGGGCAGGCTTTTGCGCCTTTGCGGTGAGTCCGGTGGGGTTTTATTAAAACCGCGATTGACGGCGCAGTGGGGAATCGTAAAATTGGGGATGATCGTACCCGGGCTTGCGTGCAATTGGATTGTCCTGGATTTCCGTTGACAAAAGCATTAATTGCAGTAAAATACACTGCAAATGCAGTAAAAAATACCGCAAAGGAAACGGATGCTGGCGCAATTGCTGGGCTCAAAGTTAAGGGCGCGGATCCTCGGATGGCTCATGATGCATCCGGGGGAGCGTTTTTTTGTCCGCCAGCTCACCGTCATCCTCAACGGGGATTCCATCAATGTCAGCCGTGAACTGGCCCGCATGGCGGGCATGGGCATCCTCACCTGCAGTCCGGAGGGCCGCCAGAAGTATTACTGCGTCAACCAGGCACACCCGGCCTATGCCGACTTGCATGGGCTGGTGCTCAAGACCAGCGGTCTGGGCGACCTGGTGCGTGGCGCCCTGACCCCGTTCAAGGACCGGATCCGTTGCGCGTTCATCTTCGGTTCATTCGCCCGGGATGAGGTGTCTGCAAACAGCGACATTGACCTAATGGTGGTGGGTGATATCACGCTCCGGGAGGTCGCGGCGGCCCTGGCACCGGTCGGACGGACTCTGGGACGGGAATTGAATCCTGTTCTCTTCACCCCGACGGAATTCAGCGCCAAGGCGCGTACCGGCCACCATTTCATCACAGCCATCCTGAAGGAACCCAAACTCTATCTCATGGGGAATGATAATGTCATTGGCAAGCTTGCTGGCTGAGGGCCGCCTCCGGGCCCATACGACCTCGGCGCACGAGGTTGCCGACCTGATGCGGGTGGTGGAACGCGACTTGGCCGATGCCCAAGTGACGGGACTTTCGGCCGACCGCTGGTTCGCCACGGCTTACAATGCAGCCCTTCAATTGGCCATGATCGTGCTTCATGCCGCCGGGTATCGCGCGACCGGGGCGGGGCATCACTGGGGGACCCTACAGGTCCTGCCGGAGATCCTGGGTGCCGGGACCCAGGTCCGGGCCGACTATTTTGACCGATGCCGGGCCAAACGGAACACCACGGATTATGACCGGGCCGGCGAGATCATCACCGAAACCTGTACCTTCCGGGATGATGTGGTGACCTGGCTGAAAAAACATCATTCCCGGCTTGCGTCAGGCTTCGGCAAGACCAGGCGGCCCTGAGGGAACCCCCGCATGAACATCGCCATCGTATGTTATCACAGCATGGGAGGGAGCGGCATCATCGCCTATGAACTGGGTGCGGCGTTCGCGGTGCGAGGGCACCAGGTCCATTTCGTGGGGCTCGACCGGCCGTACCGCATGACAGGCGAAGAGGCCAATATGTCGTTCCACCGGGTGGAGATGCGCGATTACCCGGTCTTTGTCTACCCGCCCTATGTGCTGGCCCTGGCCTCCCGGCTCTATGAGGTGGTGGAACGCCACGCCATAGATGTGATCCATTGCCATTACGCCATGCCCCACGCGCTGGCCGGCCTGTTGGCGCGCGACATGAGCAAGCGGCCGGTGAAGGTGGTGACCACGCTTCACGGCACGGATATCACGCTTGTGGGGTCAGACCCCTCGTTCTTCAGCATCACCAAGCATGCGATCGAACGGTCCGACTGTGTCACCGCGGTATCCGACTTCCTGCGCGACCGCACGGCCGAGGTCTTCGGCGTCGACAAAGCCCGCATCCGCCGCATCTACAACTTCGTCAATCCGGCCGACTTCAATCCTGAACTGCCCTGCGGCTGTATTGAGGGGCGCAACAAGCGG
>JBDREB010000228.1:0-8201 GCA_043820325.1 Planctomycetota bacterium | reverse complement strand
GCGTGCGGGGTTTGGTGGCGGGGGCCAACCATGGCAGCTATACCTCTTTAATGATGCGGCAGTGCCTGACCTGTTTGTCAAACCATCACTCTGCACCGCACGCGAAATGGATAGGTTATTTATTTACGGGCACTAAGCACTTCAAAAAGGAACTGGGCCGGGTCTATGACCACCCGCGCACGGGCATCCTGGTGGATGTGGGCCACATGCACATGCGTATGACGCAGTCCGACTATTTCAGCGGGATGACGGTGGCCGATTACCTCGACCGCCTGCCTCTGCCGCTGGTGGAGCTTCACCTGCACGACAATCACGGCGATAAGGACGAGCATGGGCACTTCGGCCTCGGTACGGTGCCGTTCGCCGATATTGCCGCCTGGGTCAAGGCGCACACATACGACGGCGAGTGCACCATCGAAATCGCGCCCACATTCCACGGCAGTACGCCGGAATTGTCCAGGCCCAAAGCGGTGGAGAGCCTGCGGCGGTGGAAGGAATTACTCGGTTGGAAGGTGTGAAACAACAATGGGGGCATTTCGACAGTTGCTTTTGTAACTGCGGGGCTTACCCGCCTTCCGTTCTGTTCATTTCGGATCCCACGATCACAACTTCCGCATGAAGGCGACCGCAAGGGTCGCAGCTACAACTCCGGGACAACTCTGTTCCGTTCTTCGTTGCAGGGGCGGTTCACGAACCGCCCGGTCTGGTTTTCTGCAAGGCGCGGGATAACATACCCGGGGCGGCGCATGGCTTGCCCCGGGCTGTCACCCTCCGCCCTTTCAGGGCGATGAAATGCGGGGATCAGGCCGGGATTTGACCCTCCCCATCCGCGGGGGAGGGCTGGGTGAGGGGGATGTTGATGGATGGCTTTATCCAACCATCCGCGCGATCGCCTTTCAGCCGCGCGATTATATGGAACACAAACCGGATGCAATGAAAAAGGTTTTTCGCTTGATTTAAGCCCGGTTTCGGTTACATTTTGGCTTTCCCCGTTGCCTTTAATCCCTTGACGGAGATCGTGCGATGAAGTATGCGGTTTTTACGGTCATGACGCCGGAATGGACCATCGACGAGGCGTTGCCGCGTCTCAAGACTCTCGGCATGAACGGCGTTGAGTTCCGGGTCACCCGCGACACGGAGAAGACCGACAAGCCCGGGTTCTGGAAGGGGAATCGCTGTACGATCCAGCAGGATGAGTTCGTGTCCAAGGCGTCCGACATCGCTAAAAAATGCCGCGACGCCGGGCTGGAGACCCCCGTGGTCGGTTCCTATGTGCGGTGCGACGAGACGGAGGTCGCGGACAAGCTTATGGCGGCCACGGCGGCGCTCGGCGCGCCGGCCCTCCGCATCGGCGTGATGGGCTACAACGGCGAAAAGAACGCCCGCGATGTGTTCGAAAACTCGGTTGAATTCTACACCAGGATCGCCGAGATGGCCGGCGAGTACCGCATTAAGGCCCTGGCCGAGATCCACCCGGGCAACATCATCCCCTCGGCTTCGCAGGCCGCGCGGTTCGCCTCATATTTCGACGAGGACCAGGTGGGGATCATCCTCGATCCGGGCAACATGATCACCGAGGGGTATGAGAACTGGCGCATGGGCCTCGAACTCCTGGGTGAATACCTGGCGCATGTGCATGTCAAGAACACGGCCTGGAAGGTCACCGAGACCCTCAAGGACAACACCAAGATATGGAAAGCCGGTCCGGCCACCCTGCCTGAAGGCCAGGTCAATTGGCGCGAGATGCTCGAAACCCTGCGGGCTGTGGGCTACGATGGCTGGCTCTCGTTCGAAGACTTCACCACCGGCAGGGACACGGGCGAGAAACTGCGCGATAATATGACATATATCAAGAATATTGTCAAGGGTTTACCGCCGGTTGACAAGGATTGACGCCATATTCTTCTTGCATGCAATTACAAAAAGTCTATAATTATTTTTTTTACTATACTGCACAGGACCACCATACATGACCCGTGAACTGCTTGTAAGCACATCGCCCCACATACGGGATGAGATCACCACCACCCGGATCATGTGGGCGGTTGCCATCGCCTTGGCGCCGGCCACGGGGATGGGCATCTGGTTCTTCGGGGTCCGGGTTCTGGCCCAGGTCCTGGTCTCCGTTGCCGCCGCCATCCTGACCGAATATGTTATCCAGAAATGGCGCAAAGTGCCGGTGACGGCCATGGACGGGTCGGCCTTCGTGACCGGCCTGCTTCTGGTCCTGGTGATCTCGCCCGCCGTGCCGCTCCCCTATGTCGCCCTCGGGGCGGTCTTCTCCATCGGCATCGGCAAGCAGGTCTTCGGCGGGCTGGGCCGCAACATCTGGAATCCCGCTCTGGTGGGCCGGGCCTTCATGCAGGTCTCCTTCCCTTCGATCATGAACGCCATGTGGATCGCGCCACGCGGGGTGATCGATGCGGTCACCGGCCCCACCCCGCTGGCCGCGGTCAAGGAAGCCATCCGCGCCGGCGGGACCATGGATGCGGTGGCCGCCGCCGCCCCCCATTGGGCCGACCTGGCCTGGGGCAAGGAACTGGGGTGCGCGGGTGAAACGAGCGCCATCGCCCTCCTGGTGGGCGGCCTGCTCCTGATCGGCCTCAAGATCATCGACTGGCGTGTGCCGTTCATCTACATCGGCACGGCCGTGCTTTTCTGCTGGCTCCTGCCCGTGTCCACGCCCAACGGGATGGTATGGTTCGCCGACCAGGGCTGGTATCCGGTTTTCCACCTCTTGAGCGGCGGCCTGTTCCTGGGTGGGTTCTTCATGGCGACCGACCTGGTGACCACGCCGTACACCGTCAAAGGCCGGGTCATCTTCGCCGTGGGCGCCGGCCTGCTGGTGGCGATCATCCGCGTCTACGGCGGGTATCCCGAGGGCGTCTGCTACTCCATCCTGATCATGAACACGGCCGTGCCGCTCATCGACAAGTTCACCCTGCCGCGGCCGTTCGGCGCCCGTAAACCGGAGACCAGGCGTGGCTGAAATGACGCTGGGCCGGCGGATCGCCAACTACGGCATCGTTCTTACCGTTGTGTGCGTGGCGGCCGGCGCGTCGCTGGGATGGATCTACGGGGTGGTCAAGCCCCGCATGGACGCCAACGCCCGCACCCGCGTGGATGCCGGTATGCGCGCGATCTTCAGCGACATCAAGGATGTCACATTCAAGGAATGCACCGCCGCGCTGGACGGCGGCCGTACGGTCGCCTACACCGCGGCCCTCAAGGACGGCGCCGCGGCCGGGTACGCGCTGATGGGCGAAAGCCGGGGGTATTCCTCCACGGTCAAGGTCCTCGTGCGGGTCAACGCCGACGCCACCCGGGTCGACCGGATCATGGTGACCGAGTCGTCCGAGACGCCCGGCCTGGGCGAACGCATCAAGGAAGTCAAGTCCACCAACACCCTCATCGGCTACATTATGGGGCGGAAGAAGGATGATTCGGGCCTGCGCCCCTGGTTCCAGGCCCAGTTCGACGACCGGCCCGTGGCCGACCTCGTGGTCGTCAAGGGCGGGGCGGGGCAGGGCGTGGACGCCATCACGGGCGCGACCGTCACCTCCACCGCCGTTACGGCGGCGGTGAAGGACGCGGCGGCCGCCATGCAGGCCGTGCTGGTCCGGCCCGCGGCGGGGCAACCGGCGGCGGAGCAACTGGCCGGGGAGGACAAGCCGTGAAGCTGAGATCATTTACGGACGGCATCATCAAGAACAACGCCTTGTTCGTGCTCATGCTCGGCTGCTGCCCGACCCTAGCCGTGACCAACGGGCTCCAGAACGCCGTGGGCATGGCCGCCGCGGCCACATTCGTGCTGGTGGGCTCCAATGTGATGATCGCCATGTTCAAGCGCGTCATCCCCGACAAGATCCGCATTCCCTGCTACATCGTCATCATCGCCACATTCGTCACCGTGGTGGAACTCGTCATGAAGGGGTGGTTCCCGGCCCTGGAGCGGAACCTCGGCATCTTCATTCCCCTGATCGTCGTCAACTGCATCATCCTCGCCCGGGCCGAGGCCTTTGCCAACAAGAACAGCGTGGCCGATGCGCTCCTGGACGGGCTCGGGATCGGTTTGGGCTACCTCCTCTCGCTCTGCCTCATCGCCTCCATCCGCGAGCTGATCGGCGCGGGCCAGCTGTGGGGCGTGACTGTCACCAGCTTCTACTCCGCCATGGAGGGGGGGGTGCACATCCAGCCCGCGTCCATCTTCGTGCTGGCCCCGGGCGCCTTCATCGTCCTGGGCATCCTCTTCGCCGTCGCCAACATCATCAAAAACCGCAGGAACAAGGCCGCGTAACCCATGGAATTCTTCACCATCATCATCAGCCTGGTCTTCATCAACAACTTCGTCCTGGCCAAGATCCTGGGGCTCTGCCCCTTCATCGGTGTCTCCGGCAAGATGAAGGATTCCATCAGCATGGGCGTGGCCGTGACCTTCGTCATGGCCATGGCCTCGGCCGTGACCTTTATCGTCTTTCAACTGCTGAAGGCCTACCACCTCGAATTCATGACGACGATCTTCTTCATCTTGGTGATCGCGGCGCTGGTGCAGTTCGTGGAAATGGTGATCCAGAAGACCAGCCCCGCCCTCTACCGGGCCCTGGGCATCTACCTGCCGCTCATCACCACCAACTGCACGGTGCTGGGCGTCGCCATCCTGAATGTGCAGGGCTTCAACACGGGGCCCTTCGCCATCAACTTCCTCAAGGCGATCCTGCAGGGGACCGCCGCGGGCGTCGGGTTCACCATGGCGATGCTGTTGATGGCCGGTATCCGCGAACGGTTCGAGATCTATGACATGCCGGCAAGCGTGAAGGGGGCCCCGATCGCCTTCATCTGCGCCGGCCTGATGGCCCTGGCCTTCCTCGGGTTCGGGGGCATGGTATGATGCGGCGGGCGGCACTGGTCGCGGCGTTCCTGGCCGCCGCCCAGCTGTGGGCCGCCGGGCCCGTATCCGTGGCCATGGCCGATAGGCCCGTGGCCGAACTGTTCGAGATCCTCAAGAAGGACGGCGGTCTGGCGGTGGTCTATTCACGCGAATGCCTCTACCGCGACGGCCGTCCGGTGACCATCAACATCGATCTGCGCACCGCCCGCCCCGAACTGGTGCTTGAACTGGCCCTCAAGGCGACCGGGCTGACCCAGGAGATCATCGACGGCGTCCATGTGGTCCTGCCCGCGCGCCAGGAAGCCGGTCCCGCGGCGCCCCAGGCCGCGGCCGCGTCGCCGGCGGCCGCGACCCCGGCGATCGTAACGGTCACCGCCGCGCCCCCGCCCCCGCCTGCAGCCTCGGGGAGCGTGGAGGTCGTGGGCACGCCCGCCGGTTCGGCCGGGGTCACCGCGCCGCGCTACGCGGGCAACTTCATGTTCGGGCAGGGGACCAAGGTCTATCTCAACCTGATCATTCCGCCCGTGAACGCGGAAGAGGAACAGCGCCTTACCCGGGCGATGACGAACGCCCTGGCCGACGGCGTGCTGACGCCCGTGGAGACCACCTGGTTATTCGGCAGCGGCACGGAGATCGGCGGTACGGAACTCGGCGGTTTCCTCAAGCCGCTGGCGGCCGACCTGCAGGCCGCTCTGGCCGACGGCGCCCTGGCCGGCACCGAGATCAACAAGGCCCGCAATGATTTCATCAACGCCATAGTCAGGGCATACGAGGGCATCTGATGGACGGTTCCACCAACATTCTCGTCAGCGCGATCGTGGTCCTGGGCGGCTTGGGACTCCTTTTCGGCGTGGTCCTGGCCGTTGCAGCGCGGTTTTTTCAGGTCGCCGTGGACGAACGGGTCGAAAAGATCACGGCCGCCCTGCCCGGAGCCAACTGCGGCGGGTGCGGCCTGCCCGGCTGCGCCGGGTACGCCGACGCCATCGTGAACCAGGGCATGGCGCTCAACCTGTGCGCCCCGGGCGGCGCGACCTCGGCGCAGAAGATCGGCGCGATCATGGGCGTGGCGGTGACCGCCGGCGTGCGCAAGTTCCCCGCTGTCCATTGCCAGGGCGCGCAGGCGGTCAGGGCCTTCGCTTACGACGGCATCGCCACCTGTGGCGCGGCCGTGCTCGTGCAGGGCGGGTTCAAGGTCTGCACCTGGGCCTGCCTGGGACTGGGTGACTGCGGCCGGGTCTGTCCCACGGGCGCCATCAAAACCGCCACCGGCATCGCGGCCGTCGATGAGACTAGGTGCATCTCCTGTGGCAAATGCGCCGCCGCCTGCCCCCGGTCCCTCATCGTCATGCGGCCCATTGACCGGCCGGTCCATGTGCGGTGCTCAAACCGCTGGAAGGGCCGTGAGGCCAAAACCGGCTGCCCGATGGCCTGCATCGCCTGCAGGAAATGCGAAAAGACCTGCGCGTTCGACGCGATCCATGTCGTCGACAACTTGGCGATCGTCGATTATGCCAAGTGCACCTCCTGCGCCAAGTGTGTCGAGGCCTGCCCGCAGAAGTGCATCGTGAACATGGCTCTGGAACGCGCGGCGCGCGCAGAGGCCCAAACCGAGCCGAAAAAGGAGACCGAGTCTGTTGTCGTATAGATCCTTCCCGGGCGGCGTCCATCCGCCCGAACAGAAAATGCTCGCCCGGGCGGCGGAGATCGTCGATCTTCCCGCACCCGCGCTGGTGTCCGTGCCCGTCTCCCAGCACATCGGCGCGCCCTCCAAACCCTGTGTTGCGGTGGGTGTGCGCGTGCTCCGGGGGCAAATGGTCGCCGAGTCGGCGGGGTTCGTTTCCGTGCCCCAGCACGCCCCGGTCTCCGGGACGGTCAAGGCGATCGAACCCGTGCCGGGCCTTTTCGGCGCCAAGGTCATGGCCGTGGTCATCGAGAACGACGGCAAGGACGAATCGGTGGAGACCTGGGGCAAAGCGGTCAGCCTAGAGGGCCTTACGCCCAAGGATATCATCGGCCGCGTGCTGAGCGCCGGCCTGGTGGGCATGGGCGGTGCGACTTTTCCCACGCATGTCAAGCTCAGCCCGCCGGCCGATTTCCCCATCGACACGCTCATCTTGAACGGCGCCGAGTGCGAGCCCTATCTCACCTGCGATTACCGGCTCATGCTCGCCGAAACCGCCGGGATCCTGGCCGGCTGCAAGGTGCTCATGCAGGCGGTCAACTGCAAGCGCGCCATCATCGCCATCGAGGACAACAAACCCGACTGCGTGGCCGCCTTTCAAGCGGCGAACACCGATCCCCGCATCGAGGTGGTCGAACTGCCGGTCAAGTACCCGCAGGGTGCCGAAAAACAGCTCATCTACGCGCTCCTTGGCCGCAAAGTGCCCACCGGCGGCCTGCCCATGGCCGTGAACACGCTGGTCCACAATGTCGGCACGGCCTTCGCGGCCTATAACGCGGTCTGCCGGGGGATCCCGCTCGTTGATCGCGTTCTCACCGTCACCGGCGAAGGCGTGGAAGCGCCGGGGAACTTCCGGGTGCGCGTGGGCACACCCGTGAAGGCGCTCCTTGACTACTGCCATCTCAAACCGGGCGCCAACAAGCTCATCCTCGGCGGACCCATGATGGGGTTGGCCCAGCGCTCGGACGAAGTGGTGGTGACCAAGGGGACCTCGGGCATCCTGGTGCTCAAGGACAGCAAACCCTTCGTCTCCGGCCCGTGCATCCGCTGCGGCCGGTGCATCGAGGCCTGCCCCATGAACCTGGTGCCCGCCGAGATCTCCCTCGTGGTCGAGGCGCAGGCCGAAGCCCGGTACGAGGGCGTCTACACCCTCGACTGCATCGAATGCGGGTGCTGCGCCTTCGCCTGCCCGGCCAAGCGGCCGATCGTCCACCAGGTCAAACTGGCCAAGGCGGTCATCCAGAAACAGCGCGCTGAGGCCAAGGCCGACGCGGAGAAGGCCAAGGCCGCAGCCGCACCGACCGTCCCGGCCAAGTAAGTCCGGGCGGCACCTTGCCGCGGCCTGTAACTTCAACCCAGGGCCGGTATACGGCATACGGAAACGAAAGGCGAATCGGTCAACGGTATACGGTATGCGGCATGGTCAAAAAGTCTAAAAGTCCAAAAGACGCAAAGTCGGATGTCGCCGGCTTTGCCGGCACCTTCGACTTTTGGTTACACTTTAGCGGAATGAAAGGACTGGTTCCCCCGGTCAAGCCGTGGGATGACGGATGAAGATGGATAATTTGCATCAGGCTTATTCTTGCGCTGTCATTGCCCGACTTGATCGGGCAATCCAGATCTCCTATGATC